>JANPEZ010000052.1:0-10535 GCA_031423155.1 Actinomycetes bacterium
GCTGGACCACACCGAGGAGATGCCCGTGAAGAAGCCGAAGTCCCGATGAGCGGTGTGAGGATCGAGGCCGACGGGCCCGTGGTCGTTGTGACCATCGACAGGCCCAAGGCCAACGCGATCGACTCGGCGACCAGCCGCGAGCTGCATGAAGCGTTCGCGAGTTTCGCGGACGACGATGCGCTCAGGGTGGCCGTCCTGACGGGGGCGGGCGAACGGTTCTTCTCGGCCGGATGGGATATGAAGGCCGCTGTCGCGGGTGACTCCGAGGATTGGGGCCCCGGCGGATTCGCGGGCCTTACCGAGATGTTCGACCTGGACAAGCCCGTGATCGCCGCCGTCAACGGTCTGGCCGCCGGCGGAGGGTTCGAACTGGCCCTGGCGTGCGACCTGATCGTGGCGGTCGCCGGTGCCGAGATGTTCCTGCCGGAGGTGCGACTCGGTTTCGTTGCCGACGCCGGCGGAGTGCTTCGCCTGCCCAAGCTGTTGCCCAGAGCGATCGCCATGGAGATGCTGCTGACCGGCAGGCGGATGACCGCCGAGGAAGCCGAGCGATGGGGAGTGGTGAACCGGGTCGTCGAGCCGGCCGACCTGATGCGCGTAGCGCGCGAGATTGCAGCCGAGATCGTCGCCGGAGCGCCTCTCGCCACACGCGCAACCAAGGCGATAGTGGATGCGACGCAGGACCTTTCGGTCGCGGGCGGTTACGCGGCCCTGCGTGATGGCAGCCTTCCCCAATACCAGCGGGCCCTGGAGTCCGAAGACGCGCTCGAAGGTCCTCGGGCATTCGCCGAAGGTCGCGAACCCCGGTGGCTCGGCCGATGAGCGGTTCGCTCGCCGCCGGCGCGAACGCGGGCAAGGTCGCGTTGATAACGGGCGGTGGTACCGGCATCGGCCGCGCGACGGCCATGGCGTTCGCAGCCACCGGCGCGAAGGTCGCGATCTGCGGCCGTCGCCCCGAACCGCTCGAGGCCACCCGCGCGGCGATCGAAGCTACCGGCGGCGAGTGTCTCGCGATCCCGACCGACATCCGCGAACCCGAGCAGACCGCGCCGATGCTCGACGCTGTCCTCGAGCGATTCGGCCGGATAGACGTCCTCGTTAACAACGCAGGGGGCCAGTTCATCGCGCCTGCCGAGGAGATCTCGTTGAAAGGGTTCCGCGCGGTGCATCGACTGACGCTGGATGCCGCCTGGGACCTGACGCGCGAGGTCGCGACGCGCAGCATGATCCCGCGGCGCGGCGGCCTCGTGGTCTTCATAGGTTTCTCCCCGCGCCGCGGTATCCCCTGGTTCGCGCACGCATCGGCCGCGCGGGCTGCGCTCGAGAGCCTGGCCGGTTCGCTCGCCTTGGAGTGGAGTCGTTTCAACATCCGCTCGGTCTGCATCGCGGCGGGCAACATCGACACCGAGGGTCTGGCCGGCTACGGGGCCGATGTCGTCGAAACCGCCACGCGCGAGGTTCCGCTTGGCCGCCTCGGCCGTCCCGAAGAGATAGGGGAGACGATCGCGTTCCTCTCATCCGACGCCGGGGCCTACATCACCGGAACGACGATCGTAGTGGACGGGGGCCTGAACGCCTGGGGCCTTGGCCAACCGCCCCCGCTTCCGGAGACCTAGCTCGGCGCGCGGATCTCGTAGCGGACGCCGTGCCAGAGCTGGCCGTCTTCGAGTTCTTCGAAGCGTTCCATGAGGATCATGCCGACCTTCTCGGCGACGCGGATCGATGCGACGTTCTCGGCGCTCGCGTACGCCCTGACCACTTCGGTCTCGAGGGTCTGGAAGGAGTACTCGACCAGGGCGCCGACCGCCTCACTCGCATATCCGAGACTCTGGAACCGAGGCGAGATGGTGTAACCGACCTTGATCACTCCCGGGTCGTCATCGGCCGGGCTGAGTCCGACGTCGCCGACGATCTCGCCGGTCTCGCCCGAAAGGACCGTGAACTGCACCCAGCCGTCCGGCTGTCCGGGCATGCGCGGGACCATCTCCAGAAGGTCGCGGCGAACCCCCTCCGGGTCGGTGTGGGCCCACCCCTGGTAGCGGTGGACCTCCGGGTCGCTGCGGTAGGCCGAGATGGCCTCGGCGTCCTTGGGCAGCGATCGCCGCAGCAGCAGCCGCTCCGTCTCGATCGGCGTGAACGAAGGGTCGGCGCGCATAAAGACAAAGGCTACCGGCCGGACGGCGGTGCTCACGGCCGGGTTTTCGTAGGCCGAAAGCCCCGGGACCCGGCCACCGCATCTGGCATAGACTGCCGCCCACCACGTCTGGGAGGGTCGAGAGATGAGCGAGTACGTCGACCAGCTACTTGCAAGCGTCGCCGCGAAGAACCCCCACGAGCCCGAGTTCCTTCAGGCCGTGACGGAGGTGATGGAGTCCGTCGAGCTGGTCCTGGACCGTCACCCGGAGTACCGCGAGGCGAAGATCATCGAGCGGATCGTCGAGCCCGAGCGCGTCATCATGTTCCGGGTTCCGTGGGTAGACGACAGCGGCGAGGTTCAGGTCAACCGCGGCTACCGGGTCGAGATGAACAGCGCCATCGGTCCCTACAAGGGCGGCCTTCGCTTCCACCCGGCCGTCTACATCGGAAAGCTGAAGTTCCTCGCGTTCGAGCAGATCTTGAAGAACGCCCTGACGACTTTGCCGATGGGCGCGGGAAAGGGAGGCGCCGACTTCGACCCCAAGGGCAAGTCCGAGACCGAGGTCATGCGCTTCTGCCAATCATTCATGACGGAGCTTCAGCGCCACATCGGCCCGAACACCGATGTGCCGGCCGGTGACGTCGGTGTCGGCGGACGCGAGATCGGTTACCTCTTCGGCCAGTACAAGCGCATCCGTAACGAGTTCACCGGTGTGCTGACCGGCAAGGGCCTCGGCTGGGGCGGTTCGCTGATAAGACCGGAAGCCACGGGCTACGGCGCCGTCTACTTCGCACAGGAGATGCTCGCCACGAAGGACGACTCGCTCGAGGGCAAGCGCTGCCTCGTCTCGGGCTCGGGCAACGTCGCCCAGTACACGGTCGAGAAGCTGAACGATCTGGGCGCCAAGGCGATCACCTTGTCCGACAGCGGCGGATTCATCCACGACCCCGACGGCATCGACGCTGAGAAGCTCGCGTGGGTCATGGAACTGAAGAACGAGCGGCGCGGCCGGATCCGTGAGTACGCCGACCAGTACCCGACCGCAACGTTCACTCCCGCCGAGCCCGGCGATCACAACCCGCTCTGGGCGGTTCCGGCCGATTGCGCGTTCCCGAGCGCGATCGAGAACGAGATCAACGAGAAGGACGCCGTCAACATCGCGAACGGCGGCGTGAAGATCGTCAGCGAGGGCGCGAACATGCCGACCGTTCCCGATGGCGTCCAAGCGTTCTTCGACATGGGCGTCATGTACGGGCCCGGCAAGGCCGCGAACGCCGGTGGCGTCGCGGTCAGCGGTCTGGAGATGTCACAGAACGCGATCCGCGACACCTGGGACCGAGAGGTCGTCGACTCCAGGTTGAAAGAGATCATGCGGCGGATCCACCAGCAATGCCGCGAGACCGCCGAGGACTACGGCAAGCCGGGCAGCTACTTCCACGGCGCGAACATAGCCGGCTTCACCCGCGTCGCCGACGCCATGCTGGCCCAGGGCGTCATCTGACGAGGAGGGCTCCTTGTGGCTGAGAACATCTCGGTAGGGGGTCAGCAGGTTCTCAAGCGGAACCCGCTGGGAGTGCTCGGGCTCTCGGTGATAACGCTCGGGATCTACTTCTTCGTCTGGTATTACAAGATCAGCGACGAGCTTCGGGTGGCTGATCATCGTTCCGCCTTTCATCGCGATCTACAACACCGCCCAGCACATCCGAGGACTCGAGGAGCGCGCGGGCGTTCAGCAGCAACTCGAGCCGGCGCTCGTGATCGTCATCATGCTCGTGTTCTCGCTGGCGAATCCCACTTATATGCAGGAGCACCTGAACCGAGCGTGGGAGAAGGCCGCGGCAGGCGGCGGTGGCGGTTCGGTCCCTCCGATGCCTCCGATGCCTCCCGCGCCCTGACGACCCCTGCGGGGCCGGTTCGCCCGTGAGGCCGCGCTAGCGTCCGACAGATCAGGAACGCGAGCTCCGTTTGAGAGAGAGCTCCTCTCCGAGAACGAGGGCGTACCTTTCGACGGTCGAGATGCGGGGGTCGGTGTCGCCTCCCTCCAGCCTGGCTAGCGATGACTGCGATGTTCCCATCCGAGCTGCAACCTGTGTCTGGCTCAGGCCTAGCTCCAGTCGCCGCGCCGCGAGGTCCCTCAGGAGCGCCCTGGTTCGAACCGCGGCGTCGACCAGTTCCGGGAACGCCGGGTTAGCTCGCGTGCGCTCCTCGACGACCTCGTCCAGGAAGTCCTTCCTCTTCGCCATCTCTTCGTCTCTCTCCGATCGGGCGGCGATATCTCATATAAGAGATATCGATAACGATATCATCGACCGGCCCGGGATCGCCAGTCGCGCAGCCTGCGTTCTGCCAGGCGGATGGTCTCGGGTGGAGTCTTCTGAGCTTCTTTCCGAAGGCTTGGAGGGCTAGGAGGATCTGACCTCTCGACCCTTCGGGCGCGAAGAGGATCCTGAAGGTGGCTCGATCGCCGTCGGCTCTCACTTCGTAGATCTCACCGCGGAGGTGTCGGGCTGCGGGCAGGCCCTCCGAAGCTACCTCCTTCATGGCTGCGACCACGGCGGCGGCGTCCGCGTCGGTCAGCGTGGCGACGAAGTCGCGCACCGGCCGTCGGCCGGACTCGGTCGAGTAATCGCGCCACCTGCGCCGACGATGCATCTGCGAACCGTACCTGGCACCTCCGACACTCTAGGCGACGGCGGATTCCGGGCTGGGTGCGTCGGTGACTTCTGATACGTCCGCGACGTTCTCGCGCCGGCGCCAGAGGAGGACCAGGCCCGTCGCGAGCGCCACCGCGCCGTTGGCCGCGAACGCCCACCTGACGCCGACGTGTTGGCCGAGCCAGCCGGTGATCGGCGCTCCGATCGGAGTCGAGCCCAGCAGCACGATCGAGTAGAGGGCCATGACCCGGCCGCGCGCCTCCGGCTTGGCTGCGTGCTGCAACATCGAGTTCGCGGTGATGAGCATGAGCATGAGGCAAAGGCCCATGGGGATCACGAAGAGGTAGGCAAGACCGAGCGTCGGAGGAAGACCCGCGAAGATCAGCGCCAGCCCCGACGCGGAGGCGAACAGCGCGAGCCGGCGCATCGTCGGCTCGGCGGCGCGGTTGGCCATGTAGAGCGCGGCCGCAAGCGAGCCGACCCCGGTCATCGCGCTGAGGGCGCCGATGGTCCCCGCGTCACCCCGGAATGTCTGCACCGCAAGCAATGGCACCAGCACCGACCAGTTGAAGGAGAAGGTGCACAGGATCGCCAGCACGATGAGTGGCCGGCGCAGTTCGTCGCTGCGCCAAACGTAGCGCAGGCCCGCCATGAGGTGACCCTTCTCGCGCGTGGTGTGCTTCTGCGGATGCATGTCCTGCGGTCGCATCATCGCCAGGCCGATGATGACCGCAACGTAGGAGACGGCGTCGAACAGGAAGCACTCCGCGAGGCCGAGCGTGTGGATGATGAGACCGGCCAGGGCAGGGCCTACGACGCGCGCACCCATGAACATCGCGCTGTTGAGGCTGACCGCGTTGGTTAGGCTGTCCTCGCCGACCATCTCGACGTAGAAGCTCTGACGGGTGGGGTTGTCGAGAGCCGTGATGAGTCCGCTCGCGACCGAGAGGGCGTAGACCAGTGGCAGTGTGACGACATCGGTGACCACCAGCGCGAAGAGAGCCATCGAGACCGCGGCCTGTGCGGCCTGCGTCCAGATGAGGATCTTCCTCTTGTCGAAACGATCGGCGATGACGCCTCCGAAGGCCCCGAAGAGCAGGATCGGCAGGAAGAGCAGGCCAGTGTTCACGCCGAGCGCGACTCCCGAGCCCGTGATCTTCAGGACCAACCAGGCCGTGGCGGTCGCGTTCATCCAGGTCCCGATCAAGGAGATGATCTGCCCGACGAAGTACAGCCGGAAGCTGCGCGAGGTGTGAAGGGAAGAGAACGTGCGACGGGCCCCGACGGTGAAGCGGCTCACTTGGGGTCCTCGGTTAGTTGCGCCACGATCTGCGCCGCTCGTTCGAGGGTCGCGATGTCCTCGGGTGCAAGAGCCTTTAGCCGCGCGACCAGGTAGGCGTCCATGCGGCGGCGCCGTTGAGCGAGCAGCTTTCGGCCGGCGGGTGTGACGGAGAGCCAAGCCACGCGCCCGTCCAGCGGATCGGCGGTGCGGGTAACGAGTCCATCGTCCACCAGCGCGGCGACGATCTTGGTCATGGTCGGCGGCTGGACCTGCTCGTGGGTGGAGAGCGACCCGACGTTCATAGTCCCGTGACGTTCGATCGTGGTGAGAGCCGAGACCAGGGGAGCGGTGATGCCCGGACCCCCGCCCTCCCGGCGGAGGCGCCGCGCCAGCCGGCCCACCCCGTGGCGGAGCTGGGCGGCGATCTCGGAAAGGTCGAGGGTGGGAGCGGTCGACGGCATGCTCACATGATAGTTCGTAAGACTAACTAGTGTCATGAACTATCTCGGATGGCGCCCGGCCGCGCCGGCGTGAGAGTCTGTGCGCCGATGCGCCGTCCTCTCGTCCTCATGCTGTTCGCCGCCCTCTTCGCGGCCGAGATGGGCTGGTCGGGCATCGCCCCGCTGATCCCGGATCTGCGTGACCGGTACGGACTCAGCGATCCGCAGGCGGGATTGGTCTTCACGCTCGCCAGTGTCGGAGTCCTGCTGGCATCGCTGCCGGCCGGGGCGCTGAGCCGGCGGTTCGCGGTACGAACGTTGACCCTGTGGGCGATGGTGCTGATCACGGCTGCGAACCTGATCCTGGCGCTCGCCGACACCTATCCGCTGGTCCTGGGCGGACGGATGTTGTTCGGGATCGGGCTCGGGGGGATGTGGGTAGGGGGGACCGCATGGATCCACGACGCCGCCGGCGAGGATGCTTCCCGCGCGCTCGCGATGACCACGGCGATCGTCGGGGTGGGCGCGCTCCTGGGTCCGGCGTTCGTCGGCCTCATCGGAGAGAGGGTCTCCTTGGGAGCCCCGTTCTGGGTTCTCGGCGCCGTCGCTCTTGCAGCGACGCTGGCGCTCGCTGCGGTGCCTTCGGATGTCGGCCGCGAGCCCGAATCGAGTCCACCCTTAGCCGACATGCTCCGCGCGGCGGGAGCCGATCAGCTCATGCTTGCGAGCATCGTGCTGACGCTAGCGGTGTCGATCATGTGGATGACCGTCGAACTGCTCGTGCCGTTGCGGCTGGACGCGCACGGGTTCTCGGCTTCGGGCATCGGGCTCGCGTTGTCGCTGGCCTCGGTGGCGTTCATCGCGATGAGCGCGCTCACCGCGCGGCACGCCGAGCGATACGCGAACCTGCGCTTGGCCGCGGCGTGGACGGTTGCTATGGCGGCCGGCCTCGCGATCGCGGCCGTGAGCTCGTCGACCCTCGCGACGCTCGCGTTCCTGGCGGTCGCCGGGGCGACGTCCGGCGTGTTGGTCGCGCTGACCTATCCGCTCGGTGCCGTCGGCGCCCGGCGAGGACACTTCTCGGTCGCGATCGTCGGCACGGTGCTCAACATGGTCTGGGCCGCATCGGGTCTGGTGGGCCCGGCGGCGGGAGGCGCTTTGTCCCAGGCGTTCGGCGACCGCGCAGCGTTCGCGGGGCTTGCGTTCATCGCGGTCGCCGCTGGCGCGTGGATGTGGCTGCGCAGGGACCGAGCGAGGATCGACCCTGCGGAAGTGGCGGCGGCCGAGTCCTAGCCGGCGAGATATAGCCGGAGCGCTTCGCGGGCGATCTCGCTGAGGCTTCGACCCTGCGCCTTCGCCCTCTTCTCCGCCGCGGCGAATAGATCGGGTGGGAGCCGGTAGCTGATCCTTGGAGACTCGCCCTCGGAAAGAGACGGCCGCCCGGGGCCGACCCGCTGGCGCTTGGCGCGAGACAGGTCGTAGCCCTGCTCGGCCTCCTTCGCGAGGCGCTCGACCGACTGCTTCGTCAGCTTCGTTCCCTTCTTGGTCTTCAGATCCGCCATCTCTTCGCCTCCAGACGTCGTCTTCGATACTTCTACTAGCAGACTAGCGGAATCTGTCCGACAGAATAGGGCTCCCTATCCGAAGCCGCCCACCCTACGAACGCTCGGGTGAAGGGGGAAGCGACTCGAGCCTCGCATGGGCAAGTAGGGAGGCGAGACGCGAACGGGCCGGACCCTGGGGCCCGGCCCGCTGCGCACTGCTTCCGCGTGAGCGCTTCCGCCTTGCGGCTTCGTCCGGTAGACCAGCCGGAGCTCGCGCGGTCGGTGACTCGGTTGGATTCTGCCGGTCTCCCGGCATGCGGGCGAGGAGGTGGCCTCAGCCCGCGAGGGCGGCTCAGCAGCCGATCACCTCGAGGGTCTCAAGCTGTTCATGCAAGCTGGACCACCTCCTTCCTCTCGTGCCGCACATGGTGAGGCAGACCCGGTCGGGAAGCAACAACGCAGGTCACGCCGCTACCCTTCGGTCCATGAACCCGCAGGCCCTTGTCGCGCGCGCGCCCCTGATCCTGGATGGCGGACTGTCCACGCAGCTCGAACTCGGCGGGGCCGACCTGGCCCACCCTCTGTGGTCGGCGCACATCCTGTTGGAGGAACCCTCGGCTGTGGAAGAGGCGCACCGGGCCTTCCTGGACGCCGGCGCCGACGTTCTCATCACGGCGAGCTATCAGGTCAGTTTCGAGGGATTCGCCGGCCTCGGTCTGGATGCCGGCGCCGCGGCCGAGGCGCTCCGGGCGAGCGTGACCATCGCTCGGGACGCGGCGGCGACCGTCGATCGAGAGGTGATCGTCGCGGCCTCGGTCGGTCCCTACGGCGCGATCTTGTCCGACGGCTCCGAGTACACGGGTCGCTACGGGCTCACGCCCGAGCAGCTCGCGGAGTTCCACCGCCGTCGCATCGAGGTGTTGATGGACGCGGGGCCGGATCTGCTCGCGATCGAGACCATCCCGTCCGCGGTGGAGGCCGCGGCTCTCGTCGAGGTTCTGGCTGAACTACCCGAGGCGCGCGCGTGGTTCTCGTTCACCTGCGCCGACAGCGCGACTCTCGCCGACGGGACGTCCTTCCCCGACGTCGTCGAGATGGTCGCCGCCTCGCCGCAGGTGGTCGCGGTCGGCGTGAACTGCACGCAGCCGATGTTCGTTAAGGAGCTGATCGTCGCCGCCCGCGCCGTGACGTCGAAGCCGGTCGTCGTCTACCCCAACCGAGGTGGAGTCTGGGACGCGAGCCAGAAGCGCTGGCTCGGAGCCGAGGGCGCCGCGCTGGCGGAGTTGGCACCCGTATGGCTCACCGCGGGCGCTTCTTTGATCGGCGGGTGCTGCGGCACCGACGCGACTGACATCGCGGCGCTGGCCTCGGTCCTTCGGTAGCCACGCTTCGTCCGTGAGACCGGCCGTAGCCCTTGAGGTCGGAGCGGACCGCGATCAGGCGGGTCGCAGGTGCGCCAACAGCCACCTCTTGGCTCGCCCTTGTTTCTCGTTTCGGTGTTTGAGTTTCGCCCACACCGCGGCGGTGTCCGTGTGAGCGTCTCGCTCCAGCAGGCTCATGAGACGCGGATCCGGAGCGTAGGGCGGTGGCTCCTCGAGCAGGGTGTCAGCGTCCAGCGCAGTCTGTCGCCGGTCCGGTTCGCGTTCCATCCGTCTACCTCCTCGCTCAGTGTAAGCCCGTGCCGATGGCAAGGAGAAGTGCGGACCCAGCCAGGAAGGACATCGAGATCTTCAACCTGCGAGCCTTCCTCTTGAGCTCTGGGTTCGTGTCGGTGAGCATCTCGACCTGCGAATCGAGCAATGCGATCTTCGTGAAGGTCTCCTCGGCCGCGAGGTAGTCCTCCCTGAGCTCCTTCATATCGACGGCACCGACAGCCCTCGGCCAGAACGAGGCGAGCGCTGCTCCCGCGCTTGCGACCGCCGCCGCTCGTCCTACGACGATGAGGATCAGGACCCCTCGCCCCGATAGCGCGATCAAAGCTCCCGAGAGTCCTAAGAGGATCCCGGCCTTCGAGCCGAGCGAGTCGAAGTGCTGCAACTGTGCGGCTCGCTCCGTCTCGGCCTGGGCGAGGAGCGGCTGTAGCGAGCGGATCCCCTTCGTCGACATCTCGGCACCATACTCCGAGGGTCTGACATGACTCGATCGGAGGGCGGGGGCCTGATGGCCCCCGTAGGCTGCTGGCATGGCTCGGTTCGTCGCGATGCTTCGCGGGATCAACGTCGGTGGGAAGAACGTGATCCGCATGGCCGATCTCCGCGCGTGCTTCGAGGCGGACGGGTTCGACGAGGTGCGCACCTACATCCAGAGCGGCAACGTGCTCTTCACCGCGCCGGGCACCCCGGCGGCGCTCACGGCGAGGATCGAACGGATGCTCACCGCCGCGTTCGGCTACGAAGCGACCGTCGTGGTGCGCAGCGCGCGGCAGCTCCGCGCGATCGTCGACGCGGCGCCCGAGGGGTTCGGCGCGGACCGCGACCG
>JANPEZ010000053.1:0-6956 GCA_031423155.1 Actinomycetes bacterium
CGGCGAGCCTGTTCGATGGCGTCGAGCGCGGTTCGGATGCCGCGGTCACCGGTCGCGTGGATGTGGCACTGGAAGCCGCGACCCTCCAGGTCGGTGATCAGCTCGGCGAACTCGCGAGGTTCCCAGAAGGTCTCACCTCGCTCGCCGGGACGGTTGGCGTAGGGCTCGAGCATCGCCGCGGTCCAGGGCTCGATGACGTCGTCGATGTAGAGCTTGATCGGCGCGACCCGCAGTCGATCGTCGTTCAGGCGGGCGCGCGCGGCCTCGAACTCGGCGCGGTCGGCTTCGGTCGTTCCGACCGGATGGAACATCGCCATGATCAGGCGCGAGCGCAGACGTCCCTCGTCCCGGGCGCGCTCGAATATCCACGTATCCGCGGGCGAATTCTGCGGTTCGACGACGGTCGTGATGCCGAAAGACGTTGCCATATCGAGGCTCTCGAGCGAGCGCTCGTACTGTAGGCCGCGCTCGTAGCCGGGAAGCACTCCTTCCAGCGCCCGTTGGCCATCGCGGGAGATGCCCATCACCGCGAAGCCGGTGAGGAAGCCGTTCGGTTCGCCGTTCGCGTCCTTCTGGACGTGCCCGAACGCGACGGCGTCGGTGTCGCGCGTGATACCGAACACCGCCATCGCCTCGCGGTTCATCCAGACGTTGTGCGCGTCGTAGGAGAAGAGGAACGCCGGCCGGCCGCCCGTGAGGCCTTCCAGGTCCTCCCACGTCGGCAGCCGTCCCCCGGGCATCGCCGAGTAGTTCCACCCGACGCCCTCGATCCAGTACTGCTCCGGGTTCGCGTCGGCGTGGGCGCGGATACGGGCTTTCAGCTCATCGAGCGTGCGGGCGCCCGCGAGGTCGACTTCCATCGGGTTCGACCCGAGGCGGACGTGATTGTGGCTGTCGATGAACCCGGGCAACAGCATCCGCCCGGCCGCGTCGATCACCTCCGTGTCCGGCCCGATGTGGGCCGAAGCGTCCAAGTTGGACCCGACCCACGAGATGCGCTCGCCGGAGACGGCGACGGCCTCAGCCCACGGTCTGACCGGATCGACCGTGTACACACGGGCGTTCCTGACGATGATGTCGGCCGTCATGCCGTCACCTCGAAGGTCTGGGGAAGAGGCCGGCGCCCTCCACGACGTCGCGCACGATCTCGTCGTGACCCATCGACATCAGGTGCACACCCGAGATGCCCTCGATGGCGAGCATCTCTTTGACTATGCCGATGGTCAGGTCCCGGCCGACGTTCGGGGCGTCCTCACCGGCTGCCTCGAGGGCGGAGACGATCGATGGCGGAACGGCGACGCCGAACAGGTGCTCGTCCATGTAGCGGGCGGCCTTGGCACTCCTCAAAGGGACCAGTCCGATGATCACTTTCGTCCGCTCGAAGAGGCCTCGGGCTCGCATCGTTTCCGCCCATGCAGCGAGAGCATCTACGTCGTAGACGATCTGGGTCATGACGAAGTCGGCGCCGGCATCGAGTTTCGTCTCCAAGCGGATCGGGTCGTAGGGATCGGACAAAGGCACATCCGCTGCGCCGATGTAGTACCGCGGCGGTTCGGCCAACTCGGCGCCGGTCGATGTCGTCCCTTCGTCCCGCATCCGCCGAGCCAGCCCGATCACGTCCGTCACGTTGAGGTCGTGCACGGCGGTGGCTTCCGGGTCGTCGCCGGCCGTCAGTGGATCCCCCGAAAGACAGAGCAGGTTCCGCGCCCCGAGCGCCCAGGCACCGAGCAGATCGCCGGTCAGCGCCAACCGGTTTCGGTCCCGGCACGTCAGCTGGACGGTCGGCTCGATGCCTGTTTCGGCTACGAAGCGCACGCCCGCAAGCGGTGACATGTGAGCCGATGCAACCGGGTTGTCGGTCACGTTCACAGCATCGACGTAACCGACCAATCCACGGGCATGGGCGCTGACACCGGACGCGCCGGCCGACCGGGGAGGAACGATCTCACCGGTGACGCATACTCCCCCGCCGGCCAGGATGCCGGCCAGGCGCCCTCCGACGGTCACTGCCTGTACGCCTGGGCTTCCGCGGCGGCGACCGTGTTGACCAAGAGCATGGCGACCGTCATCGGCCCGACCCCGCCCGGAACCGGGGTTATCGCGCCGGCGACTTCGGAAACCTCGTCGAACTTCACGTCACCGACGAGGCCCTTCGCGGTCCGATGAACCCCGACGTCGATCACCGCTGCCCCCGGTTTGACCATGTCGGCGGAGACCATCTCGGGAACGCCGGCGGCGGCGACCAGGATGTCGGCCCTACGGGTGTGCGAGGCTAGATCCTTCGTCCTTATGTGGCAGCAAGTCACGGTCGCGTTTCCCCGGATGGAGTTCTGCGCGAGCATGATCGACAGCGGCGCACCGACGAGCTCACCGTAACCGACGACCACGACCTCTTGACCCTCCAGTTGGATACCGCTGCGCAGCAAGAGTTCCACGATGCCGTAGGGGGTGGCCGGAGGGAAGGTCGGCTCTCCGCGGACCATCATCCCGACGTTGGTCGGGTGAAGGCCGTCGACGTCCTTGACCGGGTCGATCGTCATCTGGATCTGCAGTTCCTTCAGGTGCTGAGGAACCGGCAGCTGGACGATGATCCCGTGGATCTCCGGGTCGCGGTTAAGCCGGCGGATGGTCGCCAGAACCGCGTCCTCGGTTACGAAGGCCGGGAGGTCGACCTGCTCGGAGCGTATGCCGACATCCGCGCATGCCTTGTGCTTGGCGCCGACATATATGCGAGAAGCCTGGTCATCGCCCACGAGGACGGCGGCCAGGCCGGGGATGACGCCCTTTTCCTGAAGGCCCCTCACCCGCTCGGATACCTCAGAGCGGATCTGAGTAGCGATCGCTTTTCCATCCATGATCGAGGCCGTCACGGGCCGAATCCTACCGGCAGGCTCTTGAAGGCGACCAGATGGTCAGTGCCGGAAGTGGCGGCGACCGGTCACCACGACCGCCATGCCGTGGGCTTCGGCCGCCACCAGCGTTTCCTCGTCGCGGACCGAACCCCCCGGATGGATCACAGCGGTGACTCCGGCTTCTGCAGCGACTTCGAGGGCGTCTGGGAAGGGGAAGAAGGCGTCGCTGGCCATCACAGAGCCGCGCGCCCGGTCACCGGCCTTGCGAGCGGCGATCCAGGCTGCGTCCACGCGGGACATCTGACCGGCACCGATCCCGACCGTTGCCCGCCCCGACGCGAAGACGATCGCGTTGGACTTCACGCGCCAGGCGACCTGCCAGGCGAAGAGAAGATCCGCCCATTCCGCCTCGGTCGGCTCGCGACCGGAGACCACCTTCATCGCTTCACGGTCCTCGAGAACCACGTCGCGGTCTTGAACCAGGGCTCCGCCAGCCAGCGGGCGAACATCGAGTCCCGTCAGCGCGGGAAGCGGCGCCTCGACGACCCTCAGGTTCTGTCTCTCTGAGAATGCGGACAAGGCACCGGAGGAGAAGGACGGCGCCACGACGACTTCGGTGAAGACCTCGCGCATCGCCTCGGCGGCGGCGGCGTCGGCCTCGCCGTGGAAAGCGACTATCCCTCCGAAGGCGCTGACCGTGTCGCAGGCGAAAGCTTTCTCATAACTGTCGGCAGGCGAAGTACCGGCGGCGGCGCCGCACGGGTTGTTGTGCTTGACGATGACGGCGGACAGCTCCGGCAGGGCCGCAGCCAGTGAGTAGGCGGCGTCGACGTCGAGCCAGTTGTTGAACGACATCTCCTTTCCCTGAAGCACGCGAGCCCCGCCAAGCGGGCCGGGCCCGGTCGCCTCCCGGTAGATCGCGCCTCGTTGATGAGGGTTCTCGCCGTAGCGAAGGTCGTCGGCTTTCTCCAGCGCCATGCCGACGAACGCGGGCAGGCCTTCCTCTCCCGACGCGAACCAGGTCGCCACAGCGGCGTCGTAGGCCGCGGTGTGGACGTAGGCCTCTCCCGCTAGGGCGTAGCGGGTCGCGCGGGTCAGGCCTCCCTCCAGGCGGATCTCGTCCAGAACCATCTCGTAGCGATCGGGGTTAACTATCACTGCGACCGACTCGAAGTTCTTGGCCGCCGCACGAACCATCGCGGGTCCGCCGATGTCGATCTTCTCGATGACCTCATCGAAACCGGCACCCGATGCGACCGTCTCGCGGAAGGGATACAGATTGACCACCACCAGATCGAACGGCTCGATCGCCTGTTCCTTCAACTGCTCCGCGTGATCGGGGTTGCGCATGTCGGCCAAGATCCCGGCGTGGATCTTCGGGTGCAAGGTCTTGACCCGGCCGCCGAGCATCTCGGGGAACCCCGTGACTTCCTCGACGGACGTGACGGCTACCCCGGCATCGCGCAACGTCGCCGCTGTTCCGCCGCTGGAGACGATGCTTGCGCCGAGTTTGACCAACTCCTCGGCGAAACCGATGATGCCGGACTTGTCGTACACCGCGATCAGCGCGCGGCGCACGGGGCGGGCCTGAGTCACCAGCCGCCCGCCTCGTCGATCGTCACGTAGCGGCCGAAGACCTCGATGCGATCCTCGAGCATGGCGCGGATGGCCACGCGGTAGATGCGGTGCTCCAGCTCCTGGATGCGGGCGCGCAATTCCCACTCGTCGTCCGTGCGAAGAACCGGGATCGACTCCTGCAGGATGATCGGCCCGTGGTCGACCTGCTCCTCTACGAAGTGAACGGTAACGCCGGCCACCTTCACGCCGTAGTCGATCGCCGCTTTGACCGCGTTATCCCCGGGGAATGCCGGCAGCAAGGAAGGGTGGATGTTGAGCATCCGCCACCGATAAGCCTCGACGACCTCGGGCCCCAATATCCTCATCCAGCCGGCCAGGACGACGTGGGTGACGTCCTCGCCTCGCAGGAGTTCGAGAAGCTCGCGATCGTACTCATCACGCGACTCGTGCTTGCCCGGATCGAGGAAGACATCCTTCACGCGCGCGTCTCGCGCTCGCTCCAGCGCGGGCGAATCGGAATGGTCGGAGACGACGAGAGCCACCTTGCGCCCTACGACGACATCGTCCAAGAGAGCTTGAAGGTTGGAGCCGACCCCCGAGGCGAGAACCGCCACTCGCGCATCCATGAGGGGGCCACGCTATGGACCGCGGGGTGCCCCTGTCAACGCCTCGGCGAGGAAGGCACTCGAGCGTAAGCTTCGCCCATGGCTCCAGAGGCGATAAGAAGCGCCGAGCGCTGCGCTACACATCCTGGCATCGCCGCGGTCGCGACCTGCGCTTCCTGCGATCGCGCCCTCTGCCTGGCCTGCGCCCTTCCGGTGCGCGGACGGGTCCTTGGAACCGAGTGTCTGCCAGATGAGATCGCGGACGGAGCACCTGCTCCGGCGCCCGGCCACGTCGAACCGGGCGTCGGATCCAGGCTCGCCGCTTCGGGCATCCTCGTGTCCTTGGCCGCCTCGTTCCTGCCCTGGACGAGGTTCGGGACGGGCTCGGGCATGGCCGGGGCGTGGGGGACGGGGAGATGGTCCCTCATGGCCGGCTTCGGCGCCGCGGCGGGTGCCTTCACCTGGCTGATCGCTCGAATCACCGCCCAGACGGCCCGCAGATGGGCGTGCGCCGGCCTGGCCGGCTGCGCCTCGATCGTTCTAGCAGGGGCGGTACTCGCCGTTCTGAACGGCCCTCCGTTGACGAAACCGGCCGCTGCTCCCTGGATATCGATGATCGCCGCTGGGGCGGCAGCCCTCGGAGGCGTCCTTGGAGTTGCACGGTCTAGACACCCACGTGATTGACTCGCCCCCTCCCACGGGCTTCAATGCCAACGTTGTAGGCACAACCTAGGGGAAGGCTCTCGAAAGGAGCAGCTATGGCAGGTTCAGGCGGTTTCGACATGTCGAAGATGTCGTCGGCGAGCAAGATCTTGGCTGGGGGGGCTCTCCTGCTCCTTCTCGACAGCTTCATCCTTTCCTGGCAGAAGGTCTGCTTCGATTACGGGGTAGGGATCCCGGGTGGGGCATGCGCGAAGTTCAGTGCGTGGGCTGGCGACGCGGGGTTCGCCGGTGTGATCATGGGCCTGGGTGCACTCGCGTTGCTAGCGTGGGAGGGCATGCAGTTGGCGGGGCAGAGCCCCGATGTCGGCATGCCGGCCTCGAAGGTCAGCGCGTATCTGGGATTCGGCGTCCTAGGTTTCGGAGCGCTCAAGTTCGTACTGATCATCTCGAACTACGCTTCGCTCGGAGCCTACGTAGGTGTGGTTCTGCTGCTCGCGATCGGTTACGGAGCGTACATGCGCCTCCAAGAGCCCGCCGCTAGCGGCAGCGGGTCGATGCCCGCAGGTGGTGGCGGAGATGCTCCGCCTGCTCCCCCTGCTGCTCCCGGTGGAGACAGCCCGAGCGGCTTCTAGTTCTAAGGCAGGTTTGTCGAAGCCCGGCCCTTGTGGCCGGGCTTCGTCGTTGCGGGGGCGGTTCGACCTCGCTTGAGATAGCCTTACCGGCGTTGTTCTCCTGGAAAGGCCAACCGTGAAGAAGTGCCCCTACTGCGCGGAAGATATCCAAGACGAAGCGATCAAGTGCCGCTACTGCCACAGCGACCTAACGGTGGCACCGGGACAGGCTCCGGCCGCCGCTGCCACACAGGCGGTCGCACCAGCGTCCGAGGCCTCGCAGATCCGATACACCCACTCGGGGTACCGGTACGTCCTGGGTTACGGGGCGGATTACTTCGGCATCTGGGACCGCCAGTATTCGACCGCTCCGGTAGAGCGATTCCCACGAACCGACTACGGATGGCGTGACGCATGGACCCGGTTCGCCGGGCTGGAGCCGCAGAACCAGGCGGTACCGCAGAGCTCCGCACCCGCCGCCACCGGGGCGCCCGCCGCCAACGCCCCCGGTTGGGGTGCGCCGGCACCAGCTGGATCGGCGCCCGTCCGGAACGCGAGCGACAACGACGCCCTCCAGTACACGCATTCGGGGCAGCGCTATCTGCTCGGGTACGGGATCACTTTCTTCGGCATCTGGGACAGGACCG
>JANPEZ010000054.1:0-3918 GCA_031423155.1 Actinomycetes bacterium
GCGCCCGCTGGGCCGCAAGGTTCGTGGATAGAAGGCCCCCTACGGCCATCCCGATAGCCGCCCCCAAGGCCAGCAGGCCCGGGCGAAGCTGCGGGCCCTCGCCACCTGCGGAGGCCCCGCCGACGGAGGCCCCGCCGGCGACGACGAACAGGAACAAGCTGAACAGTCCAATAGCCCCCAAGAAAGCGGGGTGCAGCAGGATCCGCCGCGTCTCGGTCCTGGCCAATGCCACGACGATCCGAGGGGAGACTCCCGAGTGCGATGAGGGGATCGCCACCGCTCGGGCCTCGCGCGCCATCGCTCGAGTTTGGGCCAGCATCACGCGGCCTCTTCCTCGAACGCTCGGTTGCCGACGAGCAGCAGGTAGCCGTCCTCGACCGTAGGTTCCACAAGGTCTGCTTCGGCCGGAGCATCGCCGATGTTTCGGTGACCGCCGTCGGCAGTGCGCCAGGAAAGGTGCGCCGTGGCTGCTCGCTCGGTAGCCATCCAGACCCGCCCTCGTGCGACATCCGCCAGATCCTTCGGCGTCCCATCGAACAGCGCCTTTCCATCGAGCATCACCACGACGCGCGGACACAGCGCCGCGACATCCTCGGTCTGGTGGGTGGAAAGGATCACCGTCCGGTCGGCCGATCGCTCGGAGACGATCTCGCGGAACCGGAGTCGTTGCTCGGGATCCAGTCCGGCCGTCGGCTCGTCCAGCACCAACAGGTCGGGGTCGCCCAATAGCGCTTGCGCGAAGGCGACCCTGCGGCGCATCCCGCCGGAGAGGTTCTTGATCTTCTTGCTCGCTTGGGACTCGAGGCCGACCAGGGACAACACTCGGCGAACCTCGTCATGGCGGCCGCGGCGCTCGGTCATCTCCTTCAAGATGGCGACGTAGTCGACGAACTCGAACGCTGTGAACTGACGATGGAAGCCCGGCTCCTGCGGCATGTAGCCGAGCCGCCTTCTGATCGCCAGGCGCTCGTCTGCCTTGCGCGGGTCCCAGCCCAGCAGCCTCAGGTCGCCGGAGTCCGGGGCCAGGACCGTGGCCATCATCCGAAGCAGTGTCGTCTTGCCCGCCCCGTTGGGTCCCAGCAGTCCCGTGATCCCAGCGCTCGCATCGAAAGTGACGCCGTTCAATGCTCGGGTCCGCAGGAAGCTCTTCTCGATACCTACTACTTCGACGGTCGGCATGCTCATACGAAGATCTCCTCCTCGAAAGTCCCTCGCCGGTGCGCAAGCACCCACGTGGAGACGGTAACTATCAACAGCGAAGCGACTTGCCCGCCGACCCTGAAGACGGCGAGAGGATCAGAAGGGGCGAAGGCGGCGGCGACCGTGATGAGTATCCACGCGAACCCTACGGCTATCGCGGCGTGCAGAGGTCGCACATAGGTCGCGAGGGCCATCGTCCCGAGCGAGAGTCCGAGCGAGGGCAGCAGCCACGCGGCCGCCGTCCAATCCAGCCGGGGAAGAGCCAAGGATGCGACGAACGTGAAGCAGAGCGAGGTAGCGAGAACCGCCGTAGCTCGAAGAAGAAGCAGCCGGTAGGAGCGCATCGGCGCCGATACGCCGATCTCGTACACCGGGTCGACCCCCGGTCCGAACGCGACGGCGATCCCGACGACCGGCAGGAATGCGGCGGTCATCAGGAAGATCAAGGTGACCGCGTCGGCCTCTGGCCTGCCGGAGGCGCTGTTGGCCGCGAGAACGGCGAAGCCCAGGACCAACGCCTCCGCGGCGAGCCACGACAGGCGGAGCGAGGGGGTCGCCGCAAGCAGCCGGGCTGCATATCCCTTGACGCCCAGCCGAAGGAGGCCGCGTTCGACGACCCCGACGCTCGGCGCATCGACACGATCGGCAACCTCGGCCCACATCGCATCGATCCGCGACGTATCTGCCATGGGCGCGAGTACGTTTCGGCAGGTCGGGCACGCCATCAGGTGCGCCTCGACGGAGTATGCGCGCGCGTCGTCGAGCTCGTCCGCGGCGTAGCGCGCGAGCAGCGCCTCATCCGCGTGCCAATCGCTCATCATGCGAGGGCCTCCCGTAGTTCGTGTCGTGCCCGCATCAGGCGCGTCTTCACGGTTCCCTGAGGGATGCCGAGCAGCTTCGCGGCCTCCCGCGTCGTCAGGCCATCGAGCGCCGTCGCTTGCATGACCGCCCTTAGCTCTGGAGAGAGCCGGTCGAGCGCCATGCCCAGGTCTCCGTGCTCGACGCTGAGTAGAACTTCTTCCTCGGCGGAGATAACGATGCCGCCTCGATCCAATGCCGACGGGATCGGCAGCGGCCTGGCGCGCAGCCGATCGATGAGACGGCGGATCCCTATGCCCCATATCCACGCGGCGACCTCGCCTTGACCGCGGTAGCGGCGGGCTCCCTTCCAAACGGCGACGAACGTGTCCTGCACGACTTCCTCCACGATCCCGGGGTCGGCGCACCGGCGCTTCAGCCGAAGGGTGAGCCAAGGCGCATGCCGTTCGTAGAGGGTCCTCAGCGCTCCCCGATCGCCGTCGGCGACCGAGGCGAGCAGCGAAGGATCCTCTCGGCGGTTCTGCGGTGTGCTCATCACCAAGCCTGTCGTCTGGCGGGGCCGGAACGGTTCATGCTCATCACATTGGGCCGCGTGATGGTCCAGGTCCAGGGTGCAGACACGAAAGGGGCGGCCCCAGCAGGGACCGCCCCTTCTCAGAACCGTGCCTAGGCGGGCTTGATCATCCCGCAGAGGGTCCGCGTGCCGGCATCGCCCGTCGCGAGCGTCGCAGCATCGGGCCCGGGCTCTATCGCTCCGGTCGCCGTGTAGCGCGTCGGCACGTTGGCGTAGTTATCGGCGGCCGCGTGCACGATGAAGGCGCTACCATCCGCGTCGAACAGGTCTCCGATCACGTACCGGTCCGTAGCGAACCTGGCCATCCCGGTTCCATCGGCGTTCACCAAGATCACCGGCTGATCTCCCGCGTGGCTCCCGTGCGTCGTCGCGCCGGGGTTGAAGTGCCCACCGGCCGAGACGAAGATGCCCGACGCATCGCAGGATCCGATCGTATGGATGTGGAATCCGTGGAACCCCGGAGTCAACCCGGACACGGAAACCTGCACGAGGATCTTCCCGTCGCCCATGGTGAAGAGGCGGGCAGCACCCATCCGCGTTCCGCTCACGTCCCGCAGGATCCCGTTGGCGCTCGAGCTGCTCGCGCCCGCCGACATCGTCGCCAGAGCCGCAACCCCCATGGTCACGGCAGCGACGATCACGCCCAGTTTCTTCCAACCCTTCATGTCCTCCCCTTCCTGTCGTCGGCGGTCCGCAGCGAACCGCCATCACCTGATCGCACTTCACTGTCGGTTCAAGGGTCGCGAACGGTTCGCGTTATCCCTCGTCGGAGGCCTCTAGCAGCCTGAGGTATGCCGCTCGCATGGCGAACGTCTCGCGCATCTGGTCGGTCATCTGCGTGACGAACTCGTCGCGGTAGTTGGAGTCGACCACCATCGCGACCGAGTAGTAGAGGCCGCTGAAAGCCGCCGTGCCGGTGGCGGCGCGCACGAGTTCGCGGGTCACCGAGACCGAGTCTCCCATGAGGGGGACATCGAAGAGCACTCGCGGTGCGTGCCCGGCCCAGGCCTCGATGATCGACAGCTTCACCAGCAGCGAGCCGAAGACCATGAAGAAGAGCCAGACCGCCAGGACCACGAACGAGATCTGTACGACCTGGCTGACGAAGATCACGAGGCCGACGTTGGTCCGTTGGCGCCGGGTAAGGGGATGCTCGGGGCTCGCCTCACGCTCCAACTCACGAACCCCCGAAGGATTGCGGACCAGCAGGAATCCGCCGCCCAGCGTCCCGAAGAGCGCGATCGAAACGAGGAATTTGGGCCGGGAGGCATTCGCGAACATCTGCCAGTACTCGTTCGTGAAGAACGTGACGAGCGCGAAGAAGC
>JANPEZ010000055.1:0-2524 GCA_031423155.1 Actinomycetes bacterium
TGTTGATGAGCGCCAAGAGCTGAGCGCGTAGTTCCTGTCGACCCGGGAGCGACGCCAGCTGCTTGATCCCGTCGGCCCTGTAGACGTCCTTCGCATCGACGACGCACGCGACGAGCCGAAACTGCGGGTTATCCTTCGCGAACTCGGAAACGACCTTGGCAAGCGCGATGGGATCCGTCGCATGCGCGGCGAGTCCGCAGGTTCCTTTGAGGAGATCTGCGATCTTTCCAACGGAGGTTCCCTCCGCGCCCCGACGCGCGAGCCGGTTCTTCAAGACCATGTAGGTCCCACCGACGACGCGAATCTTGCGGCGCAACTCGGTCGCCTGGCCAGCCGTCAACCCCTTGTAATCGGCAAGGATAACGTGCGGCGTAGTACGAAACCTCTCCGCGAGCGATTCCACTACGGTTGTTTTTTCAGTGCGATTCACGGTTCACCTCAAGCCACTGGAATCTCGACCGATACCGGGTCGACTGCAATCGAGGGTCCCATCGTCGAACAGAGATAAATGGACTCGACGTATTTGCCCTTCGAAGCCGACGGCTTCGCACGGAGCACCGCGTGAATGACCGCCAGGGCGTTGTCGGAGATCTTCTGATCGTCGAAAGACATCTTCCCTACCGGGACGTGGATGATGGCGGTCTTGTCAACGCGGAATTCGACCTTGCCCGCTTTGATCTCGCGGATTGCTTTCGTGACGTCAAAGGTCACCGTCCCCGTTTTCGGGTTGGGCATCAAACCACGGGGTCCCAAAACCTTACCGAGCTTGCCGACGTCCTTCATCATGTCGGGGGTCGCTACCACAGCATCGAAGTCCGTGAATCCTTCCTGGATCAATTTGACCAGGTCGGCCCCGCCGACATGATCGGCACCGGCCGCAGTGGCTTCCTTCACTTTCTCACCGGCGGCGATCACGGCGACCCGTTTGGTCTTCCCGGCTCCATGCGGGAGAACCACCGTTCCGCGAACCATCTGATCTGCGTGCTTGGGGTCGACGCCCAACCGCATCGCGAGTTCGACCGTTTCGTCGAACTTCACGAAGGCCGCCGCTCGCATCGTCGCAACGGCATCAGGAACGGTGTAGAAACGCTTCGCGACTTTCTTGGCCGCCGCGTCGTACTTCTTGCCGTGCTTCGGCATGGTCAAAACTCCTCGCGTCTTGTTCAGACGACGTCGATACCCATCGAGCGCGCACTGCCCTCGATGATTTTGATGGCGGCCTCGAGCGTGTCGCAGTTCAAATCGGGGAGCTTCGTCTTCGCGATCTCTCCGACCTGAGCCTTCGTCACCTGGCCGACCTTGTTCTTGTTGGGAATTCCAGAGCCCTTTTCAACCTTGGCCGCCTTCGCCAAGAGCACGCTCGCCGGGGGCGTCTTCGTGATGAAAGTATACGAACGATCCTGGTACACTGTGATCACAACCGGAGTGAGCAGGCCCTCTCCCTTAGCCGTCCGCGCGTTGAAATTCTTGCAGAAATCCATAATGTTTACACCGTGCTGACCGAGCGCTGGCCCCACTGGAGGGGCCGGCGTCGCCTTGCCGGCGGTGATGTGCAACTTGATGTAGCCGGTGACTTTCTTCGCCATCTAGATTTTCTCCACCTGCTGGAACTCGAGCTCTACGGGCGTCGACCGCCCGAAGATCGTGACGAGGACCTTCAGCGTCGAGCGGTCTTCGTTGACCTCCTCGACCTGGCCCGAAAAATTGCTGAACGGGCCGTCGATGATGCGCACCGCCTCTCCCGTGTTGAAATCGAGCTTGGGCTTCGGCTTGTCCACCGCGACCGCGACCTGGTTGATGATGCGATCGACCTCGGCGTTGGTGAGCGGGACCGGCTTGTTGCCGGTTCCGACGAATCCGGTCACTTTCGGTGTGTTCTTCACGACGTGCCAGGCCGTGTCGGACATCTCCATCTTCACGAGCACGTAGCCCGGGAAAAACTTTCGCGTTGAGCGCGTCTTCTTGCCGTCCTTGACCTCGACCACCTCTTCAGTCGGGATGAGGATGTCCTCGATGACATCTCCCATCCCCATGGCGTCGGCGCGCTGGCGAAGACTCTCCTTCACCTTGCCTTCGAAGCCCGAGTAGGTGTGGACGATGTACCAGCGCTTCTCCATCGTGAGCTCCGCCGCGCTCATCGTCCGAACGCCTTGAAGAGCTTTTCCATCCCAGACTGGAGCACCTTGTCGACAAGGAAGAGGTAGGCCGCGCACACGATCACGAAGACGATCACGACGATCGTCGTGTTTCGGACCTCTTTCTGGGTCGGCCAGGTCGTTTTCTGCAGTTCCGCCTTGACCTCCTGGAAGAAGGTCGTCAGGCGCTTCCACTGCTGCATGAGCCAATCCACGTTCGTCCCCCAGAGGATCGCTTAGTTCTAGCGGGTCTCTTTGTGCGCCGTGTGCTTCCGGCAGAACCGGCAAAACTTGCTGAACTCCAACTTGCCGGTCGTCGTCTTCTTGTTCTTCGTGGTCACGTAGTTGCGCCTTTTGCAGTCGGCGCATTGGAGAGCAACATTTTCGCG
>JANPEZ010000056.1:0-46286 GCA_031423155.1 Actinomycetes bacterium
GATGCCTGGTACTCCACTACCGGACGAGACCTGGGCGCCAGGTGTCTGATCCAATACGGCCGGTCGGCGCCTCCCATCGCTGCGGAGGGGCGCGACTTCCTAAGTCCGGCGGGATTGGAAGCGATGCTGAACGAAGCTGCGGTCGTGGTGTGCCACGGAGGTCCCGGGACCATCATGGGAGCCCGCGACGCCGGCCGGGTTCCCGTCGTGCTACCGCGAGAGAGTTCCCTCGGCGAACACGTGGACGATCATCAGATCAGATTCACGACCCGGTTGGGCGCGGCCGGTGCCGTTCACCTGGTGGAGAGCGAAGAAGGTCTCAGGGCGCTCCTTGACCGCGCGCTGGAGGACGCGTCCGCATTCAGGCGCGACCCGGCCGGTGATGCCGGAACGACATCCGCGGTCGCCCGTTTCGGCGAGCTGGCGGAGGGACTATTCAGCAGCGGGACGAGCGACTCCCTCAGGATCCTTTACGTCGGAGGATGGGGCAGGAGCGGAAGCACACTTCTCGATCGCATGCTCGGACAGGTTCCCGGGGTCTTCTCGGCGGGAGAGCTTCGGGACATCTGGCAGCGCGGGGTCATCGAGAACCGCCTCTGCGGGTGCGGCGCCGCCTTCCACGACTGCTCGCTCTGGGCGGCG
The DNA here is from genome assembly GCA_031423155.1 of Actinomycetes bacterium. Classification (GTDB taxonomy): domain Bacteria; phylum Actinomycetota; class UBA4738; order UBA4738; family HRBIN12; genus JANPEZ01. The sequence continues at coordinate 643 of JANPEZ010000056.1, forward strand.
GTGGGCGATGAGGCGTTCGGAGGGTGGGGAGAACTCGACGTCGCGAGCGTCCAGAGACTGCGCGAACGACTCGACCGGCCCTGGTCGCCACCGGCCGTGATGTCATCCAAGCTGACCCCGCGGCTCGACGGCGATGTCGCTTCCTACGTCGAGACCCTGACGCGTCTCTACGGAGCGATACGGACCGTGTCGGGCGCTTCGGTCATCGTGGACTCCTCGAAGATCGTCACATACGCGCTCCTGCTCAGGCAGATGCCCGCGGCCGACCTTCGGATGGTTCACCTCGTTCGCGACAGCCGCGGTGTCGTGTTCTCTTGGCAGAAGCAGGTCGTACGCGAGGACGGGATGGGTCGAGACGACATGCTCAGGTACGGCGTCGCCTCCGCGTCGGCCCGGTACCTTTTCTACAACACATTGGCTCATGCGGTCGGTCTGACGCGGACGCCGTCCATGTTCTTGCGCTACGAGGATCTGATAGCTCGGCCGGAGCCGGCCCTGCTCAAGGTGATGCGCCACGCCGGGATTGAGGCGACGGACGAGGCTCTTTCGTTCCTGTCGGGAGGGACCGCGAACCTTGGGACCAACCACACCGTGGACGGCAATCCGATGCGACTGAAGACGGGGCCTGTGACTCTGCGGCTCGACGACGAGTGGCGCCAGAAGATGGGCGCGACAGAGCGACGGATAGTGACGGCGATCACCTCTCCACTTCTCGCGGCCTACGGCTACCCGATCGGCGGCCGGGGCGAGGCGTGACCGGGACGAGGGTCCTTTTCATCGGCGGGGTAGGCCGCAGCGGGAGCACGCTCGTGGACCGCATGTTGGGGCAGGTATCGGGGGTGTTCTCCATCGGCGAGCTGGTCCATATCTGGAGCCGCGGTCTGCAGCGAGACGAACTTTGCGGCTGCGGGGAGAGCTTCTCGGCGTGTCCATTCTGGTCCGAGGTCGGCCGAGAAGCGTTCGGTGGCTGGGACCGCCTCGATCCGCATGGTTTAGAAACGTTGCAGCGCAGCGTCGATCGGAATAGACACGTACCTCGGCTGCTCATGCCCGGCGCCGGGGGAGGGGCATACGCGAAGAAGCTGGGTCGATACGCCGACACACTCGCGCGCATCTACCGGGCGGTGGCGGCCGTCTCCGGCGCCGGCGTGATCGTCGATTCGTCCAAGCACGCTTCCACCGCGGCCCTGCTACGCAGGGTGCCCGGGATCGACCTGCGTCTCGCCCACCTGGTGCGCGATCCGCGGGGCGTCGCCTACTCATGGGGAAAGGTTGTCGAGAAGCCCGAGGTGACCGGGGGAGGAGAGTTCATGGCTCGCGTCGGTCCGTCCCGGATCGCCGCCCGGTGGGTCTCCTACAACGCGATCTTCGACGTCCTGCGGGTCGGCCGTCCGTCGATCCTGCTGAAGTACGAAAGCCTGGTCGAGGATCCCCCGGGCGAACTCGGCCGCCTCATCGCGCTCGCCGGACTCCCGTCGGTCGACATGGGCTTCCTGCGTGGGACGGGCGTCGAGCTCGCGCCGAACCACACGGTCGCCGGTAACCCTCTGCGTTTCAAGACCGGCAGTCTCCAGATCCGCCGGGATGAGGAATGGCGCCTGGCGATGCCGGCCCGCGATCGGCGCCTGGTGACGATGCTCACCGCTCCGGCCCTCCTTCGATACGGGTATGCGGGGAAGTCTTCCTCATGAGTGAGCGCCTGCCCTCCGTATCGGTGGTCGTGGCAACCCGAGACCGGCTCGAGCTCCTCAGGGGCGCGGTCGCGGCGATACTCGCGCAGAAGTACGAGGGGCAGGTCGAGTGCGTGCTCGTCTTCGATCAGAGCGAGCCGGCAGAGCTTGAAGTCGAGGTCCCCGCCGGCAGGTCCCTCAAGGTCGTGTCCAACGTTCGCAAGCCCGGCCTGGCTGGGGCGCGCAATTCGGGCGCACTCGCCGGCAACGGGGAACTGCTGGCCTTCTGCGACGACGACGATGAATGGGCTCAGGACAAACTCGCCATGCAGGTCGCGGCCCTGGAGCAAGAGCCGTCCGCCCTGGTGGTTACTACCGGCATCGAGATCGCATACGAGACCCGGCGCGTGCAGAGGATCCCCGCCGAGACGCGCGTTACCCTGCAGCAGCTGCTGAGATCACGCTCCACCGAGGTTCATCCCTCGACAGTGCTCGTTCGCAGGGATGCCTTCTTCGGAGCCATCGGACCCGTCGACGAGGATATCCCCGGCAGCTACGGGGAGGACTACGAGTGGCTCCTCAGAGCAGCTGCTGCGGGACCGATCCTGGCGGTGCGCGCACCTTTGGTTCGTGTTCGGTGGGGAGCCACGTCCTATTTCGCGGACCGATGGCAGACGATCATCGATGCGATCGCATACCTGCTCGATAAGCACCCCGAGTTGCGCTCGGATCGTCGGAACGTCGCTCGTCTGTACGGGCGCGTCGCCTTCGCGCACGCGGCCCTCGGTCACGGCCGGCAGGCATGGGCGTGGTCTCTTCGAAGCCTGAAACACAACCCCCTGGAACGCCGTCCCTACCTGGCTCTCGCCGTGAGCCTGCACCTGGTTGGCGCAGATAGGCTGCAGCGCATGGCTAACCGGGCAGGCAAGGGTGTCTGAGTCCTCGAGCGGGGCAGCCGCCCGCGAACTTCGCTCAACCGCCCGCGGGAGCGCGCTGAACCTGGGCGGCTACATCTTCAGCGGCATCCTCGGTTTCGCTCTGGTCGTCGTCGTAACGAGGAACTACGGCAGACAGGGTGCAGGTGTGTTCTTCGCGTCGGTCGCCATATTCACCATCCTGTCGAACATCTCCGAACTCGGGGCGGACACGGGCCTCGTCCGCTTCTCCTCCAGGCTCCGAGAGCTGGGTCAGAACGCCGATCTGAGGAGAGTCACGTTGGCAGCGCTTGTGCCGGTGGCCGTGATGGGTGTCATCGCGGGCTCTGCGATGTTCTTCGGGGCTGGATGGTTAGGGCACGTCTTCGTCCGCAACGAGGAGTCCCAGGCCGCCACTTTCATCCGCCTGATAGCACCGTTCCTGGTCTTCGCCACGGTATCCCACGTAGCGCTCTCGGGAACCCGGGGCTTCGGGACGATGGTGCCGTTCGTGGCGATCGAGTCGATCGGCAAGCCTGCCCTGAAGCCGGCGGCGATCCTGGTGCTGGCTGTGGGTGGCCTGGGCGCCGCGGACGTGGCTCTGGCCTGGGCGCTCCCGGAGGCGCTGGGCTGTATCGCAGCGGTCGCCATCTTGCTCTCCCTCCTATCGAAGGCGGAAGGTACGGCGGACCCCAAGAACCGGCGTTCACTTCTTGAAGTCGGCGCCGAGTTCTGGAGGTTCTCGATCGCGCGAGGACTGGCGGCTGCGTTCCAGATAACCGTCATCTGGGTCGATCTGCTGCTGCTCGGCTTCTTCAAGACGCCGGCGGAGGTCGGGGTATACGGCGCCGCGAGCCGGATCGTGACCGTGGGAACCTTCGCGCTGCAGGCCGTACGGCTCGCGATCGCTCCTCAGATAAGCGCTCTGCTGGCTCGTGGAGACCGCGAGGGCGCGCAGAGTGTCTATCAGACCGCAACCTTGTGGTTGATGGCGGTGTCCTGGCCGATGTTCCTGGCGCTGGCCGTATTCGCGCCCTTCCTGCTCAAGGTGTTCGGCGAGGGCTTCGATCAAGGCCGTACCGCGCTGTTGATCTTGTCTCTGGCCATGCTCGTGAACCTGGGAACCGGCAACGTCACGGTCGTCCTTCTCATGGGCGGAAAGAGCAGTTGGAACCTTTTCAACACGGCGGTCTCCCTGACCTTGAACATCGTCCTCAACCTGATCTTGATCCCGCGCTTCGGGATGGAGGGTGCTGCGGCGGCCTGGGCGGTTTCGATAGTCGCCGACAACGCTCTGGCCGTGATCGAGGTCCGGCGCTTCCTCGGCATGAAGCCGTTCGGCAGGGGTTACGCCCTCGTCGCGGGTGCGTCCCTGCTCACCTTCGGCGGATCCGGTCTGCTGGTACGGTTCGCGTTCGGTATGACGCTCTCGACTTTCATCGTGTACGCGCTTGTGTCCACGGCTGTGTTCGCCGCCGTGATGCATCGATATCGGCGGGTGCTACGGCTAGACATACTGGTTTCGTCTTTGAGACGGGACGGCGGATGAGCGAGCCGGTTGCCGCACAGGCCCCTCAACGGCCCGCGCGCGGTTTCGGCGGTCCTCTCAGAACCGTTGCGCGCAAGGGACTGCGGGCATACGGCATGGCAACGGCGGAGCTCAGACCCTCCCCTGAGTTCCTGATCATCGGGACCAAGCGCGGCGGGACGACTTCGATGGCCGCCTACCTCTTCTCACATCCGGGCGTGGCTCCGCTCTTCCCGAAGGCGGTCGCACGCAAAGGTGTGCGGTTCTTCGACGACAACTGGGACAGGGGCGAGCGCTGGTACCGCTCTCACTTTCCGACGAAGATGAGACGCAGGGGCGGACTGATAGCCGGCGAGTCGACCGCCCATTACCTGTTCGATCCGAGGGCAACGCATCGTGCAGCCGCTGTCGTGCCGGAAGCGAAGATCATCGTGCTGCTCCGCGATCCCGTCGAGCGCGCGTTCTCCCATCACAGGGAGCGAACGCGCCAGGGGGTCGAGACTCTGAGCTTCGAGGACGCCCTCGCCGCCGAGCCGAGTCGCCTGGAGGGCGAGCTGGAAAGGATGCTCGCCGATCCGACCTACGTCAGCTTCGAAAGAGAGCACCATTCCTACCGTTCCCAGGGCGTGTACGCGGACCTGCTCCCGGCCTGGATCGAGCTCTTCGGACCCGATCGAGTCCACGTCGTGATCTCAGAGGAGTTCTACCTCGATCCCGCCGGCGCATACGCGGGCGTTCTCGCCTTCCTCGGACTGGCCGAGTACGACCTGGGGCTTTACCAGGCCCACAACTTTCACCCGAAAACCTCCCGGATCGCGCCCGCGACGAGGGAAGAGCTTGCAGTCTTCTACGAGGCTCACAACGCCAGGCTCCAGGCACAACTCGGGCGTGGGCTGCCCTGGCCCATGACGCCTGACCCCGAGCCGGTCGGCTAGTTCCAACGAGACCTTCGACCCGGTAGGGTAGGGCGGTTCGCACTGCCCCCAGCGGGCGAGCTATCCCCCCGGAGGTGCAGGTTTGATCAGGATTCCCGACAGACGTCGCACGGCGGTCGCGTCTTTAACCGCGGTCGCGATCTTGGTCCTCGCCGTCGCCCCGGCGGCCGCCGACTGGCCTCAGTTCCACAACAGCGAGGCACGTACCGGCGTGAGCTTGACCGAGACCGACCTGACTCCCTCGAACGTCTCCAGGATGAAGATCCTCTGGAGCAAGTCGGCGGGCCACTCGACGGAGGGTGTCAACTCCTCGCCCGTTATCGCCGACGGGATCGTCTATATCGGGTCGGACGACGGACACCTTTGGGCGTATTCGGCGAATACCGGGGCACTCAGGTGGTCCAAGTGGGCCGGGGGCCCGGTTCGCTCGACCCCTGCCGTCTACAACGGAAACGTGTTCGTCGGTTCCAACGACGGGTACCTCTACAAGTTCAGTGCCGCCAACGGCGCGAAAAGGTGGGCCAAGCGCCTCGGTGGTGACGTTACGGGCTCTCCCTTGGTCATCGGCGGCGTGGTCTACATCGGATCTCGAGGTGGGAACTTCTACGCCCTGTCCGCCGCGGATGGATCAGTGATCTGGAAGTACAACACGTGGTCGGTCTGGGACGGGGCTGCGTATTCGAACGGCACGGTCTACGTCGGGTCTGACCAGAGCAAGCTCTTCGCGTTCAACGCGACCAACGGGAATCTGAAATGGGAATTCGACAGCTGGGGCCGAGTGCGTAGCACTCCGGCCGTCGCGGGCGGAAAGGTCTACTTCGGCTCGGACGGAGGCAGGCTGTACGCCCTTGACGCGGCCTCGGGTGTCAAGCGTTGGGTCGGTGCGGCCGTTGCGCCCGGCGACGGGTACGTGCGCAGTGCGCCCGCGGTCGCGGACGGGCGCGTATACGTCACCACCGGGGAGACCACGGTCCCGATGAACGGTCACGTGGTCGCTTATGCGGTCGACGCCGCCACCGATGGCAGACTCGTCGGCTACCTGTGGAAGCACAAGCTCGCCGACTACTCGACCTCGTCTCCGGCCTTCGCCAACGACGTGCTCTATCTGGGCTCGTTCGACCACAGGTTGTATGCGCTGGATCCCTCCAACGGTGACGAGTTGTGGACCTCGGGGTGGTGCTCGTCGGGTTGTCTGACCCGCGGCATCAGCGGCTCGCCGGCCATCAACAACGGCAAGGTCTACATCGGAGTCCGGGACGGGCGGGTATACGCCTTCGGCCTCCCCTAGGGCGGCCTCCGGGAGAAGCCGACCTGCGGCCAGATCCCAGAGTTACTCCGCTCGCGTGCCGTAGCCTTGGAGGTCGACATGCGCGATAGCAATGATACGAAGTGGGTCCCGGACGCCGTCAAGCGGGCGGCGCGCGCCGGCGCCCGAGCGTTCGGGTCTGCGTCGAGTTCGCGCAGGATGCTTCCCGACCTTCTGATCATCGGCACTCAGCGCGGCGGAACGACCTCGCTCTACAACCATCTGATCGGTCACCCTCAGATCGCCGGAGCGCTTCTGGACAAGGAGGTCCACTACTTCGACAAACACTTCAGGCGCGGACAGGACTGGTACCGCTCGCATTTCCCGACCCGTGGGCACGCGACCCGGGTGGAGCGCCGGACGGGAGGATCCTTCCACGTGTGCGAGAGCAGCCCGTACTACATGTTCGATCCGCGGGTGCCGGAGCGCGCGGCTGCCGCCATCCCGGATGCACGCCTGATAGCCCTGTTGCGCGATCCGATCGAGCGGGCGTGGTCTCAGTACCGCCACGAGGTGGATCTGGGCTTCGAGACGCTGTCGTTCGAGGAAGCCCTGGAGCGCGAGCTCGACCGGCTGGCAGGAGAACTGGAGAAGATGCTCGCCGACCCCGCCTACGTGAGCTTCTCGCACCAGCACTATTCCTACGTCGCTCGGGGGGAGTACGCCGAACAGATCCAGGGTTGGCTGCGGTACTACCCCGCCGATCGGCTCCTGGTTATCCGCAGCGAAGACTTCTACGCCGAACCGGGGCGCATCTTTCAGGAGGTCACGGCCTTCCTCGGCGTGAAGACGTGGACGCCTTTGGGGTTCCCGCGGTACAACGCGGCGACCTCCACGGGGATGGCTCCCGAGACGCGTGCCGAGCTCGAGTCGCACTTCCGCGAGGCGAACGCCCGACTTGAACAGCTCCTGGGCCGCAGTTTCGGCTGGGCGCGATGATCGCGGATCTTGGTCCCGGTGTTAGCCCCGACCTGCTGTGGCTCCTGGAGGTCCTCTTCGACGAGGACGGTGTCAGGGTTACCCGGGGGGACGAGCCGGCGCCGAGCGGCTGGCGCACCTTCGAGCGCTACACCGTGGTCCCAGATCTGGCTCGCGCGAGACTGCTGCTCCCATCGGTGCGTCCGGCCGCGCGCACGGCCCTGTCCGCCTACAACGCCCTCAGGCCCGGGAAGGTCCGGGCGAGCCGAGCCCTCGTCGGGGCCGCGATGATGTCGGGGCTCGGCAGGTTCGCGTTCCGAGACTCCCTGTCCGTTCACGTCGAAGAGGAACGCCCGCCCCTGCTTTCCGCGAACCTGTCGGAGACTTTCGGAAGAGGCGATGTCGTCCTTGCCGTGGGGGTTCGGCCCTCCTCTCCCTACAGGAAGCCGGTCGTGCAGACTCTCACTCCTTCCGGAGAACTCCTTGGCTACGCCAAGCTCGGGTGGAGCGATCTGACCCGCGGCATGGTCACCAACGAGGCCCAGGTGCTGGAGGGACTCGCGGAGGAGACGACGACCGGGCTCAGGGTTCCCAGGCCCCTGAGGCGAACCGCCTGGCGTGGCCAGACCTTGTTGATCACCGAGCCGATGCCCCGCGACCTGAGGCGATACGAGTCCTCTCAAGGGCCGCCTGCCGCCTCGATCACGCGCGGCATCGCCGAAAGGCTGGGGACGTCGAGCGGGATCTTCTCGGCCAGCGCGTATCGCTCGCGCCTCGTGGAGGGTTTCCGCGCGACGCGGGAGGTGGCCGAGGCCGCGGGCCTGGTGGGCACTGACCGGATGCTGGCGGCCGTCTCGTCCCGCCACGGGGGGACGGAGCTCGAGTTCGGCTGCTGGCACGGGGACTGGTCCCCCTGGAACCTCGGCGTGAGAGCGGGCGAACTCTGGGCCTGGGATTGGGAGTACGCCGGGACCGACGTTCCGGTCGGGTTCGACCCGGTTCACTTCCACTTTCAGGTCGCCTTCATCGGCCGGCGCGGGACCCTGTCAGATGGGTTCGAAGCGGCGCGGACAGTGGGCCGGCGCGAGCTCGAGGCTCTCGATCTCTCGCCGGCCCAGATCGAAGCCACCTTGGACCTTCACGGTGTTCAGGTCATCCTGCGCTACCTGGAAGCCATGAGAGAGGGCGCCCCCGAGAACCCGAGGTTCCTGGCAGGCGCGGCCGAAGCGATCAAGGGTTTGACGACCGGCGAGCGATAGACCCGTTGGCTCGATCGGGCCCCCTTCGGCGGGCGGCTATCGGCGCCACTCCGGCTTCCCTCCAGGCCAGGGCGGCTCCGATCATCACGAGGGTCAGGCCCCAGGGAGCCAGTTCGTAGTACGGCATCTGGATGATCCCCGTGAAGATGGCCACCTCCGCCCAAAGGCGCGCGTTGCGATCCCCGGGATGACCCTCCGGCAGCCGCCGCGAGGCCTTCCATAGGGCCCAGAGCAGCCATCCGACGAAGAAAGTCAGGCCCGGGATCCCCTGGGCGACGACCACGGTCCACATCTGACCGTGCGTTCCAGCCGAGAGGTTTCCCTCGGTGGCCACCGGAGCCCCATAGCCGAAGAACGGGGACTGCTTCACGAGCTCTATCGAGGTCTGATAGAGCTCGGCTCGGTGAGCGTCTCCGTATCCGTTGTTCAGGCGAACCAGGATGATCTCGCCGAGCGGGGTCACGAACAACAGCATTCCCAGGACCAAGCCGGCGAGCATCACCACCTTCAGCACCTGTTGGTTCTTTCCCCGGGCCTGACGGAACACGGCGTATCCCATCCCTCCTGCCGCGGAGAGCCATGCCCCCCGATCCAGTGAGAAGACCAGAGGCAGGACCGATCCGAGGAGGACCAACACCATGATGTCGCGCCAGAACTTCTTCCGGATATACGCGAGCGCCCCGATCGCGAACGGCAACGTGATCGCGTAGGTGGCTCCCCACAGGTTCGTGTAGACGAACGGAACCTTCGGCCGGTGGATCGGATATGCAGCGAAGGCCTTGGCCGAGGTGGTGCTTGCCGACACGAGGTCACTGATGAACTCCTGGCGTAGCAGCTGAGGCGGAAGCAGGGACTGCACCGGGGTTCGGAAGGAGACGTTCGGCAGGACCATCCCAACGATCCCGCCCATCACGATCACGACGAAGAACCCCGCCAAACCCAGGAACACCGACGAGGTTGGAAGCTCCGTTTTCGAGTAGTTGAGGAAGTAGACGAAGGCGATCGTCGCCGCCAGGTAGAGGGAGACCCTGTAGCCCAGTGAGAACCCTTGCTTGGGATCCGTGATCTGGGTGGCGGAGAACGCGCACCAGACCAGGAACCCGAGCCAGAGGGCGAACCCCTTCGGGGCGGCCAGCTTCCGCCGGAAGAGCGTGGCGGCGAGCATCGGCAGGGCAAGAGCCTGCAGGATGAAGCCGCTGAGCCCCATCAGCCACCACAGGGGCAAGAGGATGAAGATCGCCGTGATGGGCCAGACCGCGGGCAGCAGCCTGGCCTCGCCGATCCTGCCCTGAGGCTCGTGCCACCGACCCACCAGGGGGGCGTCGAGGTAGGGGTCGGGTCCGAGGGCATCGCTCATGCCCGGCCACGGTAGCACCCGGAAGGAGCCCTCCCGCCCAGCTTTGACCCGTGCTTGAGGAAGCGCGAACTAACTACATATCTGTAGTCACTAAAGACCATCTGACCTGCGCCGATTAGATGAGCATGAGCGCGAACATCGACCAGGCGAGGGTGGACCGCAGGAGTTTCATGCGGGCCTCCGCCGTTCTGGCGGGAGCGGGCGCGATCGCTATGAACCCGACCCTTCGCGCGCTGGCGAGCAGGAGTTCGATGGGGGCCCGCATCACGACCGCCGGGAAGTGCCTGATAGGCGCCCACGTCTCCCCGCGGCCGGGCGAGACGCCTGAGGGTGCCATCGAAGCCCTGGAGGGCGAACTCGGCCGGCGCTTAGGCGTCGACCGCCAGTACTACCACGACGAGATCTTCCCTACGGCCTACGATCAGTGGACCGCGTCGCAGGGGCGCATCCCCGCCATCTCATTCAAGTCCTACGACGGCTGGAAGGTCATCCGCTGGGCAGCCGTGGCAGCGGGGGAATGGGACGATCACCTCAACACCCTGGCCGATAGCTGCAAGGCGTTCGGCGGCCCGATGTTCCTCACGTTCTTCCACGAGCCCGAGAATGATTCCGACAAGTTCGGAACTCCCGCCGAATACGTCGCCGCCTGGAGGCACGTCGTCGACGTCTTCCGCGCGAAGGGCGCCACGAACGTTCGCTGGGCGACCTGCCTGATGGGAACCACGTACTGGAACCCCTCCGTCGCCAACAGCTGGTACCCGGGCGAGAAGTACGTCGACTACATCGGCGCGGACGCCTACAACTGGGGCCCGAGCACCGAGGTATGTGTGAACAACGCCTGGACCTCGTTCCGCTGGAGGGTCGAGCGCTTCTACTCCTTCGGGCTGTCGAAGAGCAAGCCGATGGTCGTTCTGGAGACCGGCTGCTCAGAGGACCCCGAGAACCCCGGCCGCAAGGCGGCGTGGATCCGCGGGATGAGGGCCACGCTCAAAGACATGCCCAGGATCAAGGTCGTCTGCTGGTTCCAGGCCGGACTCGATACCGGTAACAAGTGCGAGTGGTGGGTCGACAGTTCGGACGCCTCGCGTTCGGCGATGACGGCACTGATCGCAGACCCCTACTTCATCAAGTCCTAGTCCGGGACGGCGAGCGGGGTATCAGCGAGACGTTGACTGACGCGCTGCAGCCAGAAGCGCCGTGGCGACCCAGCCTTCCGCCGCTCCGAAGTCCCCCGCAGCAACGGCATCGGCGAATTCAGCAGCGATGCGGTCGAGGGTGGTGGTCCTGCTCATGCACCGGATATCGACCCGGCAGGCACGAGACTTGACCCCATCATGGTTCCCTTCTAGACATTCCCTCTTCCGGCGTGCCTGGGTGTCGGCCAAATCCAGCCTTTGGTCGGTTGCTAGGTCTAGCCCATAAGTCCTATCATTCCTGCCTCAGGTTCATCCAAGGCCGACTAGCGAAGGGGTTCATCGCATGAAGCGCATCGTTGGAGTATTGAGCGGCGCAGCCGTCATGGTGATCGGCCTGGCTGGTTCCGCCCTCGCTCAAGAGGTCACGGAGTCGCCTTCTCCGACGACTACCGTTCGTGGGGGTGGCGGTACCGCCTTCACGGGAGCGGATGTCTCCATGGGCCTGGTGATCCTCGCGGCTCTGGTGGTGGTCGGCATCGCGGCGCTGTTCGTCGCCCGCCGCCGCACAGCCACGCAGTCCTAGTTCGACAGGTTCACAACCGGGGGCCGGTCCCGACAGGGGCCGGCTTTCGCGCTTCCTACAGGCGCATCAGCTCGCGCCACAGTCCGAGTGCTGGTGAGGCTTGGAAGCGAACCTCGATCACGACCTGGCGTCCCGGAGTGCCGCGCCAAGTGGCGGTATCACCGTCAACCTGCATCGGCTCGCTCGTCCATGTGATGTGAGTGCCGGCTGGCGAAGTGATCTGGATCGTCACGTCGGTGGGCCGGATCGTCGCCTGTCCGAGCAGCGTCAGCCGATAGGAACCCGCCGAAGAGTTCCCTTCCCAGACCCCCGACTGCTTCGTCTGGACCGAGATACTGGCCGACTCGCCCGACGGGATGGTGAAGAAGTCCTGGTACCAAGTAAGGCCCAGCTCCGACCCGGTCCGCATCGAGATGCGCTCACCGCTGCGTTCGGCGTCGGCCAACTCACACGATGCCGGGCAGGCGAACGTCACGAGCGAGATCTGATCTCCGGGCTCGGCCCCCTCGACGTTCGGTCCGATCACGTAACGAGGTTGGCCCGAAGGGGGAGCATCGTTCGTCAGCACTAGGTCGGTGGTGGCTATCGCCTCGTGTTCGCCTCCGAGTAGCACAGAGTAGGAAACCGACCGCGAGGCGTAGTAGTCCACCTTGGCTCCGGATCGGCTGTTGATGCTCACCGAGGCGAAGTCGCCCGGTCCATCCATCGCGAAGGCTCCCGAGACACCGGCGAGCGACAGGCCTTCCTGGAATACGGGGTCGGCCGAATACACCTGGATATGGCCGGCGGCGACGGTCTTGGCGATCGCCCTCAGTCGCGCGATCCCCTTGTCATCCATCCCGAGGAAGCGGTCGAAGACATCCTTGGCCACCCCTCCGAGTACCTCCTTTCGGGCGATCGGTCCGGGGAAGCTCGAGAAAGCCTCATTGGCCAGGAAGTCCACGACGTTAGAGGCGTCGATCCTGATGCCCAGCGACGGGATCCGCGCCGGACCGGTGATCTCGAGCATCGCCTGCAGGGCGTAGGGATCGGCCGTGAGCATGCCATCGAGTCTCAAGCCTTCGGCCCTCTCGTAGGTCGCCATCGCGGCCCTTGCGGCAGAGGGGAAATCCGGGGTCATGTTGGCGTCTAGCCAGTCGCCCGCACCGCCGTACTGGTTGTAGTTGCGCCTGTAGCCCGGGCTCGGTTCCGCGACCTGATCCGGATCGAAGCTCGGCAAGGACTGGACCGGGTGGAACGGCGAGAACGACAAGCGGCCGCCCTCCACCGTCAGGATGGAGTAGGCGCCCATGATGCCGCCGGCTCCCCTCTGCTCGGCGGGGTTGATGGCTCCGAAGAAGTAGTGGCGCGTACCGTTCGCCCCCGCGAAGTCCGGAAGCCTTTCGAGGATGTCGCGAGTCGCGCTGAGCGCCCGGTCGGCCGACACGACCTGATCGAGTGCGGCCCGGCGAGCCTCTGCAACGGGGCCCAACAGCATCGAGGAGGGTGAGTCCATCACTATCTGGGCTGCGCGCGCGGTGGACTCCTCGGCAGCGGCGACGTCATCTGCGAGGCCGGCGAGGGCTTCGATCGGCAGCCTTCCGCCGCGGGGGGCGAGCGACCCCAGTCCGTCCGGCAGGGAGGCCACGGCCTCGACCAATCGCGTTCCACCCTGTGCTAGCTGCTCTCCGGCCAGAGCCAGATCGCGCACGACGTCAGCGGTTCTTCCCAGGACCGGGATGGCACCTGTGACCTTGAACAACGACGTGTGGGTCCCCTCCTCGGCCGCCTGGAATCTCGCCTCGGCCTCCTTGAAGGAAGAGGCGGCCAGGTCGAGGTTGCCGAAGCCGACAGCGGAACGGCCCTTCTGCATGGCCGCTCGCCCGGCTTGAAGATCGCGCCTCACTCCATCCGTCGCAGCCGCCGCCACCACGGCCAGCAAGGCGGATGAGAAGACGAGCCAGAGCACGGCGAGCAGGATCCGAAAGCGCCTCCGGCGACGGCTTGGACCCGGCGCAGGTTGGACGGAGGGATCCTCCCGCGTCAGCTCCGGTCCTTGCGGATGGTCTCCCACACCGTCGCCTTGCCGTTGGCGGCGGGCTGGCCGTTGCCCGTAGGTCCGTAGCCGTATTGCGAGCCGTAGTAGGCGTAGCCGGTCGTTCCGGAGTCGACGTTGTTGAGCACGGCCCCCAGCATCCTGGCTCCGACCTGATCGAGCTGCGCGCGGGCCTGGATGACCGCATCGCGGGGGGTGCCGGCCGCGTCGGCAACGAAGATCACTCCATCGACCAAAGGTGCCAGCACCATCGCGTCGGCGACGGCCAGAACGGGCGGGCAGTCGATCACCATGAAGTCGACGACCTCGCGCTGTTCGCTCATCAGTTCCTGCATCTCGTTCGACTGGAGCAGCTCGGTCGGATTCTCCGGGATCCGTCCGCTCGACATCACCCACAGGTTGTCGATGCGCCCGGACTTCAGCGACTCCCAGGGGCGGCGCTCGCCTGCCAGGACCTCGGCCAAGCCTCGGCCGCCTTCTATGCCGAAGAACTCGTGGATGCGCGGGCGCCTGAGGTCGGCGGATATGAGCACCACGCGCTTGCCCGCCTGAGCGAGAACCACCGAGAGATTGCCGGCGGTCGTCGACTTGCCCTCACCTGCCAGTGCCGAAACGACCATCAGCGTCTTGATGCCGCGCTCGGCCGCCGCGACCAAGATGCTGGTCCTCAGGGTCCGGTAGGCCTCGGCCGCGGGGGAGCGAGGCGCGAGGATCGTCACGAGTTGAGTCTCGTTGCGATCGCGCCATCCCGGGACCGACGGGATCATCGTCATGACCGGAGCGCCGATCGTGTCCTCCAGGTCATGACGCCCGCGCAGGTGGTCGTCCATCCGTTCGCGGAAGTACGCGGCGATCACGCCGAGGAACAACCCCAGGAACAACGCCAGCGCGATATTCATCGGAAGGTTCGGACTGGTCGGGGACTTGGGCGTGGACGCTTCCAGGATGACCGTCCCCGGGTCGATGGTGGTCGTTTCGATCTCGAGCAGCCTGCTCGTCAACAGATCGATCCCCGACCCGACGATGGTGCTGTCCGACTTGGCTCTGAGTACCGCGATCGCATCGCGGTATCCGGCAGCCTGTGCATCGAGTTGAGCTTGGGCTGTTGAGGTCTTGAAGCTGAGGTACGACTCGGCGAAGGATTCGGCGCCTACCCTCGCAAGTTCCGGTCTGGGATCGGCGAACTTCACCTGAAGTACGTCTGCGTCGCCTGGACTGGTCACCTCCAACTTGCGCAGTATGCCGGTGACGGTGGCCTCGGGATTCACCTCCAGGATCTGCTTGAGCGCCGCCTCGGCGACCGCGGTCGAGGTGATCAACTCGATCTCGTTGTCCTTGTTGATCTGTGGTGCGAAGTTGCTCGTGGTCGATGATGCAGTCGAGATCGGGGGGCGAATGAGGACCTTGGCCGTCGCGGTGTAGATCTTGGTCTGCGTACTCGTGTATCCGATCGCCAATGCCACGAATGCCACCGTGATGATCAAGATCAAGCGCTTGCGCCGTCGGAGGACCGACAGGTAGTCGCGCAGGTCGAGGAAGCTGTCCTGCTGCTGAGGCGACCAAGAGGGTGTCTGCATCGTCTGCTTCTGCTCTCGCGGACTCGTCGGGGAACGTCGCGGGTGTATTCCTGCTGGTAGGAGGCAAGGGTACCATCGGCCTCGGCCCGGCGTGCCTGAAGCATGTCGCTGATACCCTTTCGCCCTCATGAAGGTCGCCTACCAGGGAGAGCCCGGTGCCTATAGCGAGCGGGCCGTGCATTCGGTCTTCCCCGAGGCCGAGCCGCTCCCCTGTGACACGGTGCGCCTGGTCTTCTCCCGCGTGACCAGCGGCGAGGCCGATTTCGGTGTCGTTCCCCTCGAGAACTCCCAGGCCGGCTCGGTCAACGAGACCTACGACCTGCTCCTTCACACGAGCCTTCTGAACATCGTCGGAGAGGTCCTCGTTCAAGTCGATCACGCCCTGCTGGGCATCCCGGGAGCCCGACTGGAGGGCGTCAAACGTGCCTACTCCCACTGGCAGGCACTCGCCCAATGCGAAGGATTCCTGGCCTCTATGCATATCGAGCCGATCCCGGCCCACGACACTGCCGGGGCCGCCAGGTTGGTAGCCGAGCGCGCCGATCCGCAGGAGGCGGCGATAGCCAGCGTCGATGCCGCCGCTCGGACGGGCCTAGCGGTCTTGGCCGAGCGGATCCAAACCGAGAAGGACAACTTCACCAAGTTCTCAGTGATCGGCTCGCGGGACGCCGGCCTGGGCGAGCCGGACAAGACCTCGCTCGTGATGGCCGTGCTCGACAAGCCCGGATCGCTGCTCTCATCGTTGCAGCCCTTCGCCGAGCGCGGGATCAACCTCCACAAGCTGGAGTCGCGGCCGCGACGCGGCGCGCCCTTCGAGTACGTCTTCTACGTCGACCTGACACGTCCGGCCGAGGACCCGGATGTCGCCGCGGCCCTCGCAGAAGTGGCCGAGCACACGTCTTTGCTCCGCGTGCTGGGCTCCTATCGATCCGCCGCCGGGCCGATCTAGGCCCGTTCACCCATGAACACTCGAGCCGGTGCCCGTCACGCGGCTCGGCGCAAGATTCCGGCGCTGGCCGTCATCCTCATGCTGGCGATCCTCGCCGGCGGGGCGGGGGCCGGTTGGAGACTTTCCCGAAAGGAGGCGGCCGCCCCATCTCCTTCGGCGGCCGGTTCGGCGAGCGCCTCTCCTTCGGTGGAGGTCTCGCCCGCCCCGAGTCCCTCGCCCGGTCCGGTCGAACCCGGACCCATCGATCCGGACTTCCCGGGGCTTACGACCTTCCGCGGCAACCTCACGCGCTCCTACTACGGGATGGGGCCGGTGCCGGATGACCCCGTGATCCGTTGGCGATATCCGGCGGGGGGAACGCTCTGTTCGATCTCCAGCGACAACCACGGCAGTAGGGAATGGTGCGGGACGGGATGGACCGGGCAGCCGAACGTGATCCCGGGCAGGCACGGATCGGTCGAGGTCCGCATCGGCGCCTACGACGCCAACTACCACTTCCTCGATGGCAAGACGGGGGAGCAGGTTCGTCCGGATCTGGTCACGGGCGACCTAGCAAAGGGTTCGGCGACGTCTGATCCGAACGGGTATCCGCTCTACTACGCGGGTTCGCGCGACAACCTGTTCCGGATCGTCGCGCTCGATAGGGCCGAACCGACCGTGCTGTGGTCGATGGATGCCGATTCGACCGTCTCGGATCCGACCTGGAACAACGATTGGGACGGAGCCGCTGCGATCGTGGACGACTACATGCTCGTGGGAGGAGAGAACTCCTGGTTCTACGTCGTGCGACTCAACCGTGGTTACGACTCCCGAGGGATGGTCACGGTCCGGCCCAAGATCGTCATGCGGGTTCCCGGATACGACCAGGAACTGATCGATACGATCGGCGACACGGACGTCTCGATCGAGGGCTCGGTCGCCTTCTACGACGGAGTCGCATACTTCGGGAACTCGGGCGGGCTCGTGCAAGGGTGGGATATCTCCAACATCCTCGCGGGTGGGAAGCGCTACGAACGCGTCTTCCGGTTCTGGAACGGGGACGACACCGACGCGACGATCACGATCGACGAAGAGGGCTTCCTCTACGTGGGCCGCAAGATGCAGGACAACACCGATCGTCCCGAATCCTTCCAACGCGATCATGAGATCGGCTCGCTGATGAAGCTGGATCCGTCCCGGCCGAAGCATCCCCTCGTCTGGTCGGTTCAGCTCGGTGGGTTCGAGCGTGACGGCGGGCTACTCGGTACCCCGGCACTGTCCGAAGGGATCGTCTACGCGATGATCACGGAAGGTGCCGTGAGCGCCGTCGACGCCGAGACGGGAGAGATCTTGTGGACGAAGGATCTGGTCGGGCCAACTTGGTCATCGCCCGTGGTGGTGGACGGCCGGCTCATCGTCGGAGAGGGGAACGGCTACCTCAACTGCTTCGATGTTCACCGTCCGGGCAAGGATCCGGGGGAACCGCTCTGGCGGCTGAACCTTGGCGGAAACATCGAGTCGACGCCCGCGGTTTGGAACGGCTGGATCTACGTGGGAACCAGGTACGGGCAGATCCTCGGCATAGCGGACAAGCACACGAAGTGAGCTAGCTCTCCAGGGCTACCGTCACGCTCACGGTGAACACACGAGGGCCAGGAAAGCTCCCTCCGATCGGGTCCACCGGTTCGCCTCCCTGTTCGCAGGACGGTCCGGGAGTAGCGCCCACGACTCCGGGCCCGCATGCCGGACCGAAGTAGGCGACTATGCGGCCGCCGCCCGCCCCCTTCACGGTGAACACGAAGCTCCCGGCCTTCAGGTCTCGGGAGTCGAGAGTCAGCGCGTTCCGCGGGTAGTCGTAGACGTCCCACGCGATGCCGCTCTCCGGCGCCAGGGTGATCTGGATGCGCTCCCCGAAGCGAACCTGGATCGAGGAGCCGTTGTCCTTAAGGGTCAGCGCGTGGGTGAGGGTAGTCGCCGACTTCACGCAACCCGCGCCGAGCAGCGCCAGCGCGAGCAAGATCCCCAGGGTTCGCCTCATGACCGGAGCTTAGACGCCGGGTCTGCGAGGAGTTGTTCCCGCTCAGATCCGCCCCGTAAGGATCTGGTCATGCAGCGAGGCCGAGTGCGAGAGGGTCAAGGCGCCCATCACCAAGATGAGGGCGGCGACGCCCGCGTACCGGATCAGCTTCTGGTTCGGATCCAGGTTGCGTGTGTCGAGCAGGAAGGCGAGGGCCGCGCCGGAGGCCAGCCCGCCCAGGTGCGCGAGATATCCGATGTTGGGGATGGCGAAGGTCAGGAACAGGTTCATCACCAGGATCTGCACCACCCACTGGACCTGGGCCCGCCCCATCCGCGTATTCCGGTGCATGTAGCCGTAGGCCAGGACCGCACCGAACAGACCGAAGATCGAGCCGGAGGCTCCGGCACCGACGGCGAACGGGCTTCCGAGGACGAACTCGGCCACGTTCCCCCCGATCCCGGCCAGCAGGTATATGAGCAGCATCTTCTTCGCACCGAAGTTCGAGGAAACCACGGGTCCGAACAGGTAGAGCGCGTACATGTTGAACGCGATGTGAAGCAGTCCGTAGTGCAGGAAGATCGGGGTTATCAATCGCCAGTACTCGTGGTTGATCGCCAGGCTCGGCGGGAACATGCCTCCCACCTCGATCATCTTCTCCACCCCGGGGCCGCCGATCAGGTCCCCGCCGCCGGACGCCGCCATCTCGGCGACGAACGCCGCGACAGTGATCCCGAGGATCACCTTGGTGAAGGAGACGTTGTAGAAGCGCAACTTCTTGCCGGGACCGGCCCGGAACTCGCGGCGGGCCTCCGCCACGCAGTCCGGGCACTGATGGCCGACCGGCGCCGGGATCATGCACTGCGGGCAGATCGGCTTGCCGCAGCGGGTGCAGTGGACGCGGGTCTCCTCGGCCGGATGGCGATAGCAGTACTCGACACCGGGAGGGGCGGGCATCATCGGGTCCGGTTGCATCGGGCCATCCTACGGGTGCTTGGGGTGTTTGAAGGCCAGCTACTCGGAGGCCGACCAGTGACGCCACCGCTCCACCTCGACGATGACTGCCGGGCCGGCGGGAGGATCGGCGACGTACTGCGGGTACTTGCGAGCGAGCAGGGCAAGGCCCGATCGCCAGACGTCCGGGTCGTGGACGATCCGGGCGCGACCATCGACCCGGATCCACCACAGCTGCGACCAGGCATCCTCGTAGTGGTCCACGAGCAGCGAGACGCGACCTTCTTCCTCGATGTCGGTGAGCCGCTGAAGGTCGCGCGATCTCTTCGGCTTCTCGTCGACGACCAGATACAGGGTCGAGGGAAGAGATACGGCGAAGGTCACGGGGACCAGGTGCGGGCCGCCATCGGGTCGCACTGTGGCGAGCCTTGCGACCGGAGCCGCCGCGAAACGCTCTCGAACCTCGAAATCATCCAAGCGGCAACCTCAGTCGGTAGGCACGCGCAGGTCCGAAAGCTCCTTGCCGACCTCGGCCGGGTCGAAGACCGAGCCCCAGCGATCGACGATGTTGCCGTCGGCGTCTATGAGATAGAGCCAGGGCTCGGAGAGATCGCCGTCGCGGTAGAGCCAGTCCGCAGCCGCCTGGTTGATCTCCTGCTTCTGGAAGTCGTGCCAGATCTCTATGTGGATGAACACGGCCTTCCCGGCGTAGGTCTCGGATAACGCTTCGAGGGCATCCACCGCCGGACCGCAGAACTCGCTCATGCAGTAGGTGGGTGTAGCGAACATGACGAGGATGGGTGAGTGCGCCGCCAACGCGTCCTTGAGCGTCCCCTCTTGAAGGCCCGGATCGGGAACAGGGGTCGTGTCCGATGCCCTCGAGTCGATCGCCCCGGGAAGAGCGTCCTTCGATGACATCGTCAGGTTCTGCGTCTTCAGTGCCGGTTGTCCGGGCGCCGGCAGGTTCGGCGCTTCGAAGACGTTGAAGTTGGCGGTAAGGCTCTGGGGACCCGCACCCTCGACGCTGCCCGTGATGGTCGCCTGCCAGATGCCTGCTTGCTCGAACGTGACGTTCCCGGCCTGGTAGACGCCTCGCGCCTCCGACGGACTGGTCAGCGTTGGGGCAGCGCCTCCCTGCGGCGACGTTCCACTCGACGGGATGAACGAGGCGGTCGCCGCAGGTCCGTCTACAGGTGCGCTGCTCCCGTCTGCGCCGAAGTAGGAGAACGCGACTTCCATCGAACCGTAGCTCACGAATCGGTTATCGCTGGAGATCAGGCCTATCAGAACCCGCTGACGTGAACCGATGTACAGGTCGACGCTCGCGACCTGTGCAGCGATATTGAGTTCGCCGGCGCCGCCGGCAGGGGGGGTGCTCGACTTCGTGCAGGCCACCAGGATCGCGAGCGCGAGGCCGGCGGCGATCGACCTCCTCGCTCTCGTCATGGGGTCATCCTCTCTCACCTTCTAGGCAAGCGACCATGAGGTTCAACAGCCCGTCGCCTTGAGGCCGACCGCTTCTAGGGCTGCGGTCGCGGTTGCGAGCAGAGCCTCGACGTCGCCGGTGTACTCGAAGGGGAGCCGATCGCCTGTTCGCAGGTCGGCTTCGACCCTAGCCTTGGCCTGCAATAGCCCGGCCACAAGCGCTCGGTCGACGGGTTCCGTCGCGGCGGCAAGGACGTGGAGTTTCTCGTGGAGCAAGTCGTAGAAGGTACCGTTCGCCGGATCCAGCTCGGAGCGACCGAGTCCGATCATCCGACAGAGCGCCGCGAGGGTCTGGTCGGCGTCGGCTTGGGTGAACACACCCAGAGATCCGCTCGGACCGGAAGCGACCGGCGGAGGAGCCGGGTCCGCGCCGCATGCCGTAGATAGCGTCGCGAGGACGAGCGCAACGACGAGGATCCCTCGCGGTTTCACGGCCTGAGCCTACCGGGCCAACCGCGCTTCGAGCCCGACGAGGAAGGCCTTGCGTTCCTCGTGTCCTCCGTAGCCGCCGAGGCTGCGGCCCGACGAGACCACTCGGTGACAAGGAACGAAGATCTCGATGGGGCAGCGGGCCAGAACGCTCCCCGCGGCACGGCCTGCCTTGGGCGAACCGGCCTCGTCGGCGATGTCCCCGTAGGTCCGAAGGTCGTTGAAGGGGACCGCCATCGTGGCTTCGATAACGCGACGCGAGAAGTCGGTCCCGGCGAACGACAGGTCAACCCCCGCCGAGAAGGCCCGCAGCTTGCCCGCGAAGTAGCTCTCGATCTCGCGAGTAGCGGCGCGCAACTCGCGACCGGCGGGTTCGGCCACGATCTGCACTTTCCCGAAGTAGGTCGCCACTATCCCGACCTCGCCTGCCACGACGGTCATCTCTCCCAGCGGGGTGGAGACGGTTCCCGCGCGCAAGCGTGACTTCAAACGATCGGCCACGGGTAGGGCCTTCCAGGGCCGGGTTCGGGGAAGACATCGAGTTCGGCCACCTCGATCAGACGCGCGGCCATAGCCTCGATCTCGGCTGGATCGAGCAGCTCGCCGAGCTGCTCGCGAACGGAGCCCGAAGAAAGGAGCGGGGCCAGCTTCCGAAGGTCGTCCTTGAGGGCGTGATCAACGGGTTCGCCGATGAAGTCCCAGATGACGGTCCTGAGCTTGGGTTCGGGGCTGAAGCAGACGCCGTGGTCGATCACGAAGACGTGCCCGTCGCTTGCCTTCAGACAATGCCCCGCCTTGCGGTCCGCGTTGTTGACCACCATGTCGAAGAGCGCCACTCGGTGGAACTCCTCGGCGTGCGCGGCTAGCAACGTGAAGTAGTGCTGCTCTGGGTCGAACTCGACGAAGAGCTGGACCGAACCCTGGCCTTCGGGACCTTCGCGAAGAACTGTGGGAGGCACGTTCGGCCAGCCGAGTGCGCTCGCAACGACGTATGCCGCGACCTCCCGCCGGCAGAGCGTTCCCTCCGGGAAGTCCCACAGTGGTGCCTCGCCTCGGCGGGGCTTGTAGATGGCGAGTGTCTCCTGGTCCCGGAACTTGGCCTTGGCCAAGAACGTGTAGTTGGACGAGTTGGGCATCAGCCCCAAGATCTGAAGGTCACCCTCGGCGAGGACGCTCGGGACGTCCTGCGGCGGGGTCACGACTTCGAGTGGCCGTTCATCGCCGGGCACCGATGACCGTCGGGGTCGATCGGGTTCCCGCAGTACTGACACAGGGGCCGTCCCTTCTCGACGACGGCCGCCCCGTGCCGGGACAGGGCCAGCATCTGCTCGCGGGTCGCGGCGAACCTCAGGCCCATGGGCTCTTCGGCCAGGATCGACCTCGGATCGTCCTCGTCTTCGAGCTCGGGTATGAGCTCCAGCGCTTCGACGATGAAAAGATCGCGCTCCTGGTCGTAGCCGATCGACAGACGCCCCGCCCGCCAGCCCGGCTCGAAGGGTTCGGTGAGAGCAAGGGCCTCTTCGGCTGCCTCCGCGCCGGTCTCCAGGCCGAGGTTCGCGAGCAGTTCCAGGATCGAAGCCGACAGGAGCTGAACCTGCTGCTTCTCGACGATCACCGTGTAGGTGCGAGAGCCGGCGGCCGCCTGGAGGTAGAAGGTGCGCGCCCCCGGTTCTCCGACGGCGTCGGTGGTGACGCGCTCCACCTGTCCCAGTTCGTCCATCGCTCTATCCTCGCACGCCCGGAGTCGAACGCTTCGGGCGCGCCTGGGCGAACGCGCCGAGTCCCCCCATGTCGTTCATCAGAACGAGCCTTGGAGGTCCGGAAGGGTGCAGGGCCACAACCGACACGGATGTCGTGTCGACAACGATCCTTTGGAATCGATCGATGGGGGCTCCGGCGCAGTGTGAGACGAGCAGCCTGATGATGTCCCCGTGAGAGAAGACGGCCACGTTGCCCCGAGGATGCTCGGCCGCGATCTTGCCGACCTCAGCCACCGCGCGCCGCTGGGCATCCGGGAAGCTCTCACCTCCGGGGAAGGTCGCCAGAGACGGCTGCTGTTGGATCACGTCCCAAAGCTTCGTCCGAGACAGGGCGGCCAGCCGGCGGCCCGTCCACGTCCCCGCGTCCATCTCGATAAGGGCCCGACGTTCGCGCACCTTGAGTTCGCGTGCGGCCGCCAGAGGTAACGCCGTCTGCGTGCACCGCTCCAGGGGACTGGAGTAGACACCGACCAGGTCGATGCCGGCGAACCGCTCGACGAGCGCCTCGGCCTGTTCGCGTCCCCGCACCGACAGGTCGATCCCGGGGGTACGTCCGTACAGGCGCTTTCCGGTCTGGTCGGTCAGTCCGTGGCGGATCAGGAAGATGAGGGTCATCGCCGGGCGAGCATAGCGGCGCCGTCAGGACGCCGCGGCCGGCAGCCTGACTTCGACGGTCGTGCCCTGCCCCAGTTCGCTCTGCAGGGCAACGGTTCCCCCGTGGTTCTCGGCCACGTGTTTCACGAGCGCGAGTCCAAGGCCCGTTCCGCCGGTCTCGCGAGATCGTGCAGGATCGACGCGATAGAAACGTTCGAACACCCTTTCCAGGTCCCGTGAGGGTATGCCGACGCCCGTGTCCGAGACGCGCAGGACCACTTGTCCCGAGTCGGGGGCGACATCGACTCGCACCAGGCCGCCTTCGCGCGTGTACCTGACCGCGTTGTCTATGAGATTTCGAACCAGCAGCGAGAGGTCTCGCGCCGATCCGATGACGGCGGGGCATCGGTCGGTCTCGACGGTGATCCGGAGCCCGGTCGCCTCAGCGGAGGGGGCTGCTCGTGCGACTTCCTCTGCGGTGAGAGTCTCCACCTGTACGTATTCGCTCAGTTCGCTTCCCGATTCGAGTTTGGACAGGTCGAGGAGGTCGGTGACGATCCGCCCGAGCCGGATGGCCTCGCTCTGAAGCAGCGGCGCGAAGCGTCCGACCGCCTCCGGGTCGCCCTGCGCCCCCACGAGCGTCTCGGCCGCCGCCTGCATCGATGCGATGGGTGTCTTGAGTTCATGGGATGCGTTGGCTACGAAATCGCGGCGGACCTCCTCGAGCCGGCGGGTCTCGGTCACATCCGTCACGACCAGAAGGACCGATCCATCGCTGCCGGCGGGCGTGGCCATCGTCCTCAGCCATCGCTGCGGAACACCGATCTCCACCTCAGCGACGAGGAGTTCTCTAGAGTCCGCTGCCTTTCTTGCCAGGTCGCGGAGTCCGGGCGGATACAGCTGGGCCAGGGCCTCCGGCCGGGTGCCGAGGTGGCGGTCGATAGCATCGTTGGCGAATACGGTGCGCCACCCACCGTCCAACAACAGCACACCGTCCTGCATGGTTTCAAGTATGAGATCTTGGACCCTGCGGCCTTCCAGGGTCGTCTGCTCCTGCCTTTGAAGCTCCTCCCGCGTCCATCGCGCGGAGCGCTGAAGCTCTCGCAAACGCCTCCTGACCGCGAGGGCTCCAACGATCGCCCCGAGGCAAAGGCCCAACGCGCCGGCGATCAAGGCTGTTGAGTTCATGTGGCGAGTCTAGAGGCAGTCTTCCCGAGGCAGTCGGAGATCGTTCATCGAACGTTCACGTGGTGGCCCGGGTGCGGACACCTGCCCAACCTAGCTTGGGGTTCAGCCAACCAAGAGAGGACGAGCATGAAAGCCGGACTTCTTCGAACAGGGGTAGCGATAGCGGCGATGGGACTCCTGGCGAGTGCCTGCAGCGCAGGATCCGACAGCGCCGGCGGAGGTGCCAGCGGCACGATCACGATCTCGGGATCGTCCACGGTTCAGCCGATCACCAACCTGGCCGCTGAGTTGTTCAACGGATCGAACCCGGACGTCTCGATCAGCGTCGACGGGCCCGGGACGAGCGACGGTTTCGTCCTGTTCTGTAGTGGGGAGACAGATATCAACGACGCCTCCCGGCAGATCGCTCCCGAGGAGGCGGCCGCTTGTAAGAAGAACGGTGTGGATCTCGTTGAACTCGAGATCGCGCTCGACGGCATCACTGTCATGACCGATCCGTCGAACACCGCAGTGAACTGCCTTACGAAGGCCGACCTCTACGCTCTGATGGGTCCCCAGTCGCAGGGCTTCGCGAACTGGTCCGACGCCAACTCTCTTGCTCGGACCCTCGGTGGCGCCGGGAACTTCCCGGACCTACCCCTTCAGATCACCGCTCCCGGCGAGGAGTCGGGCACGTACGGGGCCTTCCTCGATCTGGCCGGCTTCGAGGACCTGGGCGTGTCACAGGGCCTTCCGGCGGATGAAGCCAAGACCATGAGCCCCGACTACCAGGCCTCCCCCAACGACAACGTCATCATCCAGGCGATGGAGGGCTCCCCCGGGGCACTCGGATACGTCGGATTCGCCTATGCGGACCAGGCGGGCGAACAGGTGCACGAGATCGGGATCGACGGAGGTAGCGGGTGCGTTCTGCCGAGTCAGGAGACGATCGCCGACGGTTCCTACCCGCTGTCGCGCTCGCTCTACATCTATGTGAGTAAGACCAAGCTGGCCGACAGCCCGGCTCTCGGAGACTTCGTCGACTTCTACTTGACCGATGAAGGTCTGAAGACCGCCGTATCGGAAGCCGACTACATCCAGCTGTCAGAGGACCGCATCGATGCCACGCGCTCCGTCTGGAAGGAGCAGGTCGCTGCCTGAGGCCGCCGTTCGCACCGGGTCGCCACTTTCGGTGACGGAGCTGCACGGCGATCGCCGCCGTCATCGCAGGGAGCGCTTCGTGCATTCGGTCTTCTTCGCGGCCGCGGCGATATCGGTCGTGATCGGTTTCGGGATCGTTGCGGCGCTCGGCGGCAACGCCCTCTCGTTCCTTACGAAGATCCAGCTCGGGTCGCTGGTGAGCGAGGGATGGTTCCCACGCAGGGGCCAGTTCGACATGCTCACCGTGTTCGCGGGCTCGATGATGGTCACAGCGATCGCGATGACCGTCGCCGCTCCGCTCGGGTTGGGAGCGGCGATATATCTTTCGGAGTACGCTGGCAGGCGATCGCGCCGTCGCCTCAAGCCGGTGGTCGAGATCCTCGCCAGCGTTCCCAGCGTCGTCATGGGGTTCTTCGCCCTCCAGGTGATCAACCCCGGCTTCGTGCAGTCGGTCCTAGGGGCCACCAGCACCTTCACCGTGATGGCCGCGGGGGTCGGCGTCGGGATACTGACCATCCCCCTGGTGGCCTCCGTCGCCGAGGATGCCATGCACTCGGTCCCTGGGGCCCTGCGCGAGGCTGCGTACGGGATAGGCGCTCGCCGCCGCACGGTGACTATGAAGGTCGTGTTCCCCGCCGCCGTCTCGGGGATCTTCGCCGCGTTGATCCTGGGGATCTCGCGGGCGATCGGCGAGACGATGGTCGTCGCCCTCGCCGCTGGCGGGACCGGCGGGTCGCTTAGAAGCTTCAACCCCCTCCAACCAGGGCAAACGATGACGACGGCGATCTCTTCGCTGGCGATCGGGTCCGATCAGGTTCGCGGGGCAGATCAGGCGTTCAACAGCCTCTACTTCATCGGCCTGAACCTGTTCGTGATCACGCTCCTGCTCAACGTTGCCAGCGAGAGGCTCGTTCGCCGGCTGAGGAGGCATCACCGATGAAAGACCTGGCGGGGGAGTCCATCGCACGCCAGACCGTCGCGTTCCGCCTTCGTGGCCGCACGGTCGATGTGTGGGGGAAGGTCTTGCAGGCGGCCTTCCTTCTGGCGTTGCTGCTGTCGATGGGACTGCTCCTCATCCTGCTGGTGAGTGTCACCGTGGACGCTTGGCCGGTGCTGTCCTCGAGGGGAGCGAGCTTCCTGGGGAGCGATACGTCTAGCATCGCCAGCCGCACGGGGGTGAGGCAGGGGCTAACGGGATCGCTGATCCTCGTCGGTTTCGTCGCAGTCGCGGCTCTCCCCCTGGGCGTCGGGGCGGCCGTCTACCTTCAGGAGTACGCCCGTGACACGCGTCTCAACCGGGCGCTCATTACGAACATCCGCAACCTCGCCGGCGTGCCCTCGATCGTCTACGGGATCTTGGGTCTAGTCGTCTTCGTGAAGGCGCTGCGAGCCGTCACGGGTCCCGGAAGCAATCTAGGCAAGAGCTATATCTCCGGTGGACTCACGCTGGCGGTGCTCGTCATGCCGTTCGTGATCATCGTGACGATGGAGGCCCTGCGAGCGGTTCCAACCAGTATCAGGGAGGCCGCCTACGGCGTCGGAGCCACGCGCTGGGAGGTCGTGCGGAGCCATGTCCTGCCTTACGCGGCGCCCGGGATATTCACGGGCGCTATCTTGGCTCTGGCGCGCGCATTCGGCGAGACGGCGCCGCTGCTCCTGGTCGGAGCGGTTACGGGTTACCTCAACACCGGTTCGGCCGGTTTCCTCGGTACGCTTCAGGGGCCCTACACGGCACTTCCGACCCAGATATACAGGTGGTCTAGTCTGCCTGGGGCGGACTGGGAAGCGAACGCGGCGGCCGCGATCGTCGTGCTCCTCGTCGCTATCTTGCTCGTCAACGCGTCCGCGATCTGGCTGCGGACCAGATACGAACGGAACTGGTGATGGACGAGTTGAAGGTGCAAGCTGCATCAGTCGCGGAGGTCGGCGAGGAGCGGCCGGTGGTGTTCGGGGTGCGAGACCTTTCGGCCTTCTACGGGGACTTCCGCGCCGTGCGCGATGTTTCGCTCGACATCCGCGGCAATCAGATCACGGCGCTCATCGGGCCTTCGGGCTGTGGCAAGAGCACCGTGCTCAGAACCCTGAACCGGATGAACGATCTGATCGAGGGAGCCAGGATCGAGGGTACCGTCACCTACCACGGGGTCGACCTGTACGACCCGGCTGTCGACGCGGTCGAGGTTCGCCGCAGGATCGGGATGGTCTTCCAAAAGCCGAACCCCTTTCCCAAGTCGATCTACGACAACGTCGCTTTCGGTCCCAAGATCGCCGGCTTCTCCGGAAACATGGACGATCTCGTCGAGGAGTCGCTGCGCAGGGCGGCCCTCTGGGACGAGGTCAAGGACAAGCTCAAGCAGACGGGCATGGCACTTTCGGGAGGCCAGCAACAACGGCTGTGCATCGCCAGAGCGATCGCGACCCGCCCGGACGTGATCCTCATGGACGAACCCTGTTCGGCGCTGGATCCGGTCGCCACCGCCCGCATCGAGGACCTGATGAGAGAGCTCGTCGCCGACTACACGATCGTGATAGTGACTCACAACATGCAGCAGGCAGCACGCGTATCCGACAGAACCGCCTTCTTCACGGTCGACGTTTCCGAGGGCGGCGCCAGAACCGGCACGGTCGTGGAGTTCGATCGAACGGAGACTATCTTCACCAACCCATCGGACAAGCGGACAGAGGACTACGTGACGGGAAGGTTCGGATGATGACGCGCTCACGCTTCCACGAGGAACTAGACGATCTGGAACGCGAGATCCTGGTCATGGGGGGGTTCGCTGAGGAGGCGGTCCGAGACGCGGTCGAGGCCCTGGTGGCGAGCGATCCGGCCAAAGCGCAGGCGGTCATCGCCTCCGATGATCGGATCGACGACCGTTACCTGGACATCGAGCAGAGGGCACTGCAGGTGCTGGCTCTGCAGACACCTGTTGCCTCCGACCTTCGGCTGCTGTCGGCGATCCTGCATATCAACCAGCATCTGGAACGGATAGGCGATCAAGCCGTCAACATCGCCAAGATCTTCCTATCGGTCAGCGAGCGCACCCCGGATCGGTCGGTCGTGGCACACATCCGGGAGATGGGGGATATCGTCAGGCCGATGATCCGGTCGTCCCTGGAAGCCCTCCGCACTCGCGATCTGGACCTTTGCCTCTCACTTCCGGAGATGGATGATCCTGTCGACAGGCTGAACCTGGGTATGTACGAGGACGTCACGTCGCTCGCGTCGGACCCCGACGCTCTCGAGTGGGGGCTCCGCATGCTGGTCCTGGCGCGCAACCTCGAAAGGGTGGGCGATCACGCGGTCGACATCGCCGAACAGGTCGGCTTCCTTCTGACCGGCGAGTTCAGGGAGTTCACGGACGCCTCCCATCCGGTGGATCCTCCATGACGTCTGAAGGTGCGCGCGTTCTCCTCGTCGAGGACGAGCCCGCGCTCGCCGAGACGGTTCGTTACAACCTGGAGCGGGAGGGGTTCGTCGT
Organism: Actinomycetes bacterium; assembly: GCA_031423155.1. GTDB lineage: Bacteria > Actinomycetota > UBA4738 > UBA4738 > HRBIN12 > JANPEZ01. The sequence continues at coordinate 29,838 of JANPEZ010000056.1, forward strand.
GGCCCTTGCGATCGACGGGAGGCGTGCCCTGGAGATGTTCCGGGAGATGCCGCCGGCACTCGTCGTATTGGATCTGATGCTTCCGGAGATCTCCGGTCTGGACGTCTGCAGGTTGATCAGAGCCGAGTCGACCGTTCCGATCATCATCGTCACGGCCAAGGACTCCGAGGCCGACAAGGTCACGGGCCTTGAGCTCGGAGCCGACGACTACGTGACGAAGCCCTTCTCCGTGCGAGAACTGATATCCAGGGTTCGAGCGAACATACGCAGGTCGGGGATGTTCGATGAAACGCCCGGCCGGCTCGCCGGCGGCGAAATCGAGATGGATGTGGAGCGCCACGAGACCCGGGTCCGAGGGGAGCTCGTGGCCTTCCCACCGAAGGAGTTCGAGTTGCTCGAGATCCTTCTTCGGCGAAAGGGCAGGCTGCTCACGCGGAACTTCCTGATAGAGGAGATCTGGGGAGCCGACTACATCGGCGACACCAAGACGCTCGATGTTCACATCAAACGCATCCGATCGAAGACCGAGGCCGAACCCCACGATCCGAAGCACCTGCTCACAGTGCGAGGTCTCGGCTACCGCTTCGTCGACTGACGGGTCAGGCGACCTTCGGGGCGAGCGGCGCGATCGTCCCCGCGATCCTGGTCAGCTCGCTGAAGCCCAGCTTCTCGTAGAGCCGGATGGGGCCTTCGGGCTCGGCCAGAAGGTAGACGCCGGATGCGCCCACCGCATGCGCCTCGGTGGCGATACGCGCGGTCAGGGCGCTCGCGTAGCCTCGGTTGCGGGCCCGGGGCACGGTGACCACGTTGTCCACGTATCCGATGCCTTGCAGGAACACCAGCGCTCCGATGGCGACCACCGCGCCCTGATCCCGCACCCCGAACCACCGTTTGTGCTGGCCCATCGCGTCGCGTTCGAGCCGAACGAGCTCACGCACGTCGGGTTCGTCGATGCCGAAGTGTGTGAGCGACTCGGCTATCGCCGACCAGGTCTCGGCGTTGTCAGGCAGTTCCTCGACGCTATCGGCCTGGGGGTGGGACTCGATGGCCCCGGCCCGCATAGCCATGACCACGTCCCAGGAGAGCTTGTGTCCGCGCGAGGACAGATCGGCGATCAGGTCGGTCGCCTCCTCGGGGCGGAACATGACGACGTGGAAGGCGCCGGCACCGGCGCGCTCAAGAGCCGGACCGAGCGCCTCCTGTAGATCCGAGTAGTCGGGACGAGCTCCCGGTTCGTCCACCCGGGCGTAGTTGGCGTCCCATATCCGGGGGAACCGGCTGTCCGTTACCACCGCGCCCCAGCTGGCCGGCTCGACCCGTTCCATCAGGTCGTCCATAGCCCTCCAGAAGCAGATGAAGTCCTCGAGCTGGGTCACGGTGGGCGAGTCTAGCCCTGGGTTAGGCTCCGGGCCATGATCACCTGCCGCCTCTACGGTGACGGAGCCCTGCTCGAGCGAGCTTTCGATCCAGCGCTTGTGAGCGAGATGCTCGCAGACGGCTCCTCGACCCGTCTGTGGTTGGACGTGGAGGATCCGAGCTCCGACGAACTGGCCGTGATCGCTGAGGAGTTCGGCCTGCACCCCCTGGCCGTCGAGGACACCCAGCACAGGGACCAGCGGCCGAAGGTGGAGGTCTTCGATGGGAATGCCTTCGTCGTCGTTCGCCCCGTATGGGCCGACGCTCAGGGGCGCTTGGTGGAGAGCGAGATCCACGCATTCATCGGGCCCCGATCGCTCGTGACGCTGCGCTACCCTCCGGCGTTCGACCTAAGGGAGGCGTACCGTCGATCCGACGGCTCTTCGGCGATGACCGTCGAGGGGGCCGCCTTCCTCCTCTATCTCGTCGTGGATGAGGTCGTCGACGAGTATCTGGCCCTCGTCGACTCGTTCGAGGATCGCGCCGACGACCTCGAGGAGCAGATCTTCGACGTCGATCCCACGGGTGAGGAGCTGCAGAAGGAGCTGTTCCGGCTGAGGCGAGACCTCGTGCGCTTCCGGCGGCACGTGATGCCGCTGCGCCGGGTGATCGACTTCTTCCTGGAGCGGCCGGAGTTGGTCTCCGCGCCGCTGATGCCCTACTTCCGAGATGTCGCCGATCATGTCGTGCGCTCGCTCGAGCTGACCGACAACGTTCGCGACCTGCTTACTTCCTTGCTCGAGGTCAGGATCGCTCAGGCCGCCAACCGCCTCAATGAGGTCATGAAGAAGGTGACTTCCTGGGCGGCCATCATCTTGCTGCCGACACTCATAGCCGGCATCTACGGGATGAACTTCGCCAACATGCCGGAGCTCTCATGGCGGGTCGGATACCCCTTCGCCCTGTCCTTGATGGCGCTCACATCGTTCGGCCTGTGGTGGGTCTTCAGGAAGAAGGACTGGCTCTAGCGATGTGCCGGGCCCTGAAGATGCTGTGTGTAGCGAGCGATCCGGAAGCCTTGGCGGCCCTAAGGGTGGCTTGCGTCTCGGCCGAGTGGGAGCTGACCACAGGGGCCACGAACGAGCCGGACGCTATCGGTCAGATCGATTCGGAGCGTCCTCACATCCTGGTGGCCTTCGGTCCCTACGAGCGTCTGGTCGCCCTGGCGCACGAGCGTTTCCCAGGGATGAGGATCGTCACGGACCGGGACTCACCCGGGGCTTCGGTGGTTGCGACCTCCATGGGGGAGGTCCGGGGGCTCGTCAAGCAGCTGCCCCGCCCGGGTGGTCCCGTCCGTTAGTCCTTGGGCTCTATCCGCCCCAGGGTCCCCAGCCTCCGGCCTTCACCATCCGCATCGTGACGATGATGTTGGCGCGCGCGTTGAACGCGGACCAACGCGGGAAGCCGTACTTGCGGGCCCTTCCGGGCCAGTAGGAGCGCATGTGCTGGTAGATACCGAGCGCGCCTGAGGGGTTGTAGGCGTCCGGGTCATAGCGTGACTCGCGGTAGGCGATCGAGAGGGCCTTAACTGCTCCTCCGGGGACGTCCCAATGGCGAGCGGAGCACTTGATCAACTGCTTGACCTGCCAGGTGCTCTTGCGCCAGTCGAAATCACAGATCCTCGCGGGGATGCTGCTTCTCCTGGCGATCAGGGTCTTATCGCTATTGCTCCCGGCGGACGAAGTCCCCATCGAGAAGAGCGACAGGATAGTTGCGAGCACGAGCACCGCGGCGAAGTGGCGGCGCTTCTGGGTGAGATATCGCATGGGTTCTATCACCCCCGCGGCGATCGAAGCTGGCGGCTCCGTTCAGGCACCTTGGCCGAGGATCCGGCCTCTGCGCCCCGCGGTAGGTCGTGGGTGTCGCATCACCTCCCTGTCGTAGTCGTCATAAAAGTGTGACCTGTGCCTTCACGTCCGAGCCGTCCCAGCCCCGTCGGCACGCGCACATGCGTCAGCCACTCTGGGAAGGAGGGAGACCGCATCGCGGTGCCGGGGAGGAACGGACGGTCACGTCCGTGTTGGCTCGACCACCCTAACGGGGGCCTCCAGGGTTTGGCAACTCCGAGGTGACCGCCGGTCACATCTTCCCGTGAACGTAAGGTGGAGACTTCTGCGATCGCGGCAAGTGAGCGAAGCGTGCTTACTCGGGTGCATGACGAGGCCGCGAGTACCATTGATGCGATGCCCTCCAAGGTCTTGCTCGCTGCTCCTCGCGGTTACTGCGCCGGCGTCGAACGAGCCGTCGACGCGGTGGAGCGAGCGCTCATGAAACACGGCGCGCCCGTCTACGTTCGCAAGCAGATCGTCCACAACCTTCACGTCGTCCGCGATCTGGAGTCCAAAGGCGCGATCTTCGTCGAGGAGGAGACCGAGGTTCCCGAAGGAGCGGTCGTCGTGTTGTCGGCTCACGGAGTCGCTCCCGAGGTCTACGCGAACGCCGCCGGGCGCCGGCTCGAGGTCATAGACGCAACCTGTCCGCTGGTCACCAAGGTCCACCTGGAGGCTCGCCGCTTCGCCGACGAGGACCAGACCATCGTCCTTATCGGCCACGAGGGCCACGAGGAGGTCGTCGGTACGACGGGCCAGGCTCCGGACAGGACCGTTCTGGTTCAGACCGTGGACGAGGCCCGGAGGGTTCAGCTGCCCGACCCGGGACACGTTTCCTACCTCACCCAGACCACCCTCTCGGTCGATGAGACCAACCAGATCATCGAAGTCCTGCGTGAGCGCTTCCCGGCGATCTCGGGTCCGCCTCGGGACGACATCTGCTATGCGACCCAGAACCGGCAGGACGCGGTGAAGGAGCTGGCTGGTCGCGCCGACGTGGTCCTGGTGATCGGTTCGGATAACTCCTCCAACTCCAAGCGCTTGGCGGAGGTCTCTCGTGAACTGGGCACCCCCGCCTACCTCATCGACGACGAGACGGAGGTCGATCCGGCATGGCTGGATGGCGCCGAGACGGTTGGGCTGACGTCGGGAGCAAGCGCCCCCGAGTGGCTCGTCGGGCGCATGCTCGCCTACCTGGCCGACCTGGGAGCTGTCGAGGTCGAGACCATCACGCTGGCCGAGGAGAACGTTCGGTTCTCTTTACCGGCCGGGGTAAGGCAGCTACCTCTGGCGAACTAGCTCCAGCTGGAGAACTGGTCGCGATCCTCGTCGCTCTCTTCGAAGTTGACCGAAACCAGTGTGGTGGTGGAGAGCACACCCGGGAGCGTCTGGATGCGGTCGATGATGATGCTGCTGGCGACCTCCCATGGGTGAGGTACGGCGATCAGCAGATCGTAGGCGCCGCCCAAGACGGCGTAGCCGGAGATGTCTTCGACCTCGCTGAGTCGCTCGACGAGCCCTTCGATGGCTCCGGCGGCGGCCTTCACGTGTACGTAGCAAGCGTCCGAGATGGGGACGGGAACGGCCGGGGCGGCGAAGGCTCCTCCCGTGATGCCGATGCGATCGGGCGGGACCACCGGCGCCGTGTAGGTCCGCACTATCCCATCGATGTGGTGGAACTGGGCCAAGATAACGCGGGCGACCTGGGCGAAATCCGGCGCCTCGACGAGCGCCATGATGTCCCACTCGCCGACTACCGTCACCGCCCGGCGGACCCCTTGTCTAGCGGCCAGCTGGGTAAGCACCGAAGGAACCGAACCGGGCTGAACCTGAAGGTACACGTATGCATCCATGCGGGCAGGCTAGGCGAGCGGACCATCCGCGGCAATGAGCGTCGGTGAAGATGGCCCTTATGGGCCGTAAGCGGGAGCAGGTGCTGCGCAGAGCGCCTGGAGCTCTTCCTCGCCTTCTTCCGGACCGATCGAGATCAGCCGGTCACCCGCCATCAGTGTGAAACCCGCGCGGGGCCGGTAGATCCACCTGGGTCCGCGCTGGATCGCAAGGACGAACATCCCCGTTTCCGTTTCCAGTCGAAGGTCGCGGAGCGAGCGGCCCTCGGCGGCCGAGCCGGTTTCGACCATGGTTTCCGAACCGGTCTCTTCGGTCTCCTCCAGGGCCATCTGGACGACGGGGTGCAGCGGCTCGCCGTGTTCGACGTACCAGGTCATGTCCCGCGCCGCGTCGCACATGTACTCCGATGCGCTCGCGAGCCTGAGCAGGCCCCTGAGCTCGTCGGGGTCACGAGCCTCCGGCGCGGCGCGCAGGACCCAGGATTCCAGTTCGTCGTGCAGGGTGTCCGAGCGAGACTCCATCGCGGCTACCTCGGCGGCCAGGGCCCGGTTGTTGAACAGAAGCGAGGAGTAGGCCAGCCCAACCGCGGCCTCCGCTAGGTCCTTCATCTCGATGAGGATGTCGACGGCACGGTCGAGTTCGGAAAGGGGTGGCGTGTCGCCCTCAGGGATCTCCGGAAGCCTCCCGGCGCCGGCCAGCTCTCGGACGAGATTGAGTCCCTCGCCGGGGCCGCGCACCAGAAGCACGTCGCCGACCGAGACGATGTCTTCCGGGCCCGGGTCGAACTCCCAGTCCAGGCCACTTCGTATGGCCATGACCCACATGCCGGTCTCCGTCGGAAGCGAGAGGTCGCGAAGGGTCCGGCCGGCGGCAGGAGCGTCGTCGCGAACGCGAACGCGACCGGTCATCTCGTCGGCGTGGCGTAGGTCGGGTCTGAGCGCGTCGGGGATACCGAGGCGCGCGGCCACGACGCGGGCTATGTCTGAGGCGGCGTCCCCGATGCTCTCGATCGCTCCGGCTATCCAAAGAACACCGGCCATGCCCTCGGCGTCTTCCGGACTGCGCGCGGCGAGCATCGCCATCATGCGGAGGCGGCGCAGATGATCGCGCATGCGCTCCTCGATGTTCTCGACCTCTTGGGCGAGCTTCTCCTCGTTGAAGAAGACCGCGGCGTAGGCCAGGTCCACCATCAGCTCGGAGGCGTCCTTCAGCTCTACGAGCAGCTCTTTGACGTTCTTGGGTTGGTCATCCATGGGTAAGCACCCCCGATACTGACATAACGAACAAGATGCCGGCCACGCCGGCCAGGTCCATGACGCTCGTGATGATCGGAACGGTCTGGTTGTCCGGGTCCAGTCCGGAGCGGAAGGTCACGATGGCCAGGTAGTAGCTGACGACGATGGTCACCGCTGTGGCCAGGGCGCCGGCGGCGATCGTGCTCGCGATGACGACCGCGGGGTCTGCGACCGTCCTGCCCGTCAGTTCGGTCAGGCCTACGGCCGCGAACCCTATGAGGGTGAACACGGCCATCCCCAGGCCGAAGACCATCGAGGCGTCGACTATCGCGGGCACCTCCGGGAACCCTTTGGGCGTCACGACTCCGATCTGAAGTTTCGAAGAGATCCTGGAGGAGAAGATCCCGCCGAGCGCGCCGGCCTGCGAGACGAACGGGGGGATGAGAACGAGAAGGACCGGCGTCGCACTCAGTGCGGCCAGCCGACCCTCCTGAAGTGCGCCGCTGACGATGTCCAGGAGCGGGGTAAGAAGGATGACGGCGGTCATCTCCCAGACTATGCGGCGGATCCGGGCGTCCTTGGACATGTAGGAACGAACGGTCGCGAAGCCGGCCAGCAGAAGGCAGGCGGCGGCGGCAACATCCGCGATCGCGTGGTTCCTGACGATGAAGGTGGCAAGGAACAGTGTCGGAAGCGTCACCATGTCGCCGAGCGCCGTGACCATCGGCGTAGAGACCGAGTCCAGGTCCCATCCGCGCCGGTAGGACAGGACCGACAACCCCACAGTCACCCCCAAGATCACGACCGAACCGAGCGCCCCGCCGACAACCGAGATGGTGATCAGATCCCATACCCGGATCGCCTCGTGTCCGGACGCGGAAGCCGCCAGCTTAGCGAGTACCCCCAGCCAGAGCGACGAAGACATCGTGGTGACGATCGCGAGATAGATGTTCTCGCGAAGGACGCTCCCGCGCTTGAAGGTGATCTCGAAGGTACCGGCGGCGTTCTGCGTTCCCAGGCGCGCCCCGATCGCGCCGAAGATGGTTCCGCGCATGCCGACGGCGGCGGGTATGAGGATCAAGAAGCCCGGGAACCGGTTGAGGGTTCCTCCCAGGCCGCTGAGGGTCAGTCCGGCGATGAACCCCGCGAACGTGCTGAGGGCGAGCGCAACCAGGCCCTGGCGCAGGGTCCGACGCTCGGCACGCCAGTAGCCGAAGAGCCGCTTGGCGCGACGTTGCAGACGCACGCGGCGGGACGCCATAACGGCACCGTCATCCGGGGCTCGCTTTCACTCGAGGTTGGGCTGGGCGGGGAACCGCCCGAGCAAGTATGCCCCCAGGCATCGGTGCGGGGCAACCCTTTCGGCGCGTCAGTCGACCCAGTCGCGCGTGAGGAAGAGCCAGAAAGCCAGGCCCGCATGTTCTCCGTAGGAGCGGAAGCGGCGCTCGATAGTCTTGTCCGCGGGTGGCTTCTTGCGCCCTGTGAGTCGGGCGAACTTGGGCCTGGTCCACGAGTCCAGGATAAGTCGGTGGTTGCGGCCGAGCGTCATCATGATGTGAGCGGCCGCGTAAGGTCCGACGCCTGGAAGAGCGAGCAGTTGCTCCTCGAGTTGGGAGTCTTCGAGGTCTTCGGATATGAGGTGTTCCGGATCGACGTCGCCGCTTGCGACCATCTTCGCCAGTTGGACGAAGTACGGCGAGCGGTAACCGGCGCGAACGGTCTCCCTGTAGAAGGACTCGGGTTCGCTCGCCATCGCGGCCGGCGTCGGAAACGCGTTGGTCAGCGGCTCGTCCTTCATGCCGGCGGCGGATTCCCCCAGATGCGTGACCATCGCCGCGACCATCTTCGTGGTCAGACCCCATGAACAGTTGGTCGTACAGATGGTCTTCACGACGTCTTCGAAGACGCTCGGGGAGCGGAGCATCCGGCCGGCCCCGCTCGTCGCCCACGCCAGGTCTGGATCCTCCACGGCCTTCGCGTAGAACCCCGATAGATCCTGGTCGAGCCGCAGGACCTTTCCGACTCCTTCGATGACGCCGGCTTGCGCGCGCGCACCGGGCTTGGGTCCGAAGACCTCGACCTGCGCGTGCCCCTTGCGCCCGGCCGAGATGCGGACCCTTCGCGGCGCTCCGCCCGGCACGCGCAGGGTTGCGTCGAGCGTCTGCTGTTCCTCGTCCAGCCGCATGGGAGCCAGGTCCGCGAACCCGTGCGAGTTCAACGTGCGATACAGATCCACGGGCTCTCCGCCGCCGCCGATCAGCTTGATGTCGAGCGAAGTCCTCACCGCTCGATGTTAGGGCAGGTCCGCCGCCGGTATCGTCGCGTTCGATGATCGAGCTAACGCCGAGAGCCCTCGAGGTAGTGCGGGCGGCTACTCAAGCCGCCCGGCGGTTCGGCTCGGACGCGTTCGTTCGCGTCGGGCGCGCAGGCGGAGGGGTCGCCTTCGAACTGACCGAGGAAGCCGCCGAGGGAGACCGAGTCATCGAATCAGAAGACCTGAAGTTCTTCGCCCAGGGGGACCTGGAAGGAACCATCGACGTGGGCGAGCACAACGCGCCTCTGCTTCTGCCCGACTGACGACGGCTACACTCACCCTATGACGGAAGGTCCTCGCCTTCACCCGTTGTCGTCCATGGGCACCTCCGGCCCGGTCATGGTGATCGGCGGCGCCGAGGACAAGCTCAAGGACAAGGTCATCCTCAACCGATTCGCCAAGTTTGCCGGCGGCAAGGACGGACACGTCGTGGTCATCTCGACGGCTTCCTCGCTGGGCGATGAGGCGACGCAGATGTACCGCTCGCTTTTCGAAGGCCTCGGCATCGGCCGGGTCGAGGGCTTCAGACCCGAGGAGCGTTCAGCCGCCGACGACCCCAAGAGCGCTCGTCTGTTGGCCGAGGCCACGGGGGTATTCCTGACGGGCGGCAACCAGTCCAGGCTGACCCAGGTGATCGCGGGGACTCGGCTGGGCGATGCGCTCGCGAACGCACGCGACCGCGGGGCGGTTCTGGCCGGCACGAGCGCGGGCGCGAGCGCGATGGCCTCGCACATGGTCGCCTACGGGCAACCCGGCGCCACGCCGAAGAACCGCATGGCCCAGCTCGCGGCCGGGCTCGGCATCCTTCCGGACGTGATCATCGATCAGCACTTCGAGCAGCGCGGGCGCAACGGCCGGCTCTTGGCCCTGGTCGCGCAGTCGCCCTCCCTGCTGGGCATCGGCGTCGACGAGGACACCTGCGCGATAGTTCACGCCGACAACACGATGCAGGTGATCGGGCGCGGCGCGGTGACGATCGTGGATGGACGCCACGTCAAGACCGACGCCTATCGCGGCAAGGGGTACAAGCCGCTGATGGTCTCGGGCGCGGTCGTTCACTCGCTGCCGAGCGGCTACTGGTTCGACCTTCGGACCCGTGAGCTGCTCGCGGCCGAGCACGCTCACGAGCGCGAGCGGGAGGCATCGGAGTGACCGGCACCCGGACCCGTGCCGAGCGCGAGCGCGCGAAGCGGGAGCCGGCGGCCAAGAAGTCCTCCCGCCCCAAGCCGGATCTGAAGATCCTCCAAACCCAAGTGTTCCGAGGGCCCAACTTCTGGTCCTACGAGCCGTGCATCCGAATGTTGGTCGACCTGGGTTCTCTGGAGGAGTGGCCGAGCAACACGATCCCCGGTTTCGTCGACGGATTGCTCGGCGCAGTTCCGGGTGTCGGTGAGCACTCGTGTTCGCTGGGCAAGTCCGGTGGGTTCAAAGAGCGCCTTGCCGACGGCACCTGGCTCGGTCACGTAGCCGAACACGTTGCGCTGGAGCTTCAACGCGAGTCGGGCTCGCACGTCTACAGGGGCAAGACGAGGGGCACGGGAACGGCCGGTCAGTACAACGTCATCTTCGGCTACTGGGAGGAGCAGGTCGGCCTGGAGGCAGGCAGGCTCGCGGTCCGCCTCGTGAATCACTGCGTCAAGGCGGAAGCCGGATTCGACTTCTCCGGCGCGCTCGAGCGCCTGATCCTGCTCGCCGAGCGGCGAGCCTTCGGACCCTCCACTCAGGCGATCATCGACGAAGCCGTTACGCGCGACATCCCGTACATGCGCCTGAACGAGCAATCGCTGGTGCAGCTCGGCCAGGGCAAGTACCAGCAGCGCATCCGCGCGACGATGACCTCGAAGACCTCGGCCCTTGCGGTCGACATAGCCAGCGACAAGAAGATGACCAATCAACTGCTGGCCTCGGCCGGATTGCCGGTTCCTCGAAGTGAGGTCGTGCGGACCGAGGAAGATGCCGTCGCCGCGGCGCGCCGGATCGGATTCCCCGTCGTGACCAAGCCGCTCGACGGGAATCACGGGCGCGGGGTCGGGCTGGAACTGCGCAACGATCGCTCGGTCAAGACCGGCTTCAAGCGCGCCCTCGCGCAGTCGCGCGGGGGCCGGGTGGTCGTCGAGTCCTTCGTCACGGGCAACGACTACCGGGTGCTCGTGATCGGCGGGCGGATGGTCGCGATCGCCGAGCGCGTGCCCGCTCATGTGACGGGCGACGGCAAGCACACGGTCGAGCAACTCGTCGACATCACCAATCAGGACGTACGCCGGGGCATCGGACACGAGAAGGTCCTCACGCGCATCAAGGTCGATGAGACCGCGATCGATCTGCTGAAGAAGCAGGGGTTCGCCTTGGCGGACGTACCCGAAGACGGCGTGCGCGTTCTGCTCGCGGCCACCGGCAACATGTCGACCGGTGGTATCTCGATAGACCGAACCTGGGAGGCACACGAGGACAACGTCGAGATAGCCGAGGAAGCCGCGCGCGTCGTGGGCCTGGACGTCGCCGGTATCGACTTCCTCGCGCCCGACATAACCAAGCCGGTCCGCGAGACCGGCGGCGCCATAGTCGAGGTCAACGCGGCTCCCGGCTTCAGGATGCACACGAACCCGACCGAGGGTGAGCCGCAGTACGTCGCCAAACACGTGATCGATCTGCTGTTCCCGTCCGACACGCCTTCGCGGATCCCGATCGTCGCTGTCACAGGGTCCAACGGCAAGACGACGACCACGCGGATGATCGCGCACATCTTCCGGGGGATGGGCCGGCGCGTCGGGGTGACGTCCACCGACGGCATCTACATAGACGAGCGGCTGGTCAAGCGCGTCGATGCCAGTGGTCCGAAGTCGGCCCAGATGGTGCTGCAGAACCCTCGCGTCGATTTCGCGGTCTTCGAAGTCGCTCGCGGAGGGATCCTGCGCGAGGGTCTCGGCTACGGGCGTAACGATGTCGGCGTCGTGCTGAACGTGACCGGCGATCACCTCGGTCTGAGGGAGATCGACACGATGGAGCAGCTAGCAGCGGTCAAACAGGTTGTGGTGGAGGCCGTTCCGCGAAGCGGAACGGCCGTTCTCAACGCCGACGATCCTCTCGTCGTCGAGATGCGCCGGCACTGCAGCGGCTCCGTGATCTTGTTCACGATGCAGGAGAAGAATGATCTGGTCGAGAAGTGGGTCCGCCGTGGTCGCAAGGCCGTGATGCTCGAGCGCAGTCAGCTCGGCGAGAAGATGGTGATCCGCGAGGGGCGCCGCACGATGCCGATCGCCTGGGTTCACACCCTGCCGGCGACCTTCGAGGGCAAGGCGCGGATGATGGTCCAGAACGCGATGGCTGCTGCGGCGGCTGCTCACGCGGCGGGCGCGCATCTGCACGACATCCGCCAGGGTCTGCGGTCCTTCGCCACCTCGATCTATCAGGCGCCGGGGCGCCTTAACGTCTTCGACCTCAACGGCGTCAAGGTCATCGTGGACTACGCCCACAACGCGGCGGGTCTGGAGAACCTCGGGGACTTCGTCGAGAGGATCACGGCCGACGCTCCGAACGGCGGGGCTCCGGGGGCCGCGTCCTGGGCAGCCAACCTTCGCGTTGCCGTGGTCGCAACGGCCGGCGACCGGCGCGACGAGGACATGCTCGAACTCGGCCGGGTCGCAGCGAAGTACTTCGACGACGTGATCGTCCGCGAAGACGCGCGGTCGCGAGGTAGAGAGACGGGCGAGACCGCGGATCTGATCATGGAAGGCGTGCGAGAGGCGATGCTCGCGGGTGGGGCGCGCGCCGGCAGCGTCGAGATCGTTCTGGACGAGATGGCCGCGGCTCGAAAGGCTCTGGATCGCTCGCGCACCGGAGACCTCGTTGTCCTGTGCGTCGACTACGCGAGCGAGATCTGGAAAGAGCTGGAGACCCGACGAGGTGTGGCTTCGCCGGCGGTGCTACGCGCTTCCGAGGACGGTCGTCCCGAGGCCGTCGGCGGCGATCCGGACCTGATCGAAGGCTGATGGATACACAAGCCATCAGGGCCGCGCTCCGGGCGCGGCGAGCGGAGTTGCAGGCCGAGCTGGGCGTACTTATGACGGTGACCCGAGACCCCAACGCGACGATCGGTTTCGGCAAACGTGTCGGTGAGGGAACGAACCAGGCGATCGAGCGGATCGAGCGAGTCGGCCAGGCCGACGCTCTCTCGGCGACCCTTGCGGATGTCGAGCGGGCACTGGTCAAAGTGGAGGAAGGCACCTACGGCATCTGTGACCGCTGCGGGGCGCTGATCCCCGAAGAGCGCCTCCAAGCGCGCCCCTGGACCGCCCTCTGCGTCGATTGCAGCGCGGCCCGCGCGGCGCGATAAGCATCTCCCTAGGTCATGACCGCGCGGACGAGTCTGCGTACGTCGGTCGCGTTCAGCTTCCTAGCGCCGACCCCTTCGAGCCAGCCGAAGATCTCGGTGCGCAGGCTCAGAGCGGTGACGCTGACGACGTCTCCGGGTCTTGCCTCGCGGAGCATGCCACGGAGCGCGTGAAGGACGTCCTCGTACTCGGGGACGTCGTCGACGCCTGCCTGGCGGGCCCCTTCGCGGAGGCGTTCGACGATGTCCTCCCGAGTGCGGCCGCGCAGGTAGTGGAGCAGTTCGGCGATCGCCAGGTGGTCACTGCCTACCGCGGCCCGGAATGCGAACGAGTGGAGAATCTCGTCGGTGCGATCTCCTGCGGTGCAGATCGCCATCCACACCTCGGAGCCCTTGCGCCGCAGACCGTTCAGGACCTCGGTCAGGCCGATCATGCCGGCTTCGTTGTGGGCGTAGTCGATCACGACGATGCGCCCGTCCAGTTCGAAGAGGTTCGCGCGTCCTGGGTTCGTCTCCGGATCCAAGATGAACGTCTTCAGGCCGCGAACGACATCCCGCTCGGGCAGACCGATCGCGAGCGCTGCGGTGGCGGCCGCCATCGCGTTCTGCGTGTAGACGCTCGAAAGCCCGGCCAGGGTCGAGGGGATGTCGATGAGCCCGACGAGCCTGTGCGAATCGTGTCCCTCGAGCCAGTTAAGGGCGCCGTCGTAGATGGTAGTCACGCGGCCACCGCGTTCGAGGACGCCCGGGATCGAGGGATGGTCGGGATCTCGGGTGAACAGCCAGAGCTTGCCGCGCGCGCCTCGGCGCATCGCCAGAACTCGAGGATCGTCAGCGTTCAGCACGACCCAACCTTGAGCGCGCGTGATCTTGGTGATGGTCGCCTTGACCTCTGCTAGTTGGTCGAGGGTCTCGACGCCGTGGAGCCCAAGGTGGTCTTCGCTGATATTCGTCACGACGGCCACGTCGTTGTGAAGCACTCCGATACCCCGCAGCAAGATCCCACCGCGCGCGGTCTCCAGGACGGCGATGTCGGGGTGTTCGGCCAGGGCTCGTTCGGCGCCGCCGAAACCGCTGTAGTCGCCGGCCTCGACGAGCGAGCCGTCGGTTCCGTACACACCGTCGGTCGAGCTGTAGGCGACCATCTTGCCGGCCGATCTGACGAGATGAGCAAGCAGCCGAACGGTCGTCGTCTTGCCGTTCGTCCCCGTCACCTGGATCACAGGGATCGAAGGGTCTTCGATCGAAGGAGCCTCTCCCGGCTCGGCTGCCGCGAGACGCTTGGCGGACTCGGCTGCCAGCCTGTCGGCGGATCGGCGCAGCAGCGACCCCATGCCCGTAACCAGTTCCGTCGCGAGTGCTTCGGCGGCGCCGCGACTCCTCCAAGGGAAGGCGACGACGATCTCGTCGGGCGCCGAGGCCGAACGAGAACGAACCGCCAGCCGGACCTTCTGCGTCTCGGCGAGTAGCCGGGTCCATCGCGCCGCGATCCGCCCGACCGTCCGCCTGCGCTGTTCGGTGCCGGGTGCCCCGGGGCGCCCCGAGACGCCGATGGCCTCGCTCACTAAGGCCACGCGAGCCTCACCAGCGTTCATCCATCCGGAGATCTCGATCGTCACCTTCACGGCGGGTCGGGGGAAGTAGAGGTTGGGTCCCTCCAGGACTCGGATCTCGACCGCTCGCGCTGCCGGTTCGGGCATCTAGGCCTCTGGCGGCGCCGCGACCGCTTCGATCTCGCGCGCTAGCGCCACGTCCTTGTCCGTCACGCCGCCCTGGTCCCAGGTTCTCAGCGCGACGATCACTCTGTTGTAGTGGTTCTCCAGGTCAGGGTGATGCTTGGCGTCCTCGGCCTTCTCGGCCAGACGGTTGATGAAGGCGATCGCCGAACGGAAACCCTTGAAGACGAATTCCTTGTGGATCGCCCCACCCGTCTCGTAGGTCCAACCGGGCAGACCTTCATCCAGGGCGCGGCGGATCTCGTCATCGGTCAGAGCTGCCATGCGCGAACCATAGCTAAGAGGGCCGTTCGGCGCGATACCGGCGAAGGTCTGGATAGAGCCACGCCACGAGTCCCGCTCCAGCGATGCAGAGCAATCCGCCCGATACCACCGAAGCGAGAGGAGAGAACGCTTGCGCTACGAGCCCGGCCTCCAGGTCTCCGAGCCGTGGTCCGCCCGTCACGACCAGGATGTGGATCCCCGACAACCGGCCACGAAGATGATCGGGCACCGACAACTGCAGGATCGTGCTCCGGAAGATGGCGCTGATCACGTCCGCGGCACCCGCAGCAGCGAGGAAAGCCATCGCGATCCATAGCCGCTGGCCCACGAGCCCGAACGCGGCGATAGCCACGCCCCAGGCCGCAACCGCCCAAGCGACCGCGACGCCCTGGCGCTGTACGTGCCGCGCCCACCCGCCGGTGAGAGCACCGAGCAAGGCGCCGGCAGCCGGCGCAGCCATCAGGAATCCGACCACCTCGACCCCCCGATGGAACTGCGTCACCGCCAGGATCGGGAACAGGGCACGTGGCAGACCGAAGACCATCGCCACGATGTCTATGACGAACGTCGACTGCAGCAGCTTGCGGTCCCTCACAAAGGCGAAGCCCTCTTTGATCGCGGGCCAGCCCGTCGACTCGCCCTCGCCCTGCTCAGGAGGCATCGGTTTCACGAGCAGAGCGGCGGCGAACATCGCTCCGTAGGTCACCAGGTCGACGGCGTACGCCCACTTCAGTCCGAACCGCACGATGACCACTCCGGCGAGGGCGGGACCGACTAGCCCGACCGCGTTCCACACGACCTGGTTCAAGGCGGCCGCCGAGGGGACGAGTTCTCGTCCGACCAATCGCGGTGTCATCGCCGACCGTGTGGGGCTGTCCACCGAGGACACGGCGGCATGGATCGCGACCGCGAGATAGATCCACCACAAGGGAGGATCACCTGCGAGGGCGCCGATGAGCAGGATCGCTGAGCCGGCGGCGAACCCGACCTGAGCGATCAGCAGCAGCGAGCGCCGGTCGTAGCCATCCAGGAACGCTCCCGAGGCGACCGAACCGGCCAGTAGCGCCAGGAACGAGAACAGCCCAACCAATCCGACCGCGGCCGCCGAGCCGGTGAGCGCGTACACCTGCACGTAGACGCCCACCAGCGCGAACTGATAGCCCGTTTCCGTGATGAACAGGCCGAGCCAGAGCCGCCTGAAGTCGCGCGACACCCTCAGCGGGGTGATGTCGAGGGCGATGCTTCGAAGTCTCGAGCCGGTCACGCGCCCGAAGCTAGCATCTCGGCGGCCGGGCTCGGCCCTTTAGACGACCGCCGCGAGAGCTTCGTCGAGCACGTCGAGTCCCTCTACGAGCAGACTCTCCTCGATATTGATGGGAGGGAGCAGGCGAAGGACGTTGCCGTAGGTGCCGGCGGTCAGAACGATCACGCCGTTCTCCAAGCATGTGCGCGCGATGGCCGACATCTTCTCTGC
>JANPEZ010000057.1:0-3292 GCA_031423155.1 Actinomycetes bacterium
TTCGAGCCCACGTTTCACGCGAGCAGTCACGGATTCCGTCCCGAGCGAGGGGCACACACTGCCATCGCCGAGGCAAAGCGGTACGTCGAGCAAGGCTACGGCATCGTGGTCGATCTGGATCTCTCGAAGTTCTTCGATCGCGTGAACCATCAGCGCCTCCTGAACCGATTGGGACAGCGGGTCGCGGATGGCCGGATGCTGAAGCTCGTGCACCAGATGCTGAAGACGAAGGTGGTGATGCCGGACGGGACCCGGGTGTCCACGGAGGAAGGGACACCGCAAGGCGGCCCGCTCTCGCCGCTGCTCAGCAACATCGTCTTGGACGAGTTGGACTGGGAGATGGAGCGACGGGGGCTGCGCTTTGTCCGTTACGCCGATGACGCCAACGTCTTCGTGCGTAGCGAGCGGGCGGGGCATCGCGTCCTGGAGTCGATTCGGAGTTTCATCGAAGGGCGCCTGCGCCTGAAG
Source organism: Actinomycetes bacterium (assembly GCA_031423155.1). Lineage (GTDB taxonomy): Bacteria > Actinomycetota > UBA4738 > UBA4738 > HRBIN12 > JANPEZ01. Next base: position 469 of record JANPEZ010000057.1, read on the forward strand.
GTGAACGAGGAAAAGACCACGGTCGATCGTCCCGGCAATCTGCACTTTCTCGGTTTCCGACTGACGCGGAACCGAGAGGAGCGCGTGGAGGTTCACCTATCGTCTCGGAGCGTGCAACGAATCCTCATCCGATTCCGGGAACTGACCCCCCGGACGTGGGGCCAGTCGTTGCAGGCCTGCTGGGAGCAGGCGAACCGATACTTGCGAGGGTGGATTGCTTACTTCCGGATCTGCACCGAACAGGGGGCTCGACACTTTCGGCGACTCGATGCTCACATTCGCAGGCGTCTGCGGATGATCATCCTGCGCCAGAAGGGCCGCCGGCCCCGCTACCTGTACCGCCACCTGTTGGCTCGCGGCGTCTCCAAGGGTGCGGCAAAGCAATCGGCGTACTGCCGTCGGGGTCCGTGGAACCGCAGCAACCGGCCAGGCATGACCCGAGCGTATCCCAACGCCTGGTTCAGTGAACGACTGGTTTCGCTGTGGAGTGAGTGGCTCCGGCTGAACCCACCCGAACGGGTCTCTGGCCGACAACTCAAGCTGTTTGCCTGATGAGACACCAACCTGAAGAGCCGGATGTGTGGACCACAAGTCCGGTTCCGTGAGAGCCGGGGGGGAGTAATCCCCTCCGGCTACTCGACAAAGGACTTCTGAGTTTCTTGCCTTTCGATTTTGAAAGAAAAAGCAGAATGTCCCCGATTTGCGGCTACTTCGTGAATTTCACCGAGACCACGAGCCAGAGCTCCGCAGGCTGGCCGTCTTTGGTGCCCGCGACAAACTTGCCTCGCTTGACGGCGTCTTGGGCGGCGGCCTCGAAGCCGGAGGTTCGAATGTCCTTCCAGATTCTGTTCGGTACCAACAGCGTGTTGACCACCGCCGCGTCTTGGCGCACTTGCGTGAGCACGAGGACCTCGGTTTCCACAGTGCGATCCGGCCCCGTCGGGTACCTCGGAGCCGGGATCCTGAGCGCCGCCGGCGGTTCGACACCGGAAATTGCCGGCGCGCTCTTGCCGTTCCCCAGGGACGTCTTGATGGCCTCGCCGACGCTTTCCGCTTCGTCTTGAGTGGGGTCCATGGTCAGGAGAATCTGGAGGTTGCGCGCCGCGTCGTTGGCCAGCCCGGCTCGAGCGCAACATTCGGTCAGGAGCGCCCGGGCGCGCGTTGAGGCGGGGTCTTTGTCGGTGGCCTTTTCGAGAAACGGAACAGCCGCGCCCCAGTCCCTCCTCGAGATGAAAACGTTGGCCACGCCGATGGCTGCGTCGACGACGGGTTTTGGGTTCGTGTCGGGCAACCGGTCGAGCGCCGCCATCGCATCGCTCGATCGGCCCGCAGCCGCGTAGGTCGCCGCGAGCGAAATCACCGGATCGTTCTTTTGAGGGTGGGCGGCCATCCAGGCCTCGTGGGCCTGGGCCGACTCGTCGATCCGGCCCGCGCGTGACAGCGCGATGGCACGGCTCGACAACGAAGGGGCGTGCGTCGGGTTGCGCTGGAGTTCTTTGCCAAACTCCGTAGCGGCCTCGGCGTACTCGGCCTTGGCCGGCTCCACCTTTCCAGCTCGGGTCAGTTCTTCAGCCTCGAGGAAAAGCACGTAGCCCAATTGAAAATGCGCAAGCGGGAAAAGTGGCGACACCTCGACGAGTGTCTTGAGGTGCCCTTTGGCATCGGAGAGCAGGCTGTTTTGTCGCTCCGACGTCCCGGCGATGTAGAGCGCCTCGAGGTTGACCGGCTGCGACTGAAGGACCGTGGCGGCGGCCTCGCGAGCCTCCTGCCATGAGCCCTTTTTGAAGGCGTCTTTCGCCTGCTGCAAGGCGGCCGCGGCGGATTCGGACAGCGGCGGTGGGGGAGCCGCAGGCGGCTCCACTACGGCGGGAGCAGTGGGTGGTGGAAGCGGGGCGTCCTGCGCGAACGTCCCGGAAACCGGGGCGACCAAAAGCGCGAGAGTGATGGCGGCGACCGTGCGCATGGGGGTCACGATGAATCCTCCAGTCATCCGGCCTTCGGGCCGAGGCGGCATCACGATAACAGCGGGCAACACAATTACAACCGCTCCCGGGCTCCGTCCGCAACCAAGCTGGAAGCAATGACGACTCCTGCCAGGGCGAGTCCCGGCCAAGTGGCGATCCACCAGGCATCGAGCAAACGATCGCGTCCGTCGGCGATCAGCCCTCCCCAGGAGGCCGCCGGAGGCGGCACACCGAGTCCGAGAAAAGAAAGCGACGCTTCCAGAAGGACCGCCTGGCCTAGGCGGATGGCTGCCTCGACACCCAGAACCGCCGTGGCGTGAGGGAGGACGTGATGCATCGCGATCCGGACGGGAGATGCGCCGGCCGCGCGGGCACTCGCGACGAACTCGCGCTCCCTGATCGACAGGGCTTCCCCCCGCACGAGGCGCGCCGCAGCCATCCAGGTCGTGCAGCCGACGAGCAGAACGGTCGTCGCAAGGGACGGTCGGAAGAGGGCCGCCAGCAGGAGGAGTAAGAACAACCGTGGAATCGCGAGCGCGCCGTCGGTCGCTCGCATGAGCGCGCCATCCACCCAACCCCCGGAAAATCCCGCAATCAGCCCGACGCCTCCACCGATCGCAACGGCGACCAGCGCGGCCAGCAGGCCGGCCACAAGAGACACGCGCGCCCCCCAGACGAGGCGGCTCAGCAGGTCGCGCCCGAGCGAGTCGGTGCCCAGAACGAAGCGGGCTCGGTCGAAGCGGACGCCGTCGCCGGGCGCGCGCGTCCACGTGTCGCCACGCCGCAGCGAGACGTCGCCGTTCGCCTCGCGACGGATTTCGTGCGCGTAGTGTCTTGACCCATCGGCAATAAACACGTTG
>JANPEZ010000058.1:0-47234 GCA_031423155.1 Actinomycetes bacterium
CTCGCCCTCTTGGGCCTAAGCGACTATCCCGGATAGGTCCTCCTCGGGAGGAGTCGATGGCGACCACGGCTTCTTCTTCTGAACCGAGAAGTAGTAGGCCGCTCCAACCAGGAACACGATCGTCATCACCTGTGGGATCAGAGAGATGTCGTTGAGGAATCCCCCGAAGTGAACGAGCGGACCGGTTCCGTAGTAGTCCGTCTGGTTCGGCGACGGGTTGCTGAAGATCCTCAGCGCGTTCGCCCCCGACGTCGACGCGGGCCACAGGAAGTTGACCATCATCGCTGCGCCCCAGATGATCGCGAGAGCGTTGATGAGCTTGCCCTTGGCACCGAGTGAGAACGGAGCCTTGGTCTTCGGCCAACCCTTCATGCGAGCACGCATGACCGCGATGTTCCCAAGTAGGTAGCTGAAGTAGATCGAGGCCGTCGCCGCAACCGCGATCGTGCTGGCCCCCGCGAACTGGATGAACGGGATGGCCGACAGCAGCCCTACTATCACGCAAGCCCAGATGGGCGTGTGCAGCTTCGGGCTCACCTTCGCCATGGCGCCGGAGAACGGCAGTTGGTCGTCGCGTGCCATCCCGAACGCCAGACGGATAGTCGAGGTCAGGATCGACATGCAGCACACGAAGATCGCTGCTGCCACAACGACCAGGTAGGTCGTCGCCATCATGGAGGACATCACCTCAGGGATGATCTGCGCAGGCCCGAGGAACCCCGTCACCGCATCCCCCATGTTCGGTACCGCGATGAGCACTCCCCACAGGAAGATCGCGCCGATCACGAAGGCCCCGGCGACCGACCCGAGGACGGCTTTGGGCGCCTCGACCCTCGGATTGCGGGTCTCCTCCGCCAGGGTCGAGGCCGTGTCGAACCCGTAGATGACGTAGAGGCTCATGAACATCCCGACGAGGAAGTACGCGGGCGTGATGCTCGCTCCTCCTGCGTCGAAGATCGCGCCCACTCCGGAGTTGTTGTGCGAGATAGCCAGGATGATCGCGAACACGACCATGCCGAGGATCTCGAAGACGACCCCGGTGTTGTTGACGATCGCCACGAGCTTGACGCCGTAGATGTTCAAGACAGTGATCAAGGCCAGCGTCACCAGCGAGACCAGCTTCTGGTCGGCGCTACCGAGGTCTCCGTTGAGATGCCATCCGAACATGCTGTTCATCGCCGGGATCAACGCCAGCGGCAGGGTCGCGCAGACCGAAGCCACCGTCAAGACACCGGCGATCAGGTAGAACCACCCGGTGAACCAGGCGTAGGTTCGACCGGACAGGTATTTCGTCCACTGGAACACCGAGCCTGCCACTGGGAAGTGGCTCGACAGCTCGGCGAAGTTCAGCGCGACGATCATCTGACCGATCGCGACGACCGGCCAGGTCCAGAAGAGCCACCCGCCGATAGACGCCATCCCGAGGAAGAACAGCGTGAAGATCCCCGTCGAGGGCGAGATGTAGCTGAACGCGACCGCGAACGAGCTGAACGTCCCGAGGTCTCGTTTGAGTTCCTGCTTGTATCCGAACCGCTCTAGATCGGCGGTGTCCTTCGCCGCCTGGTCTTGGCTCGTCATACCTTCCCCCTTTCCAGCTTGAAGATCACTGCGGTTTCGGTGTGGCCCGGTCGGCTATCCGTAGGGCGGAACGTGGGCTTCTTCACCGGCCACTATCACCTCCAGCCCGAGGTCGATGAGTTCTTCTCTGTACGCGGGGTCGATGCCCTCGTCGGTGACCAGTGCATCGACACGATCGAGCCGCGCTATCGCGAAGTCGGCGACGGTGCCCAGCTTCGTGTGATCGGCTACAACCACGATCTGCCCGCGCGTCTGCTCGATCATCAGGGCGGCGATCTCGGCCTCGGGGGCGGCCGGCGTCGTCAGCCCGGCGCGCCTGGACAGACCCTCGACGCCGAGGAAGGTCCTGGAGGCGTACACCTTGCGGAGGGCATCGGCGGCGAAGGGACCAACGCAGGAGTTCGAGGGCGGGCGGTACTCGCCCCCGGCCAGGATCACCTCGATGTCGGCGTCGGCGGCTTCAAGGGCCATGCCGACATGGTTCGTCACTATCTTGGTCTCGATCGGCCTCAAGCCGCGGAACACTTCGAGGGTAGTCGTGCCTCCGTTCATGAAAACGGTGTCGCCGGGAAGGACCATCGCGGCAGCCGCCCGGCCTATCCGGCGCTTCTCGCTTTGATTCCTGGTCACCGCCTCGAAGTAGGCGAGCTCGGTGCGCATGCGCTGGGCAGCGAGGGCGCCGCCGTGGGTGCGCTCTAAGAGCCCTCGGCTCTCCATGTCTTCCAAGTCTCTGCGGATGGTGACCTCGGAGACGCCCAGCATCTCGCTGAGGGAGGAGACGCGAACGACCTGGCGCTCCTTCAGGAGCTCCTGGATACGGCGATGCCGTTCCGCGGGCAGCGGCTGCTCCATGCGCTTGCTTCCCCTCTCGCCGCGCGCGAACGCCCGGACCTATGACCGAGCCTGGGTAAGAGTGTGCGCTCCTGATCGGGAACGCAAGCAGCCTGGTCAGGCAACCTTTCGGGGCTGGTCCGCGCGGCCGCGTGACCCGCGGTCACGGACGAAGAGTTGCGCCTGGCCCCGTGCCGGTGCAAGGGTGACCGGGATGACGCGAACCTGGAGAGCTGCCGCCGGCCTGCTAGCCCTGGGCCTACTCGTCTCCTCCTGTGCGAAGGCTCCGACCCCCCGGGAGGCCGCATCGGGGTCGGCGACTCCCGCAGGCGCCAGCGCCCCGGCAGCGCGCATCGCCGTCGTGGGTGACATCGCCTGCAGCGAACTCCCGGACGGGCGAGCGAAGCGGTGTCGCTACGACGCGGTCGGCGAACAGGTCACCGGCGGCGGCTACGACGCCTTCCTGGCTCTCGGCGACCTGCAATACCTCAAGGGCGGCTATGCGAACTTCCTGGCCTACTACGACACGTACTTCGGGGCGGTGAAGGACATCACCTATCCGGTGCCGGGTAACCACGAGACCTACACGCCGTTAATGGCCGGATACATGAAGTACTTCGGAGATCGGGTTCGTACCAAAGGCGACTACATAACGAACGCCGGGTTCTACTCGTACAACCTGGGGTCCTGGCACATGGTGGCCATCAACTCCCAGCTGTGCCGAGGGACGACGTACGACTACTCGACCGGTGGGCGCATGCCGATCGCCCGCAACCCGAACGTGATCCCCGGATGCGGCCCCGGGGATTCGATGTACGAGTGGCTCCGAGCAGACCTGGAGACCCACCCGGCAGAGTGCACGCTCGTCTACTACCACCACCCGCTCCTCGTTTGGAACGAGTGGGCGGCGACGCCGTACTGGCCCGGGCCCTTCTACTACTCGATGCTTCCGATGTGGCGGCTCATGGACGAGAACGGGGTCGACGTCGTACTCAACGGGCACTACCACAACTACCAGCGTTTCTCGCCTCAGGATGAGTACGGCCAGCCCGTGAAGGACGGCATCACGCAGTACATAGTCGGAACCGGTGGGAGCACGCACGAGTACTTCTCCAAGAAGTACGACCCGCCGGCGGCGTATCAGGCGGGCATCGACGATTCCTTCGGCATCTTGGACATGACGCTGAACGAGGGCGGGTGGGAATACAGCTTCCTGCCGGCCGAGGGCGAACCCGCTTTCAGCGACGCCGGAAGCGGAACCTGCCGCTAGCGGCCGATCGCGGCCAGGAACTCGTCGAGGTCCGGCGCGACGTTGTAGCTCGGATCGAGGCGACCTTCGAGCGCTTCTATCGTCTTGTAACCGTTGCCGGTGACGTAGGCGACGGTTTCCTCGTCGGGTCCGATGACACCCTGCTCCACGAGACGTTTGAGGTTGGCGATCGTCACACCGCCTGCGGTCTCGGTGAAGACGCCCTCGGTCTGGGCCAGCAGTTGGATGCCCTCGATGATCTCCTTCTCGGTGCACCACTCGATGGCCCCGTTGGTCTTGCGAGAGACCTGCATCGCGAACATGCCGTCGGCCGGAGAGCCGATGGCCAGCGAACGCGCGATCGTGTTCGGCTTCATCGGCTTGACTTCTTCAGCACCGTCCTTGAAAGCCTGCGCGACCGGACGGCAACCCTCCGGCTGCGCGCCGGAGACGCGGTAGGGCTTCTCTTCAACGGCGCCGATAGCGATGAGTTCGCTGAAGGCGCGGTCGATCTTGGTCAGAAGGGCGCCGCTCGCGATCGGCACGACGACGTGGTCGGGTAGACGCCAGCCGAGCTGCTCGGCGGTCTCGAACCCGAGCGACTTGGAACCCTCTGCGTAGAAGGGGCGCATGTTCACGTTGACGAAGGCCCAAGGAAGGGCCTCGGCGACCTCGCTGCATAGGCGGTTCACGTCGTCGTAGTTGCCCTTGACCGCGACGACGTGGGCGCCGTAGGCCTGCGTCGCCAGGATCTTCGCGCGCTCCAGGTCCTCCGGGATGAAGACATAGCACTCCATTCCGGCCTTGGCGGCGTGAGCCGCGGTCGCGTTGGCAAGGTTCCCGGTCGAGGCGCACGAGATGACTTCGAACCCGAAAGCGCGCGCCATCGTGACTGCGACCGAGACGACCCGGTCTTTGAACGAGTTCGACGGGTTGACCGAGTCGTCCTTGATCCAGAGGGTCTTCAGGCCCAGCCGCTTGGCCAGGTTGTCTGCCTTGCGCAAGGGGGTGAATCCCGCGCCCAGGTCGATCCGCTCGATACCGGGGCCGCCGGGGAGGAGGGACTCGTAGCGCCAGAGAGAAGCCGGACCTTGCTCGGCCTGCTTCTTGAAGACCTCGCCGTCGACGGCCTGCAGGTCATACGCGGGCTCAAGAGGTCCGAAGCATTCCTCGCAGATGGTCAGCGGCTCGACCGGGTACTGCTCTCCGCAGATCCTGCATTGCAGCGCCTGGGGGGTGGCGATCTGCGACTTCATGACGTGACGGCTCCTTCCGAGGCCGAGCCGACCAGACGGGCGTACTTGGCCAGAGCTCCAGTCTGGTACTTCGGCTCGGGCGGTGACCACTTCGCGCGGCGCTCCGCGAGCACGGCCTCGTCGACTTTCAGGTCGATACGACGGTTGGCCGCATCGATCACGATCTCATCGCCCTCCTCGACGAAGGCTATGGGGCCCCCGACGCAGGCTTCCGGGGAGATGTGGCCGACGCTGTATCCCTTGGTGGCTCCGCTGAAACGACCATCCGTTATGAGGGCGACTTCCTTGCCCAGGCCGGCGCCTGCGACCGCGGCGGTGACGGCAAGCATCTCGGGCATGCCGGGCGAACCCTTCGGGCCCTCGTAGCGGATGACCATGACGTCGCCGGGTTCGATGAGCCTGTGCGTCAGCGCGACGAAAGCGTCGTTCTCAGAGTCGAAGGGGCGCGCGCGGCCCGTGAAGGTCAGGCTCTCGGCACCAGCGATCTTCATCACGCTTCCCTCTGGCGCCAGCGACCCGCGGAGGATCGCGATGCCGCCTTCGGGATGGATCGGCTGGGAGAAGGGATGCACGATGTCGCCGTCGGGAGCCTGCGGCGCGAGCTCGGCCAGGTTCTCCGCGATCGTCTTGCCGGTCACCGTGATGCAGTCGCCGTGTAGGAGACCAGCGTCGAGCAGTTCCTTCATCACGACGGGGACACCACCGACGCGATCCAGGTCGCTCATCACGAACTTCCCCGCGGGGCGCACGTCGACCAGGTGAGGAACGGTGCGCGAGATCCGGTCGAAGTCTTCCAGGGTCAGGGTCACCCCGGCTTCGTGAGCGATGGACAGCAGGTGAAGGACCGCGTTGGTCGAACCGGCGAGCGCCATCGTCACCGCGATGGCGTTCTCGAAGGCTTCGAAGGTCATGATGTCGCGCGGACGCGGGCCGTCGGTCGAGAGCAGCTTCGTGCAAGCGATGCCGGACTCGCGGGCGAAGACCTCGCGGCGGTAGTCGACGGCGGGAGGGCTGGCTGCGCCCGGCAACGACATGCCGAGGGCTTCGGCTGCAGCAGCCATCGTGTTGGCCGTATACATGCCGGCGCAGGAGCCGGTGGTCGGGCAGGCTGCGCGCTCGATCTGGAGGAGTTCGGCGTCGTCGATCGTGCCGTTCGCATGAGCGCCGACGGCTTCGAACACGTCCTGGATGGTTATGTCCTTGCCCTTGTGGGTGCCGGGCAAGATAGTTCCGCCGTAGAGATAGACCGACGCGAGGTTCAATCTAGCCATCGCCATCAACATCGCAGGCTCGGACTTGTCGCAGCCGGCGATGCCGACCAAGCCGTCGAAGCGTTCGGCGTGCATGACGAGCTCGACGGAGTCGGCTATGACCTCGCGGCTTATGAGACTGGCCTTCATCCCCTCGTGACCCATCGCGATCCCATCTGAGACCGCGATGGTCGTGAACTCGATCGGAACGGCGCCAGCCTGGCGCACGCCTTCCTTGGCGAAGGCCGCTAGCTTGTCGAGGTGGTAGTTGCAGGGAGTGACCTCGTTCCAGCTGGAGGCCACGGCGACCTGTGACTTGCCGAAGTCCTCCTCTGAGAAGCCGACCGCGCGCAGGTACGCGCGGGCGGGAGCGCGCTGGGGCCCCTCGGTAACTTCCCAACTGCGGGGGCGACTGGGATCGCCTGGCACTTCGTATCCTCCTTGAGCGCTAGCTGATGCGGCGCCGCGGGGGCGCCCCAGAGGAAGGAAATGCTCTCACATGACGGCTGACATCCCACCTGACGCCGGTCGAGCATGGTGGCTGAACGAGGCGCTGGCCGACGATCCGGGGGAGCCTTGCCCCGCGCTCGAAGGCGATGTTTCGGCCGACGTCGTGATCCTCGGCGGCGGTTATACCGGCATGTGGACCGCCTGGTTCCTGAAGGAACGCGATCCAGGCATAGACGTCGTGCTTCTCGAACAGGACATCTGCGGAGCAGGACCCTCCGGTCGCAACGGGGGCTTCGTCAGCGGGTGGTGGGGGCACGTGGCCGATCTGGTCTCGACCTACGGGGACTCCGACGCCATCGAGTTGCTGATGGCAGCGGGGCGCTCGCCCGCGGAGATCGGCGCCTGGTGCCAGACCAACGACGTCGACGCATGGTTCACGCACGCGGGCGATCTGTCGGCAACGTCGAACAAGTTCCAGGAGGGCCGCTGGAGCGGGATGCTGGAGGCCGCCGAGCGCCTCGGCATCTCCGATGAGTACGGGGTTCTCTCCCCCGAGCAGGTGCAGGCGCGGTGTGCGTCACCTCTATTCGGCTCGGGGATGTCCATCCATGACGCGGCCACCGTCCAGCCCGCCAGGCTGGCCCGGGGCCTGCGGCGCGCGCTCCTCGCGCGCGGCGTCCGGATCTACGAGCACACTCCGGTGGAACGATTCGGGGCGGGTTCGCCGGCGGTGGCCGAAACCCCCGGCGGCGCGGTCAGGGCGGGGGAAGCGGTCGTCGGGCTCGGCGCCTGGGCAACGACATGGAAACGTTTCCGCCCGGTGACGACCATCCGAGGCAGCTACATGGTCATCACGGCCCCCGCCCCGGAGAAGCTGGAGCAGATCAACTGGACCGGCGGCGAGGCCGTTCGAGACATGCGCTCCTCGGTTCACTATCTGAGGACCACGCCGGACGGACGTATCGCGTTCGGCTGCGGAGGATTGCAACCAGACTTCGCCCGGCACATCGACCGGCGTTACGCCTACGACGAGCGGATGATCCGGACGGCCGCCGAGGACCTGTGGAGGATGTTCCCCTCCTTCCGCGAGGTTCCCATCGAAGCCGGCTGGGGTGGGCCGATCAACGTGAGCGGGTTCAACATGCCGTTCTTCGGCTCCTACGGAGCGACGGGCAACGTGCACTACGGACTGGGCTACACCGGCAACGGCGTCGGTCCCTCTCATCTCGGCGGCAAGATCCTGGCCTCGCTGGCGACACACTCGGGCGACGGGCTCACGAGATTGGCGGTCGTCACGAGCGAGCCGCGCCGGTTCCCTCCCGAACCGATCCGCTCCCCGGGGATGTTCATCGCGAACCGGGCGATCCGCCGCAAAGACGATGTCGAGGACTCCGGGAGGAAAGCCGGGCGGATCACTACCGAGGTAGCACGGCTTCCGCGTAGGCTTGGCTACCACTTGGGACCGAGATGACGAGACGCCACGACACTTCGATGCCCCCCAACGCCGGCCGCAGCTGGTGGCTTCTGGATGCCCTGGCGGCCGAGCCCGGCGAGCCCTGTCCTCCTCTTTCCAAGGACACGACCGCCGATGTGGTGATCCTGGGCGGCGGTTACACGGGGATGTGGACGGCTCTCATGTTGAAGGAGCGCGACCCGGGCCTGGACGTTGTCGTTCTGGAACAAGACATCTGCGGGGGCGGGCCCAGCGGTCGCAACGGTGGGTTCCTTAACAGTTGGTGGAGCGGTCTCGGCGAGCTGTGCCAGAGGCTCGGGGACGAGAAGGCCTTGGCCCTCTGCCGCGCCGGGTCCGAGAGCGTGACGTCGATCGGACGTTTCTGTTCGGACAACGATGTCGACGCCTGGTTCATGTACGCGGGCGACCTGGGCGTCGCGGGCTCGAAGTCTCAGATGGGGGCGTGGGACGACAGCGTCGCCGCATCGAAGCGGATGGGTCTGGATCTGTTGCAGGAGCTGGACGCGGGGGCGCTGCGCAAGCGGGTCGATTCGCCGATGTTCCTCGGCGGGGTCTTCGATGCCGACGCTGCAACCGTGCAGCCGGCCCGACTGGCGCGCGGACTGAGGCGCGTTCTCCTGGAGAAGGGCGTTCGTATCCACGAGTTCACCCCGGTCACTCGCTTCGGCTCCGGTTCTCCTTGCGTTGCCGAAACGCCGAGCGGCGTTGTGCGAGCGGGAAGCGCCGTGATAGCGCTGAACGCCTGGGCGGCCGCATGGAAGAGGTTCCGCCGGGTCGTCATGGCACGCGGCTCCTACATCGTCCTGACCGAACCCGCGCCCGAGAAACTCGAGCAGATCAACTGGACCGGAGGCGAAGGCGTTTGGGATTGCCGGGCATCCCTGCATTACCTGCGGACCACGCCCGACGGGCGGATCGCCTTCGGGATCGGAGGATTGCAGCCTGGATTAGCTAAGACGATCGGCCCTCGGTTCGCCTACGACGAGAGCGCCATACGCCTTGCGGCCCAGGACCTGTGGATGATGTTCCCCTCGTTCAAGGATGTGCCGCTTGCCGCCGCCTGGGGAGGGCCCATCGACGTCGCCGGCCATCACATGCCCTTCTTCGGTTCGCTCGGCAGGAACGTGCACTACGGACTGGGCTTCACCGGCAACGGTGTCGGACCATGCCACCTGGGGGGCCGGATCCTGTCGGCGATGACCGTCGGGGCCGATGAGCCGGAACTGATGTCGCTTCCGATCGTCACGGAGGAACCGATGAGGTTCCCGCCCGAGCCCTTCCGCTCGCCGGGGGCGATGATCGCCAACGGGGCCATCCGTCGCAAGGACGAAGCGGAGGACCGTGGAGAGGAACCCAGCCCGCTGGTCGACTTCGTCGCAAGACTCCCGCGGCGGCTCGGGTTCAACCTCGGGCCGTGAACCTGCCCCGCCCCGCGAACCGCTCCTGGTGGCTGGAGGAGGCCCTGGCCCTTCCGGAGTTCGCGGGCCCGGAGTGTCTACCGCTCCAAGGAGAGACGACGGCCGATGTCGTGATACTCGGCGGTGGCTACACCGGGATGTGGACGGCTTGGTTCCTGAAGGAGCGCGACCCTTCGCTCGACGTCGTGATCTTGGAGCAGGACATCAGCGGCGGCGGACCGAGCGGACGCAACGGCGGCTTCTGCAACGCCCTCTGGGAGGACGCCGACTTCCTCGTCGAGGCCCTGGGCGAGGATCTCGCGCTCGAGACCGGCATGATCGCCGAACGCAGCATCGAGGACATCCGCACCTGGTGCCTCGATCACGGCGTGGACGCGTGGATCACGCCCGGGGGACACGTCGGCGTGTCGGCCTCTCCGGCGCAGGATGACCTTTGGGTCTCGACAGTTCGAACCATGGAGAAGCTCGGCGTCGCCGAAGGCCGGATCGAGACGCTCACCGAGGAACAGGTCAGGTCGCGTTGCTTCTCGCCCGTCTTCCGCGCAGGGTCTTGGACGCCGCGCACGACGATCATCCAACCCGCCCGCCTCGCGCGCGGCTTGCGGAACGCGCTGATCGAGCGAGGCGTTCGTATCTACGAGAACTCCCCCGTTGCTCGGCTCCGCGGTGGTCCTCCCGTCGAAGCCCTCACCCCTTCAGGGAGCGTCACCGCCGGGCAGATGGTGCTCGGTCTGAACGCCTGGGCTTCGCAACTTGCTCCCTTCAAGCGGACCGTGATACCGAGGGCCTCCTACATCGTGATCACCGAGCCGGTGCCCGAGAAACTTGCCGAGATCAACTGGACCGGCGGCGAGGGGATCTTCGACTACCGAACCGCCCTTCACTACCTGCGCACGACCCCCGACGGACGGCTCGCGTTCGGTGCCGGCGGCTCACGGGCGGGGATCGGGACGGGCCTGGGTCCTCGCTTGCGCTACGACGAGCGCTCGATCGAGCGGCTCGTCCACGACATGCTTCGGATGTTTCCCTCCTTCGAAGGTGTTGCGCTGGAGGCTGCATGGGGAGGCCCTATCGACGTCACAGGTTTACACCTCCCAACCTTCGGAACGCTCGGCTCGGGAAACGTGCACTACGGTCATGGGTACACCGGAGGGGGCGTGGGCCCGTGTCACATGGGAGGGCAGATCCTGTCCGGGCTGGTGCTGGGATCCGATGACGAGTACACGCGTCTGCCGTTGGTGGGGCTGCAACCACGTCGCTTCCCGCCCGAGCCGTTGCTGTCGGTCGGAGCCGCGATCACCCAAGAGGCGATCGTCCGCAAGGATGAAGCCGAGGACGAGGATCGGCGACCGAACATCGTGTTCGACCAGATCGCGAAGATGCCGCGGCGACTCGGCTACAACCTCGGACCGTAGAACGGCTCGTAGCCGGGAGCCGACGAAGGCCAGGGCTGCGCCGCCTCCCAAGCGGCGCCCGCGGCCAGCACCATGTCGTCGGCCCAGCGCGGTCCGGTGATCTGAAGACCGAACGGAACTCCGTTGGCCGAAAGTCCCGCGGGAACCGATAGCGACGGGTGAGAGGTGATGTTCGTTACCTGCGTGTTGTAGGCCTCCGAGTCGGTGCCCGGATGCTCTCGCCCGGGGGTACGACCGTCCGCCCAGAATCCCTCCACGCACATCGTCGGCGTCAGCAGGATCGCGTCGGTGCCGAGCAGGTCGTCCAACTCCCGCGTGTACTCGAAGCGACGGCGCTTGGCAGTGACGTAGTCCTCCAACGAGAGCCTCAAGGCATGCTTCATAGCTCCCGCGAAGTTCGAGGAGAGCTTCTCCTTCTCTCGTTCGATGCTCTCGCGGCCCAGATGCGTCAGCTCTTCGACGCATGCGATCGTGACCCAATCGTCGTCCGGGTTGTTGGGGCCGTCGGCCGGCCAGAGCGGAGGGATCGGCTCCACCGTAAGACCGGTAGCGGCCGCGAACGCCTCGACCGCCGTGTCGAATGACGCCCCAACACCTTCCGGCAAAGGTCCCCAATCCACGAAACGCGGCGCCGCCAACGCGCGGACAGGCCAGGCGTCCTCGCGCGCGACCCACGCGGCGGGTGCGGTCGGGTCCCCAGCAGCCGGTCCTCGCATGACGTTGAGGAGCAGCCGGACATCGGCGATCGAAACCGCCAGCGGCCCGTGAGTGGACATGTCCATCCACGAGGGCGCGGGGGTGCGGCCGATCATGCCTTGGGTCGGCTTCAAGCCCACCAGGCCGCAGAACGATGCCGGGATGCGGACCGAGCCGCCCCCGTCCGTCGCGGTGGCGATCGCGGCCATCCCGCTGATGAGCGCGGCGCCGGCTCCCCCACTGGAACCTCCCGGCGACCAGTCGGGAGCCCAGGGGTCGGCGGTGGCTCCGAACACCCTGTTGCTGGTGAAGCCCTCGAAGGCGAACTCGGGAACGTTCGTCTTGCCGATGACGATGGCGCCGGCGGCGCGGAGGCGCGCAACCGCCGAAGAGTCTGCCGCCGCCGGTGCGGCCCCCGCGTACAGGAGGGAACCATGCGAGGTCGGGAGTCCGGCCGCATCCTCGGTGTCCTTCACGAGGAGCGGCAGACCCGCCAGTGGCCCGTCGTGGATGGTGTCGGCCTCCGCCAAGGCTTCCTCGACGGGCCTCTGCGAAACGACGGCGTTGATCAGCCCGTTATGCCGCTCGATCTTCTCGTACGCCGCAGCGACAAGATCACGCGCGCTCAACTCGCCCGCACGCACCGCGGCGGAAAGTTCGGCCAGCCCACTCATACGGCTCGGACGCCGTCCTTCCAGACTTGGCGGACCCGGTCCTTCAACGTAGAGAAGTCGAACGGATCGCCCTCGACGACCACAACGTCGGCGATCTTGCCCGGTTCCAAGGCTCCGAGCCGGTCGTCCCATCCCATGAGCTCCGCGGCATTCGACGTAGCCGCGCGAAGTGCCTGCGCCGGCGTGAAGCCGCTCTCCGCCATCAGCTCGAGCTCCCGCAGGTTCGTGCCGTGCGGCGCCACCGGGCAGTCCGTCCCCATCGCGACCTTCACGCCTGCCTCAGCCGCGCGGCTGAACGCGTCAAGCTCCGGCCGTCCCAACGAACGCATCTTCGCGCGCACGGCTTGCGACACCGCCGGGTTGTTCGCTATCTCCTCGGTGGTGTCGCCGGCCGTCAGCGTCGGGACGAGCCAGGTCCCGCGCTCGAGCATCAGCGAGATGGCCTCATCGTCCAGGTACGTCCCGTGTTCGATCGAACGCACGCCAGCGCGTACCGCGCGCTTGATCCCCTCGGCGCCGTGCGCGTGCGACATCACCCAACGATCCAGATCCGCCGCGGTTTCGACGATCGCGCTCAATTCTTCTTCGGTGAAATTCGGTTGTTTGGGATCGTCGCCCGGCGAGAGGAACCCGCCCGAAGAGGCGATCTTGATGACGTCGGCGCCCGCGCGGATCAGTTCTCTGACCTTGCGCGCAACGCCGTCTACACCGTCGGCGACGCCGCTCGGCATGCCCGGGTACTCGACCCCCCAAGGCCCGACCCCTCCGCTCGGCAGCCACGCGTCGGCATGCCCGCCGGTCATCGAGATCATCTGAACACTGATCTGCATCCGAGGCCCGGGGAACGCACCCTCGGCGACGGCGGCCCGAAGGCCCGCGTCAGCGCCCGCCGCATCGCGCACGCTCGTGATCCCCAGAGCCAGCGTTCTCATGCAGTTCTCCGCCATCCGGAAGAACGAGAGCGAGAAGGGCGCGTTCATCACAGCGGCTTCATCGAAGTCCTCGTAGCGCATCGCCAGGTGAACGTGGCAGTCGAAAAGGCCTGGTAGCAGCGCCATGCCGGCGCACTCGACGGCCTCGTCGCCGTCGAGACCCGGGCCCACATCGACGATCCGGCCGCCTTCGATAACGACATCGGCGTCGGCGAGCCCGGTCCCGTCGAAGACCCGCCCGCCGGCGAAGATCGTCCGCATCCGATTCCCTCCCTCGAGCCCTGGAGCCATAGACTCCGGGCATCCGCCCCGAACCGGGAGAGCCTACCGATGGACATGCGACTAAGTCGAGCCGACCGCGAACTGCAGCAGAAGGCTCGAGACTTCACCGACCAGATCCTCGTCCCCCTTGAAGACGAATGCGAGGAGAACGACGGCCTCACCCCCGCCAGCCACGCAACCGCCAAGCAAGCGGTCATCGACTGGGACTTCGGCGCCATCAACCACGAGATCTCGGACGGTGGCGGCGGCTTCGACACCTTCCAGGTGATGCTCGTCGAGGAGCCGTGGGGCCGCGCCACCGGCGCCCTCTGGGATATCCCATGGCGTCCCTCGATCCCGCTCGCTATAGGAACCGAGCTGCAGAAGGACGAGTACCTCCGCCCCGCCTGCCGCGGTGATCGCCGAGATGCCTACGCGATCACCGAGGAGAACGCCGGCAGCGACCCCGGCATGGTCGAGACCACGGCGATACGCGACGGCGACGACTGGGTCCTGAACGGAACCAAGTGGCACGTTACGTCCGGCGACGTGGCGGACTTCTTCCTGGTGCACGCCCACGTCGACGGCGACGCGTCCAAGCCGACCGTGTTCATGGTGGACAAGGACCTGCCCGGAGTCGAACTGGTCCGCACTCCCAAGTACATGCACACGTTCGTCTTCGAGCATCCGATCTTCAAGTTCAACGACGTCCGAGTCGGCGAAGACAAGGTCCTCGGTGAGATAGGCGGTGGCTACGAGCTGACCAAAGACTGGTTCGTCGAGGAGCGCCTGATGATCGGCGCGCGAACGATCGGCGCATCCGGCAGGGCGCTCGAGCTGTCGCTGGAGTTCGCCAAACGCCGCGAACAGTTCGGCAAGCCCCTAGTCGCCTTCCAAGCGATCGAGTTCATGCTGGCGGACATGGCCGCCGAGATCATGGCCGCCAAGTCGATGCTCTACCGCGTCTGCTGGCAGGCCGCGCGAGGCGGCACCACCCGCAAGGAACTGCACGCCTTGGCCTCAGCCGTGAAGCTGGTCTGCAGCGAAACTGCCGGCCGAGTCATCGACAAGGCCGTCCAGATCCACGGAGGCCGCGGCTACATGCGCGAACAGCCGGTCGAGCGCCTGTACCGCGAACTGCGGGTCGACCGCATCTGGGAGGGCACCTCCGAGATCCAGCGAGTGGTCATCGGCAACGAGCTGCGCAAACGGGGTGCGGGCGCCTACACGGGCTGGCCCACGGAGTAGGTGGCGTGCGGGTGTCTTCCCGGGCGTGCCCCTCCCGCAACTCATCAGGAACCTGACGTCATCGACCGCGGAGAAGGTCATCAGCTTCCTGATGAAAGCCGGACGCCGACCCGCGATCGCCGCACCGCCGCGGCAGTGCCTATTCGTAAGTCATGGACACCGTCGCCGTCGCCTGCATGGTGATGCCTCCCGGCGGGAACTGATCCGCGGTGAGGCCCTCGGCGGATATCTCCATCGACATCGGGCCCGTAGAGGTGGTCTTCAGCAGCTTCTGATCTGCGATATCTATCCAGCTGGTGACCTCGCTGGACACCTCACCGGTGTAGACGAAGGTTGTGTTCGCGGACAGTTGGTCCGCGGGTATGCCCATCAGCTCCGCGATCTCCTCGACCCCGACGGTCATCTCGAACGAGAAGTCGGTCGTAGTCTTAACGACAGCGGCCTCAACGGCACCGAATATCTCGTTACGCAAGTACGACCCATGAGCCGTGTAGGACATGTCGTTGCCGTAGACGACCACCTCGACCCTCTTGCTCCAGGTGTCGCCGGGTTCTACAGGCCCGTCCGGCAGGATCGCCGACAGGTGGTCGGCACTCACCTGACTGGGTCCGCCGGTGCCTGCGGAGAAGATCGTCGAGCCGTCCGCGGAGATGACCCGGCCGTCCTGCGTCATGCGGAACGTCACCAACGGCATGTCGCCCACTGGGACGGCCTGCCCACTCACGGTCATCTCCCCCCCGGTAAAGGACTCCTCGATCGTGGCGATGCCGTCCGCATCTACCGAAACGACCTTCATCTCGACGTGGGCGGACGTGTTCACATCGAGAGGTATCTCCGTGGCTCCGATAGTCATGGATCCGGTCACCTGCATGGCCATGTGGAATCGCTGTGTCTAACCCTCCTGGAATGAGAGCGCGAGAGCGGTTCCGCTCCCGCCCCCGAAAACCATGTAGGCGGCGACGGCAAGGGCCACGACGATCGCACCGAGCACAGCGAACATCCCTTTCCGCGACTTTCGCACGGGCTCCGCGGGGATCGGCACTTCGGGGGTCGGAGGACTGATCTCATCGCTCACGTGGGTCCTCCCTCGGATCTATCGGCTTTAGGTCCCATCTAAGCAGCCGGCGTTCTCCGCGGGAAGGCCCGGGATCGTCAGACCCGCGCCGCCTTCCACGAAGTCGTACTCGATGCCGGTCCACATGCCGGGAAGACGTGGAACGACTCGCGGCACGGTGTCGGACTCGTCGTATTGGAAACCGCGCCAGTCGGGCGAGGAGAAACCGCTCGTGTCGTAGGGCGCTATCGCGGACAGGCCCCGGCCGAACCTCCTCGTCTCGACGAGGAAGCGGCCCTGGAAGGTGATGTCGTTCTCGGCGTAGAGCTTGATGTACCAGCGCTGAATCTCGAGTAGATACCCCTTGTCGGAGGGCGGAGACTCCGGGCCCGTGAAGTACCTCAGGTCGACTACTACCAGCGGACCCTTCACGCCGGTCGCGCGCCGGAGGATGCCGATGGGGTCGGTGTAGAGCGGAGCGGAAGCGTCGGGAGTCATCCAGCCCTTAGTGCAGGTGTCGCTCGGTGCTCCCTCGGTCGGTGGCTTCTTCGGTGGAAGGGCCGCTGGTGTCGGCGAGACCTGCGACGGGCTCACGCTCGCCGGGGAGGCCGTCGAGGGCACACCCGATCCCGGCGCTTGAAGCGGCCCCGGGGTCGAAGACGAGCCGCTCCTGCATGCCGCTAGCAGCAACAACGCCGCCGCCGCGAACCCTCTCCAGTTCCTCATAGACGCGCCGAGGATACCGACCGGCGACTTCCTTGGTAGAAGTATTGGCCCATGCCCGATCACATCCACCCCAACGACGAGGAACGAGGCGACCTCCACCCGCTGCCGGTGAGTCGGCGCCGCTTCCTGACCAAGTCTGCGATGGCCATGGCCGGAGGGGTCCTCTTCTCGTGCACGGGGGGCAAGCCGATCCCGCGGATCAGCGACTCGACCCCTCGGATCGACACCCGCTGGCCGATAAAGCGCGTGATCTATCTCATGCTCGAGAATCGCAGCTTCGACAACGTCTTCGGCGCATTCCCCGGCGCGAACGGCGTGAGCACGGGAGTGGCGTACGGGAAAGAGGTTCCTCTCATCCGCTGCCCCGATTGGCTCCCCGGAGATCTGCCGCACGATCACGCCGCCGCGATCAACTGCCTGAACGGTGGAGCGATGGACGGGTTCGCGGGCGGGATCTACGGGCCGGTATGGGCCTACACACAGTTCAAAGAGCAGCAGATCCCCAACTACTGGCTCTGGGCCCGCGAGTACGCGCTGTCGGACAACTTCTTCGGTTCGGCGTTCGGGCCGAGCTACCCGAATCACTTCTACTTCATCGCCGGGACATCGGGCGGCGTGCTGGACAATCCCGAGAACATCGAGACCCGAGTTCAGGATGGCAAGAAGTTCAAGAGCTGGGGATGCGACGCGATCGGCGACGACGTGTTCGTCTTCACCAAGGACGGCGCCGGCAACCTGACCAAACACGACACCTGTTTCAACTTCAAGACGGTCGGCGAGCAGCTGACCGAGAAGGGCGTCGACTGGGCCTGCTACTCGGCACCCCCGGGACAGATCGGCTACTTCTGGAACGCCTACAACGGTGTGGCGAACGTCTTCCACACCGATCTTTGGCACGAGCACATCCGCTCGACCGACAACATCGTTCGCGATATCGAGGCCGGCAACCTGCCCGCGGTTACCTGGATCACGCCGAGGTTCGAGCTGAGCGATCACCCTCCTATGTCATCGTCGTTCGCCCACAACTGGACCTCCGACATCGTGAACGCGGTTATGAAGTCCGACATGTGGGAGCACACCGCGATCTTCATCACATGGGACGAGTGGGGAGGCTTCTACGACCACGTGAAGCCGCCGGTTCTAGATGACGTAGGTCTGGGGTACCGGGTGCCACTGCTCACGGTCTCGCCCTACGCGAAGCGAGGAGTGATCGACGACGAGCAAGGCGAGTTCTCCACGCCGCTGAAGTTCATCGCCGACAACTGGGGGTTGGACTACCTGACGCCAAGGATCGCGAACACCCACAACTTCGAGCACGTCTTCGATTTCTCGAAGCCGCCGCGCGAGCCGGTGGTCTCCGGCGAGAAGGCCAAGACCTACGGCAAGTTCGACGAGTTCCCGACCGACTTCCCCGGCTGGCCCCCCGGCACGGTTCCCGTCACGGACCCCGTCTAGCGGGCGATCACGAGGGCGAAGTCCTGTCAGTGGCGACGTCTATCGTCCGACCGGTGCCTCCGAAGGATCCACGCAAACCCCCGAACAGCGCCTGGTCGATCGCCTTCTTCGACGACGAGGACGGATCGACGCCGGCGAGGGACTTCCTTGAGCTATGCCCTACTAGCGTGCGAGCCAACTTGATCGCCGTGGTCAAGGCCGTAGCCGAAGCTCCCCCGCCTCGATTCGGTGGAGGAGGCAAGTGGGAGGCTATGCACGGAGACATGAAGGGGTTCTACGAAGTGAGGGGAACAGGTCCGAAAAGACGCCAGTACAGACTCTTCTGCCTGCTCGACCATCGGGGCCGACTACCGGAGGGACCCGCCCTCGTCCTGATCACCGGGATGTCCAAGCCGCACCTAACCGAGTTCTCCGCGCGCGACTACGCGCGGGTACGAAGGCTTGGCGAGGACTACCGCTCGCGTCCATCCGCGCGGTATCAAGTTTCCGACAGCTAGATGGGGGCCGCGCGCGAACGGATGCGGGGCTTCTTGGTCACTCTCACTTCAAGCCCGAGCGCATCCGCAGCACCGACGAATGTCGCCATAGTCGGGTTACGTTCGGGCGCCGTGAGAAGACGCCGGATGGCTGCGGGCTCCGCGCCTATGCGTCGCGCGAGTTCTGCCTTCGAGATCCCCTTCTCCTCACGGGCATCGTCAAGGGAGCGGACGAGCTGGTCGACCAGTTCGATCCGAGCCCTGGCCGCCTCGTAGGCGGCGCGAAACTCGGGGTCCCTCATCTGCGTGTCGACATACCGGTCGAATCCGGTCTTCTTCCTCGCCATGCGGCGAGTGTAACACAGATGTTACGCCAATCAGGGAGAGCCAGGGATCACTAGAGCGTCGACGGCCACGCAGCCCTCGGGCGAGGCGATGAGCGGGTTCACGTCGACGGCTTCGATGAGGTCGCCGAGGTCGGCTGCCAGAAGCGAGAGACGAGAGACGGCGCTGGCGACCGCATCGACGTCCGAAGCCGGGGCTCCCCTGACACCGTCGAGAAGGGGCCTGGTCGCGAGACCGTCGATCAAGCTGCGCGCCCGCGGCTCGTCGAGCGGCGGGAACGCGAGGCGACGGTCGTGCAGCAGCTCGACGAGGATCCCACCCGCGGCTACCAGAACCAGCGGCCCGAACTGGGGATCGCGGATAACGCCGAGTGCCAGCTCAACGCCTTTAGGCGCCATCGCGGCCACCGCCACCTGCGGACCAAGTCGAGCAGCGATCTCTTCGAAGGCCCCACGCAGCTCGGCTTCGTCGGCCAGACCCAGCTTCACGCCGCCGACGTCGGATTTGTGCTGGATGCCGGGGGACGCGGTCTTCAGCGCTACGGGCCAGCCGATCTGCTCCGCGGCGGCCACCGCTTCGTCGGCCGAGGAGGCCGCTCGCGCGGCGACGACCGGCACGCCGTAGTCGGCGAGCAGAGCCAGCCCTTCCAACTCGGAAACTTCCGCGC
The DNA here is from genome assembly GCA_031423155.1 of Actinomycetes bacterium. Taxonomy (GTDB): domain Bacteria; phylum Actinomycetota; class UBA4738; order UBA4738; family HRBIN12; genus JANPEZ01. The sequence goes on from JANPEZ010000058.1 coordinate 19,456, forward strand.
CCGTAGCGAGCCGCGCCCGCCAGCGATCGCGGACCTCGTCGGCGATCGGCTCGGGAGCCGTCAAGGCCGGACGCTCGCGGTGGTCTCGCTCCTCGAAGAGGTGACGGATCGCAAGCAGCGCGCTCGCGGTCCCCTCCAGAACAGGGATGCCGGCCTCGCGCAGGTGAGCTGCCTCTTCCAGAGCCACCGCGCTGGCCAGATTCGCCAAGACGCAGAAGGGTTTCGTGGTCGTTTCGAAGACGTGTCGCGCGATGGCCAGGTAGCCCTCGTCGTAGGGCTCGCCCTGGCGGGTCAGGTCCACGGCGAAGGCCATGACGGCGGTCTCCGGATCTTCGTGGAAGGCGCGGAAGCCTTCGAGGAATATCCGGTCGGCGTCGATGCCGGTCCCCCAGGCATCCATCGGGTTCGCCGCCTGCATCCCGGGATCGAGCGTGTCCTGTATCGAAGCCAGCGTCTCCTCACTGACCCGAGCGAGCGGTACACCGAGATCGGCGGCGAGGTCCACCAACATCGAGCGCTCTCCGCCGGAATCGTTTACCGCCGCAAGTCCGCTACCGGAGACGACGCGCCGTGGACACGACAACAGCTCCAACGTGTCGGCCATCTCATCGAGCGTTCGCACCTCCAACACGCCGTAGGCATCGAAGAGCGCCTCGTACGCGCCATGTTCCCCCGCAAGCGCGCCCGAGTGCGCGGTGACCATCGCCTTGGACAGCTCGGTTCGACCGACCTTCAGGGCGACTACCGCGACGTCTTGCGCCGCAGCACGAGCCAGCATCGCCCTGAATCTGTCCGGGTTGCGCGCGGTCTCGATGACGAGCCCGATGACGCGGGTGGAGTCGAGCGCCAGCGCGTACTCCATGTAGTCAGCGGTGGTCGTTACGATCTCTTGGCCGGATGAGATCAGCAGGTTGAAACCGATGCCGCGGTCGTTGTAGGCGAGCGCCGCGAAAGTGGACCCCGAGTGTGAGATGAACGTCACCGGCCCGAGCGAGATGTGCTCGATGGTGTCGAAGCCCGTCGCGCGCACACGAGTCTCCAGGTTAAGAAAACCCATGCCGTTGCCACCGCAGAAGGCCATGCCGGCATCACGCGCGATCGTGGCCAGCCGCTCCATCAAAGGCGGCGACCCTGGAGGAGTGTTCTCCTCGTAGAGGCTCGCGAAGGTCACGATCGAGGCCGCCCCGGCGTCGGCGGCGGCTCGCACCGCGTCCTCCATCCGGGCGTTGGCCAGACCCAGCATCGCCAGGTCCACCGGCCCGGGAACGTCGCCGATCGACGGGTAGCACTTCACCCCGTCGATCTCGTCGTAGCCGGGGTTCACCGGGTAGATGTCGCCGTCGAACCCGCCGCGGCGAAGCTCGATCAGCATCTGACGGCCGAGGGAGCCTTCCTTCTGGCTGGCGCCGACGAGCGCGACGGAACGCGCCTCCAGCATGCGCTGGAGGGCGCTGCGTTCGGGTGCCGCCTGCTGGTTCACGAAGAGGCGGACTTGCGGACGGCCTTGTCCTTCTTCGCCATGTTGAAGGCCTGCCAGCCGGGGATACCGTTCACGCCGCCGCCGCCGTGGGTCGCGCAGGAGCCGTGGTACAGGCCCTTGATCGGCGTGCGGTAGTCCGCGTAGCCGGGCGCCGGCCGCATGTGGAACAGCTGATCGACCGACAGCTCCCCGTGGAAGATGTTGCCTCCCAACAGACCCAGCTCCTGCTCCATGTCGTAGGGCCCGATGATCTGACGATCGATGATCGAGGCCTTGAAGTTCGGCGCCAGGTTGTTGTATTCATCGATGCAGCGGTCGGCGTAAGCCTCCAGCTCCTCGCGATGCGGCTCCAGGTTCCAGTCATCGGGCACCCACTGGCTGTACATCGAGAAGACGTGCACGCCTTCTGGCGCGAGCTTCTTGTCCAGGGTCGTGGGGATGGTGCCGTCGACGAACGGACGGGTCGAGGCCTTGCGGTCCATATGAGCGTCTTGGAACGCGCGCTCAGCGTAGTCAGGTGAGAAGCACAGCTCTACCGAGCCGGTGTGATGCGCTTGCATGTCCTTGCCGGGAGCAGCGGTGAAGTTGGGCAGTTCGGACATCGCCACGTTGACCTTGACGACGCCGGAGCGGGTCTTCCACCGCTCGATGTCCCAGACGAAATCGGCCGGCAGCTCTTGGCGGTCGATGAGATCGAGGAACGCGATCTGCGGGTGGATGCAAGAGACTACGACCGGTGCACGCAGTTCCTCGCCGTTCTCGAGCGCTACACCTACGGTGCGCCCGTTCTGGACGAGGATCTTCTTAACTCGGGCATCCGTGCGGATCTCGGCGCCGAAGTGCTCAGCGGAGGAGCGGATGGCGTCGGAGACCGCACCCATGCCGCCCTGCTGGAATCCCCAACTGCCGAGGTGACCATCGCCGACGTCACCTATCGAGTGGTGCAGCATGACGTAGGCGGTGCCGGGTTCGTCCGGCCCGGCCCACGTACCGATCACGCCGTTGACGGTCAACATCCCCTTGATGGCGTCTGACTCGAACCAGTCGCCTAGCAGATCGGACACGCTCATCGTGAATAGGCGGGTGATATCGCCGACTCCGCGCGTACCGAGCTTGCGCATCTTCCACGCGGTCTGCGCACTCGCGATCAGATCGCCCAGTGCCATGGAGCCGACCTTCGGCGGAACCTGGAGCAGCAACGGTCCGAGGACGTCGGATACGCCCTTCATCCACTCCTCCCACTTGGGAAGTGTGTCGGCGTCCTTCTTGGAGAACTGCGCGATGGAGTCGTAGGACTTGGCGGCGTCGTCGGCGTAGACCGTGATCGCCCGCCCGTCCGGGAACGCCTGAAAGTAGGGCCCGAACGGCGTTACGTCGTAACCGAACTGCTTGAGCTTCAGCTCTCGGATGATCGTCGGCGGCATCAGCGACATGACGTAGGAGTACGTGGTCACGTTGATCTCGGGGTGATCGGGGAAAGGGGCGCTGGTATCGGCTGCTCCACCGGTCTTGTTCCTTGCCTCGAGGACGACGGTGCGGGCTCCTGCGCGGGCGAAGTACGCGCCGCTGGTAAGTCCGTTGTGTCCGCCGCCGACGATGATCGCGTCGTAGGTGTTGGCCATGGTCTGTCTCCCCGGTCGCCGGCCCGACCCCTCAGCCGCTGCGTCTACCCGAGCCTGCCGGACCCGGGCGGTCGGGCGAGATTATGGCCAGATTTTGAACGGTGGGTCAACCCCGGTATCCCGAGGGTCCGGTTTGACATAGCTGCTCATGAGGGTAAAGTTCCTTGAACCGCGAGTCAGGGAAGGGTCCCGATAGGGCGATTCCCTTGCATACCGTTCAAACTTTCGGAGGTGGGCAGTGGCCCGGCAGAAGCAGACGAAGGACCGGCACCAGGAGATCCTCGAGGCAGCGGCCCGAGTGATCACCGACCGAGGCCTGGCCGAGACTCGCATCTCGGACATCGCAGAGCGTTGCGGGGTCTCCCCCGGCTTGATCCTCTACTACTTCGAATCCAAAGATCGCCTGCTCGTCGAGGCCCTGACCTTCGCCAACGATCAGTTCTATCTGAAGATGTCCCGAGAGATGCGCCGGATGACCTCGGCTCGCAAACAGCTCGCGCGGTTGATCGAGCTTTCGGTCCCCGGGCTGCTCCCCGAATACGAGCGGTTGGACGAGTGGGCGCTTTGGATCGAGATCTGGGTACGCGCCCTGCGAGACCCCGCGATGGCCAAGGAGCGTGAGGTCCTGGACCGGCGCTGGCGCCAGTCCATCGCCGACATCGTGCGCCACGGCCGCGACACCGGCGAGTTCCCCGACGGGATCGATGCCGACGACCTCGGCATGCGGATCGGCGCGCTGGTTGACGGTCTGGCGATCCAGGTTCTGATGAACGATGCGACGCTATCTCCGATGCGGATGCAGGAAGTCTGCCTGGACGTGGCCTCGACACTGATCGGCTTCTCCTTGGAGGCCGTCCCCGCCTAACAGCCGGCGGAGGGTTAGGCTCCCGCCGTGAGCCCCACACCTTTGATACTCGACGTCGACACGGGAGTCGACGACGCGCTCGCGCTTTTGTACGCGCTGGCCTCCCCCGAGGTCGAGCTGATCACCGCGACATGCGTGATGGGAAACGTCACGGTCGAAAGAGCGGTGGAGAACACGTTGGCGGTGCTGGAACTTGCAGGACGCGCCGACATCGAGGTCGCTCGAGGAGCAGGCGCTCCGCTCGTCCGCCCGCACGAGCCGTTCTCGGTCGTTCACGGAGAAGGAGGTCTCGGTCGATCCGAACTTGCCTCGCCGTCGGCCTCTGCATCGGCTAGGTCCGCGGTCGAGGTCATCGTGGAGACCGCGCGCGCGAGGCCGGGGGAAGTCCTGCTGGTCGCAACAGGAGCGATGACCAACGTGGCCAATGCGCTGCTGGAGGAACCCTCGCTTCCATCCTCGCTGAAGGGATTCGCGCTGATGGGGGGCGCGTACGGACGGGGTGGGAACACCACGCCCTCTGCCGAGGCCAACATCTGGTTCGATCCTCACGCCGCTCAGGCCGTCTTCCGCGGGTTCGCCGGCGCCGCGGGAGACAAGCTACCGATCTGCGTTGGCCTGGACGTCACCGAGAAGGTCCAACTCACGCGCGGGGACCTCGACTCGATCTGCGAACCGGCCCCCGGATCCAGACTCGCTCAATTCCTGCAGGAAGCCGTCCCCTTCTACATCGAGTTCTACGCGCGCGCGCGCGGCTACTCAGGCGCTTGTATGCACGATCCTCTCGCACTCGCGATCGCTATCGACCCCGAGCTCGCGCAGCTTCGGTCGACGCGGGTCGAGGTCGAGACGGATGCTCCCTGGACCCACGGCATGACCGTGACCGACCTGGGCGACATCCGGCACAGCCCTTGGCTGGTCGGGTGGGAAGCCGCCGAGAACGCCCGGGTGGCTTTGGAGGTGGATGCACCGGCCTTCATGGGCCGATTCATCGGCCGCCTGCGCTCGCTGGTTCAGGCCCAGGCATGAAGGCTGCGCCGACACTCGCGGTGGTCGGCGCGATCAACGTCGACCTCGTCGTGAGCGGCGCCCCGTTGCCTGGGCCCGGTGAAACCGTCGTCGGGGGAACGTTCGCCCAGCACCACGGAGGGAAGGGCGGAAACCAGGCGGTCGCGGCCGCTCGGGCGCTGGGCGCGACCCGCAGCGATCCCACGACTCCCCAGGTAGTGATGATCGGTGCGGTGGGCGACGACGACCTCGGCCGCGCGGCGCTCCGAGCACTTGCCGAGGAGCAGGTCAGTACGTACGTGTACACAGCGCCGGAGACCCCTACCGGCGTCGCGCTCATCGGGGTAGACACCCGAGGCGAGAACCAGATCTCGGTAGCTCCTGGCGCGAATTCCCTTCTGACGGATCAGATGGTGATCGCCGGTTTGATCAACTTCGCGCCATCGTTGGTACTGGCCAGCCTGGAGGTTCCCGAGTCGGCCGTGCGGGCGGCGGCGGAGTGGTGCTGGGCGGGTGACATCCCGTTCGTGCTGAATCCGGCTCCGGCTCAGGTGTGGGTGAGGGAGCTGCTCCCCTTGACATCGCTGGTGACTCCGAACGAAGGGGAGATCGGGATGCTCGGCGATATCCCGGCGAGCCTCACGATAGTGGAGACCCGCGGCGCCGAAGGCGGGGTCATACACGAAGGCGAGGTCGCGACGAGGATCCCCGCGCCGGCGGTGGAAGCTATCGATGCAACAGGGGCGGGCGACTGCTTCAACGGGGTTCTCTCCGCCGGGTTGCTCGAGGGCCTCGACCTGTATGAAGCCGCGAGACGCGCCGTGATCGCGGCCTCACTCAGCGTCGAGCATGCGGGCGCTCGCGAGGGGATGCCGGTTCGGGCCGCGATAGAGGCTGCGCTCTAAGGGTTCCAGGCGACGTGCAGCTCGGCGGGTCCCCGATACTCCCAGCCGGAGAAGACCGGCTCGCGGCTGAGCCGCAGCCCCGGCAGGCGTTCCAACAGCCTGCGCAGTCCGGTTCTCATCTGGACGCGGGCGAGCTGGTGGCCGACGCAGAAGTGTTTGCCGAACCCGAAGGCCGCGTTCGCGTGACGGGGACGGAAGAGGTCGAAGTCCGCGGCGGTCGGGCCCCAAACCTCTTCGTCACGGTTGGCGGAGGGGACCATGAGGCCTACGTTCGCGCCCTCGGGGATCTCGACTTCCGCGACGATGGCGCCCGGGCCGGCGCCGCGGCCCTGTGTGCCGATCGGTGAGATCCAGCGGATGCCCTCGTCGACCGCTCTCCTGATGAGCGTGTCGGGATCTGCCAGAACGGCGTCGCGCTGGGACGGCTCGGCCAGCAACCCGGATAGCGTCGAACCCAGGCCGTGGCCGGGTTCCTGCAGGCCTCCGATCAGCGCGAGCTTGAGCGTGGGCATGAAGGCGGCCATCCGTTCATCGAGGTCTCCGACCTCGGCGTGGAGCATGTTCGAGACCATCGTGCCGTCCGGGTTGGCGAGCTGGTCCTCGAACTGGGCCCGAAGGGTGCTGTCGACCTCGGCGCTCGTCGCGTCGGCAAGCGGCTGTTTGACGGGGTCGTTCTCGTAGTTGGAGGTTCCACCGGCGATCTCGTGGAACCAGCGGCGCAGCGTCGGTGCATCGAGCCCGCGCAGGCCTATGACCTCGGCAAGGGACAGGACCGAGAGCGGTTCGCAGAAGGTACTCATCAGCTCGGCCTGACCATCCGCGGCGATCGCGTCGATCAACTCTCGGCAGATCCGCTCGACTATCTCAGGGGCGCTCTGCTCGATCAGTCTGGGCCGAAGGATCGACTCCATCGGGGCGCGCATCCGTTCGTGCTCCTGGCCGTCTACCGTCAGGACGCTCCGACCGCCGAGGGTTCTGTCGAGCGGAGAGCCTGGCATCGAAGCCGGGAACCTCACGGCGTCTTCCGCGCCGGCGACGACATCCGCCCAGCGCGTCACGAACCAAAGGTCGACCGAGGGCACGTAGCAGACCGGCGTCTGGCGGCGCATGCGCTCGTAGACCGGATAGGGGTCGGCTGTAAGTTCGGCGACCGTCGCTCGATCGACGGGGCCGGTCATGCGGGCGCTACTTCTCGACTATCGGGGTCCAGACCGTTATCCAATGCGGATCTTCCTCGGCGGTAAGGTCGTCAGGCCCCGGAGGCGATCGCCGTCAGGACGTCATTGGTCACTTCGAGCGTGCGGTCGATGTCTTCGTCGGTATGGGCGGCCGAGATCGACCATTCCTCGAACCAGGCGCTGCCCATGGGGATGACGCCGTTGCTCAGCATGCCGAACCAGTAGTCGTCCCAACGCGCGGCGTCGCAGCGCGCGGCCTCGCGGAAGTTCTTCGGCTCCTCCGGGTGGAAGAGGATGCCGCCGAGGGTCGTTACCTGCGTGACGCAGGCCGCCATGCCGATGTCAGCGATGATCTTGCGCTGGCCGTCGGCGAGCTTGGTGCCCAAGCGCGTCATCTCTACGTAACGCTCGGTCGTCATGACCTGAGTTAGACATGCCAGGCCCGCGGCCATGCCGAGGGGGTTCGCGTTGTAGGTGCCGAAGTGCACCATCGGGCCGAGCGGGGTGACCATCTCCATCAGCTCGCGCTTGCCTCCGAACGCTCCGACGGGAACGCCGCCGCCGATCGCCTTGGCGAGCGTGACGAGGTCGGGCTTGACGCCGTAGAGCTGGGTGGCGCCGCCCTCGGCGATGCGGCAGCCGACCTTGACCTCGTCGAAGATCAGTACCGCGCCCTTCTCGGTGGTCAGAGCGCGGACGGCTTCCAGGTAGCCGGGCTGCGGAGGGATAACGCCGCCGTTGGTCATCGCCGGCTCGATGATCACACCGGCGATATCTCCATCGTGGCGGTCGAAGGCCGCGCGCATGTGCTCGATGTCGTTGAACTGAACGACCGTGGTGTATTCGGTGGAAGCCGGTAGCAGGCCCGCGGAGTCGGCGGTGGACGCCGGCGCGTCGGAGGGGCCCCACGATTCCTTCGGCGCGCCACCGGTTGACACCAGCAGGTGGTCGGTACCGCCGTGGTAAGAGCCCTCGATCTTGACGATCTGCATGCGGCCGGTGGCGGCGCGCGCAAGGCGGATCGCGGTCTGCGTGCACTCGACGCCCGACTGGGTGAACCGGATCATGTCGATGACGCCGGGGTAGCGCCGCATGATCTCCTCGGCGAGATCGCCGGCGAGCGTGGTCGGCATGCCGTAGAGGGTTCCGTGGTCGGCCTGGCGCTTGATGGCCTCGGCGATGACCGGGTTCGCGTGGCCGGCGACCATCGCCGCGTAACACAGGGAGTAGTCGATGTACTCGTTGCCGTCCAGGTCCCAGACGCGCGAGCCCTTCGAGTCCCCTATGTATATGGGATAAGGCGGCTTGAACTGGATCGCGCTGCCGACACCGCCGGGTATGACCTTGGCGGCTCTCTCCCAGGCCGTTTTGCACTTCGGTGTACGTTGCTCGTACGCCTCGAGGCCGTAGACCATGGTTGGGTCCCTCCCTGTTAGCCGCTCGGAGGCCCGAGTGTAGGAGGTCTTTCTCGCCTGGTTCAAGGGATTCTCGCGATATGAGAATCGTTTGCACGTGGTCAGATGTACGACCGACGATGTCGAACCACTCAGAAGGAAGGCTCTGGCGATGAACCACGAGGTCCGGGGTGACGGCAGCGTCGCCATCGATGTGATCCTCGACATCAGCCTCGAGGTTCTGGAGGACGATCCGTACCCGACGTACGAGTGGATGCGGAGGGAACTTCCGATCGCCTTCGTTCCCGAGACCGGCCGCGTGCTCGTGACGACATGGGAGTTGTGCGACGAAGCCGGTTCGAACGACGCCGTGTTCGGCCCCACCCAGCACCCTTTCAACACCGTCTACGGCGATCCGAACGTAATGAGCCTGAGCGGTCCGGCGCACCGCACCTTGCGGAGCTCGATGAACGCTCCTTTCCGCCGGCGCGCCGTGAACGGCTACCGCGAGGACGGTTTTCGGGCAACGGCCGCGCGCTACATCGACGCTATCCGCGACCGAGGCGGAGCGGAGGTCTGCGGGGAGCTTCTCGAGCCGATCAGTCAGCGAGCCGTCGGCGACGTCCTGGGCTTCGTGGATGTCGACGACGAGACGATCGGTCGCTGGTTCCGCGGCTACGCCGCCTACCTGGTCGATTTCGGCCGCGACACGCAGGTGGCCGAGACGGGCCGCGCCGTCAAAGCTGAGGTTGGAAACTACCTAGATCGGCGCCTCGCGGCTCTGACGGATCGACCGGACGAGGGAGCGCTCTCACACATGCTGCGCGACGGCATGCCCGAGGGTCGGACCCGCTCCGTGGACGACCTCATCGGCAGTGTCGGCGTGCTTCTGGTCGGCGGGATCCAAGAGCCGGCACACGCCGCAGCCAATACGCTGCTCGGGTTGCTGAGCCGTCCGGAACAGGCATCCCGCGTGGCCGCCGACGTCTCGAAGTGGTCCGCCAGGGCCATCGAGGAAGGTCTGCGCTGGCTTCCTCCGTTCGGCATGACCGAGAAGCGAACGACGATGGACTGCAAGCTCGGAGGCCTTCTCTTCCCGGCGGGCACCGAGGTCTCTTTGGTGATCGGGTCGGCCAACCGAGACCCCGCCCTGTTCATCGACCCGGACGCATTCGATCTGGATCGTGAACCCCAGGCCCACCAGACCTTCGGGTACGGGATCCATTTCTGCATCGGCCACTACGTCGCCCGGGTGCTGGCCCAGATCATGATCGAGGAGATGTTCACTCGGTTGCCCAACCTGCGGCCGGACCCCAAGCGGGAACCCTTCGTTCACGGCTGGGCCAACCGGGCGGCGGTTGAGCTGCCCTTGGTCTGGGACGCCTGAAACTACGGTAGCGAGCCCTCCTGCACGCACTGCAGCACGCGCTCGGGCGTGATGGGAAGGGTGGTAGGACGGGCGCCGACGGCGTCGGCGATGGCGCTTGAGATCACGGCGAGCGGCGGGCCGATCGGGGGTTCTCCTATGCCTCTCGCGCCGAACGGACCCAGGCCCTCGCCGGACTCAAGGATCACGGCTTCGATGTCGGGAACGTCCATCGCGGTCGGGATCAGATATTGGAAGAATCCGCCGGTCAGATTCACGCCGTCCTGCATGACGATCTCTTCGAGCAGCGCCTGGCCGAGCCCCTGGACCGCGGCGCCCGCGATCTGGCCCTCGACGCTGAGAGGGTTGATCGCGCGCCCCACGTCGTGGGCGGCGATGTACTTCAGGATCTTGACCTGGCCGGTGTCCAGGTCCACCTCGACGTCTGCCAGATGTGTGCCGAAAGTGAAGTCGGGGAAGAGGCGCTCGCCTTGAAGATCCTTCGTGACCTCTTTGCCCTTGGGTCCGAAGAACGTGCCGAGCGCTTCGACCGCAACGTTTCGGCGGCGGCAGATCTGGAGGGCCTTCTGGAGCGGCATGGTCTCGTCTTGAGTGGCGATCCCGTCGGGTGTGAGGGTCAGGGCCTCCCGCGGCTGACCGGTCTCAGTGGCGACCGCGTCGAGAACCTGGTCGCGCAGCATCGTGGCGGCTTCGTAGGTCGCGTTGCCCGACATCAGCAGCTGACGCGTGGCGGTCGTCGTTCCGGCGAGCGGATTGAGAGCAGAGTCCCCGAAGTGAACGCTGATCCGGTCCATGTCGACCCCGAGAACTTCAGAGGAGATCTGCGCGAGTGAGCTGGCCTGGCCTCCTCCGATGTCGGGGACGGCGCAGCGAACGGTGAGCGAGCCGTCCATCTGGAATCCGATCCACGCCGCGGCCGAGTCGTTCAGCCAGACGAGGCGCCCGTAAGACTGCATGTTGGAAGCGATCGCTCGGCCGACGGCCGCGCGCGAGTGCGAGGGTTGCGGCTTGTCACCCGCGCGCTCGCGAACCGCGTCGATGGTCTCGGCGAGCTGAACCTCGGTGATGATCTCTTGGCCGACCGGGAGCTTGTCGCCTCGGTGCAGCGAGTTCCGCTTGCGGATCTCGCCGGGGTCGATGTTCAGCTTCTTCGCCAGCTCGTCCATCTGGGACTCGTACCCGAGAACCACCTGCATGCCGCCGAAACCTCGGAACGCCGACGTTGGAGGGTTGTTCGTGTAGGCCGTCTTCGATCGGATGCGGACGTTCTCGACGCGGTAAGGCCCACACGCGTGGACCGACGAATAGAGCAGGACCAGCGCGGACAGATACGCGTAAGCGCCTGCATCGGAGAGGATCTGGATGTCTTGAGCCAGGATCGTGCCGTCGCTGGAGGCGGCGGTGCGATAGCGCATGTGGTTGCGATGGCGCTTGGCGCGGGCGAGCAGGGACTCGTTGCGGGTCCATTGCATGCGTACCGGCCGGCGGGTGTGAGAGGTGGCGAGCGCCAGGTACGGCTCGACGGTCATATCCTCCTTGCCGCCGAATCCGCCGCCGACGTAGGGCGCGATGACGCGCACCTTGGAGTCCGGCACGCCCAGGATCTTCGCCACGTCGCGGTAGTGCTCGACGACCTGGGTCGCGACGCGCAGGTTCAGAACTCCGTCGTCGTCTATCCACGAGACGCCGGCCTCCGGTTCGAGGTAGGCGTGATCGACGAACTGGGTCCGGTACTCGCCCTCGATCACGACGTCGGCTCCGGCGAACGCCGCGTCGACATCGCCCAGGTCGATGTTCCACTCGGCGAGGAGGTTGCCGGAGTCGTGAACGGCGAAGGCATCTTCTTCCAGAGCTTGCTCGGGTTCGGAGACGACCGGCAGATCCTCGTACTCGATCTCGACGGCCTCGCACGCGGCTGCCAGCGCATCCTCGTGATCGGCGATGACGAGCGCGATGGGCTCGCCGTGGAATCGGATGCGGTCCGTGGCCAGCACCTGCATGCGCGCCTTGAGGGCCCCGACCGCGATCGTCTGGCCCGGGACGTCGACGCTGATCTCGTTGTTCGGGACGTCTTCGCCGAGGAGGACGGCGACGACTCCGGGGAGTTCGCGGGCGCTGGTCACGTCGCGGCGGGTGAGACGAGCGGAGGGAACCTGGGCGCGAACGAGCCGCGCGTGAAGCATGCCCTCGAACGCGAGATCGCCCGCGTATCTGGTGGAGCCCGCGATCTTCTCGGCGGCGTCGTGACGCGCGAGCGGCTTGTTGACGATGCGAAGTTCGTCGGCCTTCGATCTACGGATCTCGTCGAGGCTCACGGCGTCCGCGCCCCCTGGGCGTCTTCGATCGCATCGACTATCGGCTGGTAGCCGGTGCAACGACACAGGTTGCCGTGCAGTTCTTCTCGGATCTCATCGCGCGAGCGGGCGCGGCCGTCCGCGAGCATGGCGGTCGCGCACATCAGCATGCCGGGGGTGCAGAAACCGCACTGGGCGCCGTGGCGTTCGTGGAAGGCCCGCTGCAAAGCGTTGGGCTGCCCGTCTTCGTCGGCGAGTCCGGCGGCTGTCCGGATCTGCGTGCCGTCACACTGCGCCGCAAGAACTATGCACGCGCTGGCGGGTTCGTCGTCAACGAGAACAGTGCAGGCGCCGCACACACCCTCGCCGCAGCCGTACTTCGGATCGACGACGCCGGCCTCGTCGCGGAGCCAGCGAAGCAAGGTCATGTGACCGCCCGCCACGCGGGTGACGCTGCGGCCGTTGACGGTCATCGTCACGGCCAGATCGGTCGACGTGACCGGCTTCACGCGACCGCTTTCGTGTACGCGTCGGCGAGCGCGCGCAACGTCAGAACGCGAGCGAGATGGTGCCGGTGCTCGGAGGTCGCGCTCGTATCGGTGACCGGGTCGAGTCCCTCTATGGCGCCGATCCTGTTCTCGAGATCGTCGAGCTTCGCGCCCGTGATCGACGACTCAACCGCGCCGAGTCTGAGCGGTCGCTCCGAGACTCCCGCCAGCGCGACGCGGGACTCGACGATCTCGCCGCCCGCCACTCGGACCAGCGTGGCGGCGGCCACGAGCGCGAAGTCCCCCGGCCTGCGCGAAACCTCCCTGAACCCCCAGCCCCATCCGGGACCGAGCTTGGGAACGCGCACAGACGCGAGCAGTTCGTCTTCGGCGAGAACCGTTGTGAAGTAAGAGCTATGGAACTCATCGGCCATGACGGTTCGACTGGAAGACCCGTTGGTGAGCTGGTACTCAGCGCCGAGCGCGGTCATCGCCAGGGGAAGCTCGGCCGAGGGATCGCTGTGTGCGAGCGAGCCGCCGAGCGTCCCTCGGGCGCGGATCCTCGAGCTGCCGACGTTGGATGCGGCAGCCGCGAGCAGCGGCTGATGGGTGATGACGAGCGGGTCGGATTGCAACTCGCGATGGCGCGTCAGTGCTCCGATCCGCAGGTAACCGTCGTCTTCAGAAACGCCGCGGGCCTCGGTGATTCGAGACACGTCCACGACCACTTCCAGATCGAGCAGACCCAGGTTCATCATCGGGAGCAGACTCTGTCCTCCGGCGATGACCTTGGCGGAGCCGCCGGCCCCACGAAGCGCGGCCGCGGCGTCGGCGAGAGAGTCGGCTCGCTCGTATCGGAAAGGTTTGACGAACATCGCTACCCCTTGAAGAGTCGCGCAGATGCTAGGTCGCGCTTCTCATGAGCAACAAGCTCTTCCCGATAGATGAGAAGGCGACTCACGCGGTCAGCTCGGCGAGAGGGGTCGCTGCGAGACCGTGAGCCTCCGCGACACCGGCGTTCGTAACCGAGCCGTCCCAGGTGTTGACGCCGAGCGCGAGCGCGGGATCGGCGGCAACGGCCGCATCAGCGCCGCGAGCAGCGATCGCCATCACGTACGGAAGAGTCACGTTGGTCAGCGCGTAGGTGGAAGTACGCGGCACCGCGCCCGGCATGTTGCCGACGCAGTAGTGCACCACGCCGTCCACGACGTAGGTCGGATCGGCGTGAGTCGTGACGTGCGAGGTCTCGAAGCAGCCGCCCTGATCGATCGAGATGTCCACGAGTACCGACCCCGGCTGCATCCGGGACACCTGCTCGGCCGAAACCAGATGCGGCGCTTTGGCTCCCGGAACCAGCACCGCGCCGACGACGAGGTCGGCGGCAAGGACCAACCGCTCGACGGCCAGCGCCGAGGAAGCAGCGGTCTGGATCCGCCCCCGCCAGATCCGGTCGATCTCGCGTAGCCGCTCGACGTTCTTGTCCACGATGGTGACCTGAGCTTCCATGCCGGCGGCTATCTGCGCGGCGTTTGAGCCGGCCATCCCTCCACCGAGTACGACGACGTTGGCGGGGGCGACTCCGGCCGCGCCGCCAATCAGCACACCGCGTCCTCCCTTGGGGCGCTCCAGAGCGGCCGCCCCCACCTGCGGGGCCATGCGTCCGGCGATCTCCGACATCGGCGCGAGCAGCGGCAACCGCCCGTCGGGAAGTTGAACCGTCTCGTAGGCGATCCCGCGAACCTTGCGCCCCATCAGGAACCTCGTGAGTCCCTCGTCGGCGGCCAGGTGCAGGTAGGTGAAGAGCGCCTGCCCCTCCTTGAATCGCTCGTACTCGGAGGGCTGAGGTTCCTTCACTTTGATGATCAGGTCGGCCTCGGCGAAGACCGCATCGGCGCTGGCAAGGATCCGCGCACCTGCGGCTTCGTAGTCGGAGTCCAAGATCGCTGACCCGTCCCCCGCCGTCGTTTCCACCACCACTTCATGACCGGCGCGGGTGAGTTCGCGGACACCCTCCGGGGTCGCCGCCACCCGGTACTCGTGGTTCTTGACCTCCTTGGGTACCCCGACGATCACGGGCCTGCCTCCAGTTCGTCGAGCGCTGTGCTCAATCCGGTTACCAACTCGTCGATGCCATCTTGATCCAACATGAGCGGAGGCGAGATGTGGATAGACCCACCCACGAGCGTGCGCCCGATTATCCCGGCTCGCCTGCAGACCGGGACCACGCGAGCAAGGAGCCCGGGATCGGCGGCCTGCGCGGCGGGGTCTATCTGGACTGCGGCCATCGCTCCGCAGCCCGCGCGCACCTCGGAGATCAACGAGTGACTCGCTAGCGGTGAAAGTGCCTGCGCCAGTTCGTCTTCCAGCTCGCGGGCTCGCTGGATGAGGCCTTCGCGTTCGATGATGTCGAGGTTCGCCATCGCCGCGGCGGCGACGGTTGCGTGACCCGAGTAGGTGTATCCGTGACGCCACATACCGGCGCCCTCGGCCCAGAAGGCCTCCCACACGCGTGGTGCCGCGATCACCGCGCCGAGCGGCAGGTACCCGCTGGTGATGCCCTTGGCGCAGGTGATGATGTCGGGCTCCAGGGCCCAACGGCCGCTTGCGAACCAATCGCCCATGCGGCCGAAGCCGGTGATGACCTCGTCGGCGATGAACAGCACGCCGGCGTCCTTGCAGACCTGACGCGCCTTCTCCAGATAGCCGGGCGGAGGGGCATAGATACCGCCGGCGCCGATGACCGGTTCGCAGAAGAAAGCGGCAACGCGGTCGGCTCCCTTCTCCTGGATCGCGCCGAAGAGGGCGTCGGCGTCGTCCCAGGGAACCTCGATCACGTCCTCGATCAGCTTGCCGTGACCTTCCGCGTTGGGAACGATGCCGGCGAGAGACGTTCCGGCCGTGTGCATGCCGTGGTACGCCTTCTCGCGACGGATCAGAACCGTTCGGCCGGGCTCACCGCGCAGATCCCAGAAGTGGCGGGCCATCTTCAGCGCGGTGTCGATCGAGTCCGAACCGCCACTCGTAAGGAAGACCTTGGAATCGGGAACGGGGGCGAGCGCGGCGACCCTCTCGGCCAGGGCATCGACGACGGGACTGGAAAGGTCGGCGAAGGTGGAGTAGGCCTCGAGCTCGCGCATCTGCGCGGACACCGCGTCGGCGATCTCGGTCCGGCCGTGACCGATCATCGAGTACCAGAGGCTCGCGGTCGAGTCCAGGTAGCGGCGGCCGTCCGCGTCCCAGATGTGATAGCCCTCGCCCCGAACGATCTGCAGTGCACCGCTTTCGGAAACCGCCGCCATGTCGGCGAAGGGGTGCCAGAACTTCATCGTGCTCCTTCCTCGTGGATCATCGACGGGTGCTCGCGGGCGGCGCTCGGATCGGCGGGGGTCCACCCGGCATCCAGCCCGAGCACCTCGGCCGAGGTCACCTTCAGCATCTTCTCCAGGTACTCGTAGGGCACGCCGACGCCGAGCAGCGCGGCCATGAGCATGCGAAGACCCTCCGGCTGGGGCGGGCCCGCGAACTGCCCGAGGTCCGAGCCGAAGACGAGATTCTCGCCCTTGAAGGTCTTGATCCACTCGCCGAGTTCTCCGGGCTGCTGCTCCCAGAAGATCGGCGAGGTACAGGTGCAGGCGACGTATTCCAAGATCGCGCCCTTGTCCATCAGTTCGCGTTGCACGTCCAGGTCCAGCTTGCAGAGCGACCAGTTCGCGTGAGTGACTATGAAGCGGCGCGGCGAGACGCCGGCGTCCAAGGCGGCGTCCTGGAGAGCGCGGATCTCGGCCAGGGAAAGGTGACCGGTAGCTAGGCAAACGTCGTTCTCGGCGACGACCTCACAGATCGTTCGCGCGGCTTTGGTCAGCGTCTTGCCGTCTTCTTCGAAAACCGTGACGCCTTCTCCGGCAAGCTGCTTCTTCGGCCGGCCGAACTGAGGATAGTCGGGCATGTCGAAGTAGTCGGCGTGATACTTGGAGTGGTTCGAGGGCATCCAGACGATCTTCGCCCCGTAGTGGATGGCGGCCTCGGCGACGTAAGGGTCGAGCCCTCCGACCGATCGGTTCAACACGACGGCACCGAAGGACGCGACCTCCGGATACATGCGGTTCACGTAGTAGGCCCGCCCGGTCGTCGAAGCATCGTGGTCCTTAAGAACGAAGCCACGCATCCCGTACTCGATCGCGTACTGGGCCAACGCCGCGTCGTCGATATGGCGGTTGAAGAGCGCGGGAGCCGTGTGGGCGTGCATGTCGATCGCGCCCTTCATCAGCTCCAGGTCCGGTCTGTCCATCTCAGCTCCTCTTCGCTTCGTGGTACCTTCTCATGACGCGAGAAGGCATTTCGGCTCTTGGAAGGCGGATGCTACCATCCGCGCGCGAACGGTCAAACCGGGAGGCAAGGTGTCGCAGCAAGCCACAGCCATCACACCACTGATCGTCGCCGGCGAAGATGTCCGGGACGGCGAAGGAACGTTCCTCGTCCGCTCCCCTTGGGACTCCCGCGAAGTCGGCGCGGTGCCCTCCGTAGGCCATGGCGCAGCACGTGCCGCGGTCAGCGCAGCGTGGAGCGCGATGAAGAAGGGCCTTCCCGCGGCCGAACGAGCAGCCATATTGGATCGAGTGGCGGCCGATGTCGCCGCACGCCGGGAGCACTTCGGCCGCATGATCTCGGCCGAGAACGGCAAGCCCATCAAACAGGCGCTGATGGAGGCCGACCGTTGCGTCCAGACGTTGATCTTCTCGGCCGCGGAGGCGCGGACCCTCTCGGGTCGCGGCGTACCGCTCGACGCGCACCCCGCCGGCGTCGGCCACCTCGGCCTGACCGTCCGGGTGCCTGTCGGGGTGGTCGGGGCGATAACTCCCTTCAACTTCCCGCTGACGCTGGCCGCTCACAAGATCGGACCGGCGGTCGCGGCCGGCTGCGGTGTCGTTCTTAAGCCCGCCGACAAGGCTCCTCTTGCCGCGATCGAACTCGTCCGCGCGTTCCACGACGCGGGGCTTCCCCGGGAATGGATGTCCGTGCTGGTCGGCCCTCCATCGGAGATCGCCGATGTGCTGATAGAGGACGACCGGGTCGCGCTCATGACCTTCACGGGCTCGGCTGCGATCGGGTGGGACCTGGCGAGTCGCGCGCACCGCAAGCGGGTGACCCTGGAGCTCGGCAACTCGACGCCGGTGATCGTCTGCGCCGACGCGGATCTGGAGGTGGCCGCGAACGCCTGCGCCGGAAGCGGTTACGCGTTCGCCGGTCAGTCGTGCATCTCGGTGCAGCGGGCGATCGTCCATCGCGACGTCCACGACGATTTCCTCAGCGCCTTGGTGAGCGCCGCCGAGGCGCAGAAGGCGGGCGACCCCGCCGAGCCCGACACCGACACCGGCCCGTCTATCACGCATGAAGCGCGCGACCGCGTTCACGCTCTGGTGGACGAGGCGGTTTCGCAAGGCGCCACCGCCCACGCCGGCGGCACGTTCGGCGAGGGCTACCTCAAGCCGACGGTCCTCGATGGCGTCCACACCAACTCAGCCGTCTGGAAGAAGGAGGCTTTCGCGCCCGTGATCTCGGTGGCGACCTTCGCCGGTCTCGACGAGGCGATCGATATGGCCAACGACACCGAGTACGGACTTCAGGCAGGCATCTTCACACGGGACCTGCCCGCGGCGCTCGACGCGATCCAGCGACTAGATTTCGGCGGTGTGACCGTGAACCAGGCGCCGCAGTTCCGCGTGGATCAGATGCCATACGGCGGAGTCAAAGCCTCCGGCAATACGAAGGAAGGACCGCACGACGCCGTCCGAGAGATGACGACAGAACGCATGGTGGTGGTGAAACTGTGAAGCGGGTTTCGGCCGTGAACGGCACCACGGAACCGGAGCAGCCCACATCCTCCTTCCAGGTGTTGGATCGCACCTTCGCGATCTTGGAACTGTTCGACGAGGATCGGCCGGAGTGGACCGCGACCGAGGTCGCGCGCTCGCTCGCTCTGCCCGTTCCCACCGCCCACCGCATCCTTACGGCGCTCGCGCGACGCGGTTACGTCAGTCAGCACGAGGAGACCAAACGATTCCGCCTCGGCATCGCGGCGCTGCACCTGGGCGACCGCGCACGCTCGGTCGTGGACCTCAGGTCCGTCGCGCTGCCGGCGCTTCGGCGCCTCTCTCGCGACACAGGAGAGACCTCGCTGCTCACGGTTCTTACCCCGCGCAGCGACAAGGGCGTCTGTCTGGAGCGGGTCGAGACCTCGCAGCCGCTCAGGCTTTCGGTCACCCCGGGACGCCAACTGCCGCTTCACGCCGGCGCCTCGCAGAAGGTCTTGATGGCCTATATGGAATCCGAAGCACTCGACCGAGCGCTCGCACATCCGCTCGAGCATCTATGTCACAACACGATCAGCGAGCCAGGACTGCTACGAGAAGAGCTCGCCCGCATCCGCGATGCCGGCTGGGCCAGCTCCTTCGAGGAGACCAACCTCGGCGTATGGGGTTTGGCGGTTCCGATCCTTTCCACCAGCGGCGCCATCGTCTGCGCGATCGGCATCGCCGGCCCGAGCGCGCGGCTGGTTCAAGAGCGCATCGGTGACCTGATCCACCGCATCCACGACGGAGCCGAAGAGATCGCTCAAGCGCTCGGAGACCACGTTCCGCCCATCGGCCCTCGCATCGCCAAGAAACCATCCAAGAGGAGGAAGGCATGAAGCCACACGAGGGCAAGGTCGCGATCGTGACCGGCGCCGCCAAGGGCATCGGTGGCGTCGTGACCGAGCACCTAGCCCGTGACGGCGCCCACGTGGTTCTGGTCGGCCGCGACACGCAAGCCCTCGAAGTTCACGCCAAAGTTCTGGACGAGAAGTACCCGGACCGCGAAAGCCTCGTCGTCACCTGCGACGTGACGGAAGAAGGCCAAGTCGCCGCGATGACCGCGGCGGCGGCCGAGCGTTTCGGCGGCATCGACTTCCTCGTCAACACCGCCGGAGGCACCGGTCCGATCGAGACCCCCGCGCAGGAATACCCAGCCGAGGAGTTCCGCAACATCCTCGAGCTGAACGTGATCGGCACGTTCCTCCCCTGCAAGCACGCCATACCCCACATGATCGCCCGGGGAGGCGGACGCATCGTCAACATCGCGGGGACGTCCGGCCTGCGCGGCTACCGCAACCGCTCGGGGTACTCCTCTTCGAAGTGGGCGATCCGCGGCTTCACCAGAACCCTTGCGCTGGAACTGGGACCGCACGACATAACCGTCAACGACGTCTGTCCGAACGTCACCAACGGCGCCCGCATGGACAAGATCGTCGCGACCAAGGCCGCCAAGCTCGGCAGGACTCCCGAGCAGGTATACGCCGACTTCGCCTCGCAGACCGCCCTGGGCCGTTTCGTGGAGGAAGAAGACATAGCCGACGCCATCGACTTCCTACTGTCGGCCGGCGCGAAGAACATCACCGGCCACGACATCCCCGTGGATGCCGGCTGGGATGTCTAGCCGAGGATCCCGCGGCCCATCTTCAGGCGCCACTCCTCGTTGAACCAATAGAGGAAGCGGTCTTGGCGAGGGTAGACGCCGGCCTCGTAGGCGCGCGAGCCGATGCCGGTCTGCACGCGCGCGCAGACTCCCCAATCCTGTCGGCCGATCGTGTCCCAGAAATCCACGACGGGATCGGGCTTGAAGTCGTCGCTGTCGATGGTCTCGGGACGGAACAGGAACTCGGAGACGATGGTCGTGTGGTTTGGGCCCTTCGGGTAGCCGATGTAGTACATGACGCAGTCCGGGTGCAGGTTCAGCATCAGGTTCGGGAACTCGTAGCTGCCGTAGTACATCTCGTAGTCCTCGGGCAGTAGGTTCGGGAACTTCGGCAGGTCGCTGAAACCCGTTGCGGTGAAGCTGGTCGCGCCAGCCATCATGCGGTTGCCGTCGTCGCGGATTGCCTCGTCCCAGACCTCTCCGAAACGGAATAGGGGAACGACCTGGACTAGCTCGGGGTGAATGGTCGGGCAATGGAGGCACTCGTTGTAGTTCTCGACGATGACCTTCCAGTTAGCCTCGACCTCGTAGACGATGCGCGCGCCGATGCGGAGGTCTTCCATCTTGAAGCGCTCGAAGACGGTCATGGTTTCGGCGCCGTCCTTGAGCGCCTCGATGAGCGGGCGCGGCTCTTCCCGCGAAAGGTTCACGAATAGGAAGCCCGCGTACTCACCGACATGGACCTTGTGGAGCGGGTGCTGCGAGCGGTCGAAGTACTCGTCCTCGGCGACGTTGGGGCTGCCGATCAGGTTGCCGGATAGGTCGTAGGTCCAGGCGTGGTACGGGCACTTGAACGCCTTGCGGACGTGGCCGGTGCCCTCCAGGTCGTCCATGAATTTCGTGCCGCGGTGGGCGCAGACGTTGTAGAAGGCGTGGATCTCGCCGGCTTCGTTCCTCGCGATCAGGACCGACTCGCCGGCGATGTCTCGGACGATGAAGTCGCCCGGGTTGGCGATCTCCTCGGAGCGACCGGCGGTGACCCAGTCGGCCCACCAGATCTTCTCGCGCTCCTCGTCGTAGACCTCCTTGCTCGTGTAGTCGTAGCCCTTGAGGGTCGGACGGGGGGTCCAGGGAGCCTTGTCGTCACGGATGTTGACGTTGTAGTCGGTCTGCATGCGGCGGACTCTCCTTATGCGGCGGGCGCTCGTGCGGATAAGGATAGGCCCGGTTCCGGTGCCCGCGATACCCGATATACGCGAAAGTTGGTGCGGATATCGCGGTCTCGCGTCCTTTCGTCTGCGAGAATCGCGGCCATGGCGGGCAAGACCTTCGACGACCTGGACCTTCAGATCATCGACGCCCTGGCCGAGGACGGCCGCCGGCCGTTCACGACGGTCGCCAAGGACCTCGGGATAGCCGAGGCGACCGTGCGGGCACGGGTGGCCAGGCTCCAGCGTATAGAAGCCATCCGGTTCGTCACGGACGTGAAGCCTCACGAACTCGGTCTGCTATTCGCGTACCTGGGACTGCGGATATCAGGCCCGGACGTGCCGCGCGCGATCGAGGCCATCTGCAAGATCCCCGAGGCCGTCTACGTCATCGAGTGCACCGGCAACTACGACGTCCTCGTCGAAGTGGTGGCCAAGGACGGCGATGACCTCCTCCGCCTCATGCAGCGAGAGATCCGCAAGGTTCCGGGTGTCTCGGAGGTCGACTCTTTCGTGGGCCTGAGGATCGCCAAGGGTACGTTCCGCCTGGATCTGGGGCGCGCGATCGAAGCCCGCGGATAGCCGCCTCACGAGAGTCCAGGTCTGGCCCCCCGACAGGCGGTATATGATTCGGCGCCTCGTCAGCCCTGCCTGGGAAGGAGCGTCGTGACCGACACCGATACCGCATCTGCCCCGACTGCGTTCCTTCGACCCGACGGCAAGGAGAAGGTCACGGGCTCGGGCAGGTACACGGCCGATCTGACCCTCACTGGACAGACCTACGCGAAGTTCCGCTACGCCGACTATGCGCACGCGCGGATCCTGAGCATCGACACGACGAAGGCCAAGGCGCTGCCGGGCGTCGTCGCCGTGATCACCCAAGATGACCTGCCGGACGTTCGGTTCGGTGGGTTCGTGCAGGATCGCACCCTGTTCGCGAAGGACGTCGTTCGCTTCGAGGGCGAGATCGTCGCGGGAGTAGCAGCTCTCACCCCGGAGATCGCGGCGCAGGCCGCAGCCATGATCGAGGTCGAGTACGAACCCCTACCCGTCGTCAGCGACTTCCTGGCCGCGATGGAGCCCGGCGCCACGCTGGTCCACCCGGACCTGGAGTCCTACGGCAAGGACGAGAACATCGTCGCGAGCGGCAACACGATGGCCTACCACACGATCGTGAAGGGCGATGCCGACGCGGCGATGGCCGGGGCCGACGTAGTGGTCAAGGGTCGCTACGTCTCGGACTCCTCGCAGGGAGTGCCGATCGAGCCGAGGGCCGTGCTCGCCCAGTGGCAGGGCGACCAGGTGACGATCTGGTCCTCGACCCAGGTGCCGTACGCGGCGCGCGCGGGTGTCGCGCAGACCCTCGAGGTCCCCGAGGCGAACGTACGTATCGTCGTACCTCTGCTCGGTGGTGGTTTCGGCGCGAAGTGCGACCTGCACTTCGAGGCCCAGGTGGCGGCGCTGGCCCGCGCCGCCAAGCGGCCGGTCAAGCTCGTCTTCAGCCGGCGCGAGGAGTTCGTGGCCATCGCGCAACGCCGCGAGGGCATCGTCATGGAGTTCGAGACCGGCGTGACGCGGGACGGCCGTCTCGTCTCGCGCAGATCCAAGCTGGTCCTCGACAAGGGGGCCTATTGCGGCGAGGGCGGGTTCCTCGGGCAGATGGCCGCGATGCACGCCTGCGGTCCGTATCAGATCGACAACATCTTCGTGGAGTCGCACCTGAACTACACGAACAACCAGCCCTCGGGCTCGGTGCGCGCGCCGACCGCCCCTCAGGTCTGCTGGGGTTTGGAGCAGCACATGGACGAGGTCGCGCGCGCGATCGACATGGACCCGGTCGAGCTGCGGCGCCGCACGTTGATCGAGGCCGGCGCCGAGGGCCCGACGCGCCAGATCTTCGAGGAGGTCGGCATCAAGCAGACCCTGGAGCGTGCGGTCGAGATGATCGGATACGGCCGCGACCTGCCCGACGACGAGGCCATCGGAGTCGCGGTCGGCTGGTGGCCTTGCATGCCGGCGCCCTCGGGCGCGTACGTGCACGTCAACGGCGACGGTAGCGGCACGATCGTCACCGGCGCCCAGGAGAACGGCAGCGGCGCCGTCATGGCGATGCCGATGTTCGTCGCGGAAGAACTCGGCATGAGGCCCGAGGACTTCACTCTTCTCTATCAAGACACCGCGGCTGCGAACTGGGACATGGGTTCTTGCGGCTCGCAGACCACCTTCAACAGCGGCCGTGCGATCTTGGCCGCGGCCGCCGACGTACGCGAGCAGTTGCTCGACGCCGCCGCCCAGGAACTCGAGGTCGACCGGGAGGACCTCGAACTGGCGGAAGGCGCGGTGCGCGTGAAGGGTTCGCCCGAGCGCTCGGTGACGATCGCGGATCTAGCCGGAGCCGGAACGATCCACGGCAAGGGTTCTGGCGACGTGCCCGAGGTTCCTGCGGGCGACACCGGTGGCTGCGTCGGGCGGCTCGGCAACGAGACCTTCCTTACACCGCAGCTCATCACGCAGGCGGCCCACGTGAAGGTGGACCGGGCGACGGGCGTGGTCAGAGTCCTCAAGGTCGCCGCCGCCCACGACTCGGGGATGATCTTGAACCGGATGGGGGCCGACGGACAGGTTATCGGCGGCATCGTCATGGGCGTCGGTCTTGCGCTCAGCGAGGGCACGATGCTCGACGACCAAGGACACCAGCGCAATCCGGCTTTGCTCGACTACAAGCTCGTGACGTGCGCCGACGCGCCGCAGATCGAGGTGGACTGGATCCAGATCCCCACCTCGGGCGCCGGACCGCGCGGCTCCAAGGGTGTGGGAGAGCCTCCGCAGGTGCCGACCGCCGCGGCGATCGCCAACGCGATCACGAAGGTGCTCGGGACACAGGTGAGGCAGTTGCCCATGACCCCCGAGCGGGTCTGGTCCGCCACACAGGCGGCCGAGTGATGGCCTCCTTCACGTCGGCGACGTCGGTCGAAGAAGCGGTGGGCGCTATAGGCGCGGGTGCCAGGCCCGTCGCGGGCGGCACCGACCTTGTGGTGGGTTCCCGCCAGGGCAAGAAGCCGCTGCCCGATGCGCTGGTCGCGATCGATCGGATCGAAGCGTTGCGTGGGATCTCCGAGCAGGGCGGCGGACTTCGCCTAGGCGCTCTCGCGTCACACGAGGAGATCACGGCGCACGCGACGATCCTCTCGATGTACACCGCCCTTGCCGACGCGTCTGCGATCGTCGGATCGCACGCTACCCGCGCCAACGGCACGATCGGTGGCAACGTCATGAATGCCTCTCCCGCGATGGACACCGGCGGCGCGCTGCTCTGCTTCGGCGCCACCGTAACCCTGCGTGGAGCCGGTGGCGAGCGCGAAGTACCGATCGCAGACCTGTGGACCGGGCCGGGCGCAACCGTCGCCACTCCCGATGAGCTGCTGGTCTCGGTCGATCTTCCCGAGCCGGCCGCGGGAACCGGGTCGGCCTACGTCCGCCTTGAGTACCGGCGTCAGATGGAGATCGCGGTGGTCGGCGCGACGGCCGTCGTGACGGTGAACGAGGGTTCGGTCACCGATGCCCGCATCGCCATCACTGCGTTGGCGCCGACGATCCACCGTGTGGCGGAAGCCGAGCAAGCTCTTACAGGCACCGACGGCGGTGACGCGGCAGTTGCCGCCGCGGCCCGAGCTGCCGCGGCAGGCTCAGCGCCGATCGGAGATGTCCGCGCCTCGGCCGACTACCGGCTCGCGATGGCCGAAGTCGTCGCGCGTCGCGCCATCGCCGGCGCGCTGGCTCGCGCCCGAGGCGAAACCATCCCCGTCCCTGCGAGCGATGCGCTCTACGGCGCCTGAGGAGATAAGCATGAAGGTCGAAGCGACACTCAACGTCAATGGAACCGACTATCCGGTCGAGATAGACCCGCACCTGAGCCTGCTGCGGGCCGTGCGCGACGAGATCGGCCTGACCGGTTCGAAGGAAGGCTGCGACGACTCCGAGTGCGGCGCATGCATGATGATGCTCGACGGCAAGCCGGTGAACTCCTGCTCCTATCTGGCCCTGCAGGCGGAGGGACGCCAAGTCACCACCGTCGAAGGACTCGCCGGCAACGAGGAGCTGGCGCCGCTGCAACGCGCGTTCCTCGAGTTCGGAGGCGTTCAGTGCGGGTTCTGCACACCGGGGATGCTGGTCTCCGCGTCCTCGCTGCTGAGCGCCAACCCCGATCCGAGCGAGGACCAGATCCGCATCGCGCTCGCCGGAAACCTCTGCCGCTGCACGGGCTACGACAACATAGTGCGCGCGGTGCGAAGCGCAGCCTCAGCCGGCTGACGGACGCCGCCGGTCGCCGGGGCCGGCTCTCGGGGATATGGTGGCGAGATGCGGCGAGATCTTCCCGAGGGCTCCATCACCTTCCTGTTCACAGATGTCGAAGGCTCCACCCGACTCCTACACGAGATGGGGGCTGACGCGTATGCGGAGGCACTGACGGAGCACCGCCGTGTGCTCAGGGAGGCTTTCGAACGTCACGACGGCGTGGAGGTCGACACCCAGGGCGACGCCTTCTTCTTCGCCTTTCCCTCCCCGAGCGGCGCGCTCGAGGCCGCGCGGGCTGGCGCTCGCGACCTAAGGTCGGGCCCCATCCGGGTGCGTATCGGGATCCACACCGGGACGGCGGTTCGAACATCCGAGGGATACGTGGGTGCGGACGTCCATCGCGCCGCAAGGATCGCGGCCGCCGGCAGCGGAGGTCAGATACTGATCTCGAGGTCGACGGCGGGAGTCGTCGATGCCGAGCAGTTCCGGCTGGTGGATCTCGGCGATCACCGCTTCAAGGACCTGCTTGCCCCCGAGCGAGTCTTCCAGCTCGGCGAGGGTGACCATCCGCCTATCAGATCCCTGTACCGCGCGAACTTGCCGGTCCCGGCCACGCCCTTCGTCGGCCGCGCGGACGATCTGGAAACCGTAGCGGCCTTACTCCGAAGCCGAGACGTCAGCTTGCTCACTCTCACCGGCCCAGGAGGTACGGGGAAGACGCGCTTGGCCATCCAGGCGGCTGCAGAGGCGGCCGATTCCTTCCCGGATGGTGTGTGGTGGGTGCCGGTCGCCACTCTCTTCGACCGAGACCTCGTCCTTTCCAAGATCGCCACGGCGCTCGATATCGCGGAGGAGGTGCAAACCCCTCTGATGGAGACTCTGGCGCGACAGCTCGGCGGGAAGAGAACACTCATCCTCGTAGACAATGCCGAGCATCTCTTGCCTGAGATCGCAAGGAACGTCGCCGGACTCTTGGCTATGGCAGAGGGCCCCACATTCCTGGTGACGAGTCGGGAGCGGCTGCATGTTGCCGCGGAGCAGGAGTACCCCGTCCCTGCGATGGACGACGACGACGCCGTCGAGCTCTTCCTGGCAAGGGCGACGGCCAGCGGGGTCTCGGTTGACGACGGACCCCAGGTGCTAGCGATCTGCCGAAGCTTGGACAAACTCCCTCTTGCACTTCAGCTCGCAGCGCCCCGACTCAAGCTCTTCACTCCCGAGCAGCTCCTGGGACGTCTGTCTTCGCGTTTGGATCTGTTGAAGGGGGGGAATGACGTGGATCCGCGGCAGGCCACTCTGCGCGCGACCATCGACTGGAGCTACGAGCTCCTGACACCGGAGGAACAGGCGGCGCTCGATCGCCTGTCCGTGTTCGTCGGAGGGTGCACGGTCACTGCGGCTGAAGCGGTTGCAGACGCCGGACCCGATGTTCTCCAGGGCCTGCTGGACAAGAGCATGTTGCAGCGACGGAACGACGACGAGCCCCGGCTGTGGATGCTGAGCTCGATCCAAGGATTCGCCGCCGAGCAGCTCCAAGCTCGAGGCCAGGCCGAAGAGAGTCGACGTTCTCACAGCCGATGGTGCAGGGAGCTGGCTGAGCGTTGTGATGCCGAAATACAGGCCGGCGAGCCGGAGGAACGAGTAGTAGCAGCGCTGGACCCGGAGATCGACAACCTCAGGGCCGCCGTCGACTTCGGAATGCTTGTGGGCGATCTGGACCTCGTGCGGGCGATCACCGTCGCCCTTCCGATCTACTGGATCATGCGAGATCGACACGCGGAAGCCCGATCCTGGTTGGCGAAGGGATTGGCCGTTTCGGACGTCGAAGACCAGACGCGGATCCGACTCCTCTCGGCGTCGGCCGCTGCGGCGTATCGGCAGGGCGACCACCTAGCTGCGATCGCTGCTTCGGACGAAGCTTCGGACCTCGCCATGCGGTTGGGGGGCCTCACGGATAGGTTTCAAGATCTGAAGCTTCGAGCCGGTAGGGCGTGGGATTCGGGCGACCTTGATGAGGCGGAACAGCTCTATCGCCAGGCGCTGGTGGCCGCCACCGAGGTCGACAATGGCGTTGGCATCTCCTCCTGCCGGCTGAACCTGGCGGGTCTTGCGAACCAAGCCGGACGTCACGGAACGGCGGCCGAACTCTTGCACGAGAACCTGAGTTTCGTTCGAGAGCGTGGTCAATCCCGTTGCGAAGCGTAC
>JANPEZ010000059.1:0-7786 GCA_031423155.1 Actinomycetes bacterium
CGAGGAATCAACACTGCGGTAGACGTGCTCGTGTGGACGCGAGAGGCCTTCGAGGAACGCCTTCACCTCAAGGCATCGTTTCCGTCGACGATTGTTCGTGAGGGGAAACTCCTGTATGCCGCATGACCCTGTGCTCCTCGCCTACGACCTCCTCTACACGAGGCGCAAACCCACGCCCCAGGCCACGACCGCCACGTAGCGGCGCGCAGTAGCGCGCCCGCGCGCTTCCACAAAACGGTAATGCTGTTTTCGGTCAATGTTCGCAGGCCTTTCCTGACGTCGATCGGCTCTTGGATTTTGCGCATCTCAGATCGAGAGCGCCGCTGCTTGCCTTTCCGCCCGTCAAGACGAAGAGGCTCGGACGCTCAGGCCAGGGCCTTCACCACGCAACTTCCCTTGGAATCCTGACGCCCCGGCCGTGATCACCCAGGGACAATTCCGCAACCTCGAATTCCTGCGCGTCGGCTTCGGGCTCGTACCGGAGGCGAAGGACGTCGAGCCCGGCACCGCGGTGCTCCGTCGCCGATATTCGAGCTTCTTACTCTCAACTCAGAGACACTCTGGCCCACTTGGGGGGCCGCGCAGCATGGATCTCGACGTCGGCGTGACGGACGGGGACTGGGACGAGCTGCTGGCTGGCCAGCCATCGCTCGACGATGTCAACTTCTGGCAGCCGGCCGGTAACCGCGTATTTCGACGAGGAGAACTCTTCCTGTTCAAATTGCACGCCCCGCGCCACTTCATCGTGGGCGGCGGTGTATTTGTGCGAGCGAACATCTTCCCGGTCAGCTTTGCGTGGGGGTCTTTCGGCGAGGCGAATGGCGCCACGACGCTCGCCGAGATGCGGCGGCGGCCAAGTTCGGTTCCCACTTCGTGAAGTGCAAGACCCCGATCTGCAATGTCCGGTTCACCACTCTCTTCGCCGGAGAGCAAGAGGTGCGGATCATCGATCCTGATCTCGTCGATTCTCTCGAATCGGAGTGGTGCCGTGGGGAGCGTCACGGTCCGCCGAGGTAGCGCTGGCCCACGGCGCCGGGAATTGGCATTCGTCAGAACAGTCCGGCGCGTTTTTCGCCGGACGTCATAGCGGTGGTGGGCTGAGCGATCTTTGCGAGGCGTTCTCTCAAGTCGGGAGCGCAATCGGAAACGAATCGATTCCAGTCACCCTGGCTGCGAATCGTCGTGACGGACGTCTCTGCGGAACTGACGATGACAACGACCTTCTTTCCCTGGTCGATGAGCCTGAAGGCGTTCGCCAGCGTTCCGAAGCTCTTGCCGTCCCAGATCATGAAGCCGACATCGGCGTCCTTGGCCATTTCTTCGTCCTTTGAGGCATAGAACGCGAAGTCACGGCGAGAATGGGGAGCCGCCACCTCTCGGACCCTCCATCCTCCGAGGTTGTTGCGGCAGTTTCCACGAACGCAGAAGATCTCCACGGCATCGTATCGACGGTCCGCGAGATACGCCTGGACCGCCTTGTCAGCACCGTTGGCGTCCCCGATCACGATGGGGAGCTTCCGCGCGATCATCCGATCGATGCGCTGGCGAGCCACCGAAGGAAGACGGGTGACTCGGCGCGAGCCTCCAATGAACACCTTGCTCATCTCTTGCTCCGAGAGCGGGTAATCGCCAGCGCAAACACTTCCGTGGCGCCAGCCGCACGGAGGCCCTTCGTGATGGCGTTCATCGTGGCTCCGGACCGAAACAAGTCGTCGAACAACAGAACTCTCCGTCCGGCGACCACCGTCGGATCCACCTCGTGAGCGTTTTCCAGCAAGCGAAGGCGAGTTTCGAAATCGAACACGTCTTTGAGTTCCGGGATGTCCTTGCGAAGGCGGACGCAATCGGAATTTACTGGAAGGCCAAGGCGCGTCCCGAGGGCCGTCGCGAGCGTGACCACGGGCTGGTGGGGTCGGGTCGCCCTGGTCGGGGGCACCGGTACGATGATCTCCGCGCCCGGATTCCAGGATCTGACGAAGGCGAAAGCCGCCTCGACGATCCCGTCGACCGCAGAGGCATCCCCTTGGTACTTGAGCCGGTACAGCAGCTCTCCAAGTTCTGTCCGAGTGGTGCGGAAGATCGGATGGCCGAACTCATCGTCGCCCAGATAGTCGCTGCTGAGCGTATGAACATCCAGGGCGAACCCTTCCTTCCACAAGCCCTCGATCTTCACCGGGTTCGAATTCGCCACCGGATGACCCCTACCACGCAGAACGCCGTTCAGCACAGCCTTATCGGCCCGATCCGATGGTACGGGCCGACCGAAATGAAAGCAACGACCGTCGCCCCTGCCGACCGAACTCTACGCAAACTCTACGCACCAGCATGGAAGCCATGGACACCGGTGGAAGCGGTGGACAGAAAAATGGGCGCCGTTTCCGAAAAACCTCGAAACGGCGCCCGTCTAGTTTTCCCTCATAATCCGCTGGTCCCTGGTTCGAGTCCAGGTGGGGGCACCACAGCGTTCGGCTTTGACCCAGGCTCCAAACGACGGCAATAGCTACGCCTACATGATCCGGCCGGTCGCAAGTTCTATTTGTTGTCTTGTCTATTACTAATAGACACGTTACTATTCCGGACATGCTTCCTCCAAACGACGAAATGATCCACCGATGCGTGGAGCGACTGCACGAACTGCCGTTCGTGAAAGAAGTCACGCTGCGCAAAGAGGTCGCCCGGCAAGGCGGCAGGGTCGACGGGGTGATTCGCGTCGTGACGCCGACCACTCGGAAGGACTACGCGATCGAGGCCAAACGAACGCACCTGACCCAGACCATAGTGCAAGGAGTGATCGCTCGAGCGGCTCGACACGCGCCGACACCGTGGATCATGTTCGCGAGGCATGTGGGCCGGCCTCTCGCCCACCTGCTCGCCGAGCACGACGTGAACTTCGTGGACCTGGCAGGTAACTGCCGGCTCCGCGTGGATCGGAAGCACTTCGGCATGATCGAAGGGCGCCCCCCTGAGCGCCGCCCCCAAGAAGGACGCGGCATCGGTGTGCCGGGCCTACAGATTCTGTTCGCAATACTCGTTCGACCGGCGCTTCTCAACGAACCGATTCGCACGCTCGCGGAAGCCGCGGGCGTGGCGAGAGCCACGGCGGCCGACCGACTCGCTCAGCTCCGGGAACAGGGGCTCATCTTTGAAACGAACGGGGAGAAGCGCCTCGCCGAACCTCGGCGGATCCTCGATCGATGGCTGAAGGGCTACGAAACGCAGGTTCGCCCGCGCCTTCTCATCGGGAGGTACAAAACCCAGGATCGAGATCCGGACGCCCTCGAGCAGCGCATAGAGAAGGAACTCCGCGACGATCTCGGCTGGGCATGGGGTGGCGGAGCGGCCGCGTACCGGCTCACCCGCTACTACCGCGGTCCGGAGACGATCGTGCATCTCCAACCGGATCTCGGGACCGGCGTCGTCAAACGCCTTCGCGCCCTCAGGGCGAACGACGGGCCATTGATCCTGATGCGAGCGCCCGGGCCTATCGCGTTCGAGGGCGCGCAGCCCCGCACAGTGAACCCGCTTCTCGTCTACGCTGAGTTGCTCTTCGCCGACGACAAGCGAGCCCGTGAGGCGGCCGACATGGTCCAGAAGAAGTACTTGAGACATCTCACATGAACGCTTTCGCGCCAACCCACATTCCGGTCCTTCGAGCGCTGGAACAGGTCTGGGGCTCGGATCGATTCATCGTGATCGGCGCAGCGGCGGTGGGCTGTCACATCGGCATGAGCTGGCGCGGAACACTGGATCTCGACCTGTCCGTCACCGCAGGAATCGACACCTACACCGCTGATCTCGAAGGCCTGGGCTGGCGTCGAGACCAGAACGCGCCGCAACGCTGGTACTTGCCGGAGGACCTGATCGTCGATGTCGTTCCTGCGGAACCGAGTTCGGTCCGTGCGGGCAGGTTCGCCTGGCCGGATGGCAGCACGATGAACCTGCTGGGATTCCGGCTTGCCTTCGCGGATGCAATCTCTGTCGAGATAGAACCTGCAACCCACATTCGAGTCGCGTCGTTGAGGTCGATCGTGGTCCTGAAGATGTCCGCGTATCTTGACAAGCCATGGGAGAGGGAGACGGACCTCGCCGACATAGCGCACATCCTTCAAGCGTTCGTGGGGCCCGACGCGGACCAACGATGGAGTCCGGAGGTCGTCGAGCAGGATCTGGATTACGAGCTCGACTCACGGGCTTTCGCTCGAAACCCCGATAAGAAACTGGGTGCGCGTCGCGGGCGCGTAGAATTGCGGACGGAAGCAGCCGGGGACCGAGACCGGACTCTCAATGGTGCTTGCGTGCCCGTTTATGAGCGTGGTCCATGGGATGTTGCGGCAACCCCACTGGTGACACGCCTCGGCGTGATCCCGTTTAGGAGAATGTCCCCAAGTCGCACCCCTGCCCCCGGATGCTCCACAACAACAGAAACCTGTGAAGGAGGAGTCGCCCATGGGACAGAGTCGTCTTCGAAGCCGCGGGACAACAAGCAGGACACCCAAGCCGCCGTCGCTCCTCAAGCGAATCAACCGCCATGCGGCTGGGATCGACTGCGGGTCCGAGACTCATTTTGTCGCGGTACCTGCCGAGCGTGATCACGAGCCCGTCCGGTCGTTCAAGACGTTCACCGCCGACCTTCACCGTCTCGCCGACTGGCTCGAGGCCTGCAAGATCAAGACGGTGGCGATGGAATCGACCGGTGTGTACTGGATCCCGATCTTCGAGATCCTCGAGGCTCGCGGCTTCGAGGTCGTCCTCGTCAACGCGCGCCATATCAAGAACGTGCCCGGGAGAAAGACCGATGTCCTGGACTGTCAGTGGATCCAGGAGCTTCACAGCGTCGGGCTCCTGCGCGGCAGCTTCCGGCCGACCGCGGAGATCGCCACGCTGCGTGCGTACCTGCGGCACCGAGAGAAACTCGTTCAAGCTGCAGCAACGCACATTCACCGCATGCAGAAGGCCTTGGCCGAGATGAACCTCCAGCTGCACAACGTGATCAGCGATATCACCGGCTTGGCCGGAATGCGGATCCTGCGCGACATCGTCGCCGGCATCCACGATCCCGCAGCCCTGGCGGCGCATCGCGACTACCGCTGCCGAGCTTCCGAGGAGAAGATCGCTGCGTCTCTCACCGGTAACTATCGCGCCGAGCATCTGTTCACGCTGCGACAAAACCTCGAGATGTTCGACGCCTTCCAGCGGCAGATTCAGGACTGCGACCACGAGGTCGAATCCTTGCTCCACAGTCTCGCTCGCAAGCAAGGGAACGCCGCGCGCGCCCTCCCGCCGCCGCGTTGCACATTCCGATGCTGCGACAACGAGCCCCGCTTCGACGTCCGCGATCCGCTCTTCCGTCTGTCGGGAGTCGATCTGACCCAGATCGATGGCATCGGTCCCTACACGGCCCTTCAGCTGATCGCCGAGATCGGAACCGACATGCACCGTTGGCCGACCGACAAGCACTTCACCTCGTGGCTAACCCTGGCTCCCAAAAACAAGATCTCCGGGGCCAGGTTGATCAGCTCCAGGACTCAGCCATCGGCCAACAAAGCGGCAGCCTTGTTGCGCATGTCCGCCATGGTCCTGGGCCGCACGTCCACAGCCCTCGGCGCCTACTACCGCCGCATCGCCTATCGCATCGGCAAACCCAAGGCCATCACCGCGACGGCGCGCAAACTTGCCATCCTCGTTTACCGCACCCTCAAGGGCGAGCTCGACTACGCGGATCCCGGAGCATCCGCATACGAAGAACTCCACCGCGAACGCACCCTTCGCAATGTCCGCAATCGTGCCAAAAGCCTCGGATTCGGCCTCGTTAACCTCGAGACCGGGGAGGCACTTCAATGAGCAGTTTCTTAGGAGTAAACTTTTGGAGGGCGCCGTTTCAAGGTTTTTCGGAAACGGCGCCCGTTTTTTTGTCCACCGCTTCCACCGGTGTCCACCGCTTCCATGCTGGTGCGTAGACTTTGCGTAGAGTTCGGTCGGAGCGATTCATCACAACTGCGAGAACCTCCAAGCACTGGCCACGCGCGCCGCGACGAGGCGGCAGAGTCACAGCGGCTCAGTTCCCTCGCTGAGAATCGCAAGGTAGCGATCGTAGGCGAAGACGCGATCGCGCTTCTTCCCGGTCAGCTCGCGGGCGATTCCGAGGCGCACGAGGCGCTCCATCCCGGAGGAGGTGGCCGGAAACGAGAGACCGGTTCTTTTCCGGATCTCCTGCAGCGTCGACACGGGCCGCTCTCGTAGTGCCAGGTGCACCCTCAGGGCCGTGCCCGCGACACGCCCTTGTTTCTCGATGCTCGCGCCGTCTTCCTTGAATAGCGTCCCCAGCCGCCGGGCCGTCGAGACGGCGCCGTCGGCCGTCTGGCGAACCCCTTCGAGGAAAAAGATGAGCCATGATTCCCAATCGCCGTCGCGGCGGACCTTGTCGAGAAGCTCGTAGTACTCATCGCGGTGCTGCTTGAAGTGCAGGCTCAGGTAGAGGATGGGCTCCCGTAGCACGCCGGCGTGACAGAGCAGGAAGGTGATGAGTAATCGTCCAAGCCGTCCGTTCCCGTCAAGGAACGGGTGGATCGTCTCGAACTGAACATGCGCGAGCGCGGCCTTGACAAGGACAGGCAGCGGAATCTTCTCGTCGTTCAAGAAGCGCTCGAGATCGGACATCGTTTCGTCGACAAGCTGAGGCGGCGGCGGGACGAACCTGGCCGTTCCCGGCCGCGAACCGCCGATCCAGTTCTGCGAAAGGCGAAACTCACCGGGTCGCTTTTCGCTACCCCGGCCGCTTCGGAGGAGCACCCCGTGGATCTCCCGCAGGAGCCGGTTCGATAGTGGGAATCCGCCGCGAAGCCGCTCGAGTCCGTGGTTCAGCGCTGCAACGTGACTCGAGACTTCCGCGACATCGTCGAGGGGAACTCCGGGAGCCTCGCCGAGCTCGAACAGCAACAGGTCCGAGAGCGACGACTGCGTCCCCTCGATCTGCGACGAGAGCAGCGCCTCTTTGCGGACATAGCTATAAAGGAAGAGCGACGTGTCCGGCAGAAGTGCGGACAAACTGTCGAGCCGCCCAAGTGCCAGGAGGGACTGCTCGAGGAGAAGCTGAAGCGGGCCATCGAGGCGGAGCGGCGGATCGGGGGGCAGCGTAGTGGGGATGAAGGCGCGCACCTTCTCGCCAGCCACGGTGGTGATTTGGTATCGCCCCGTCTTGCCTCGCTTCATGGCTCGTCGAGCTCCTGTTCAACTGGCCTTCACAGGACACTAAGCTATTCAGCGTTTTAGGTCAATTGCTTAATAGCGGGTTCTTCGTCCGCCGAGGTTCTTCTCGCTTCGCGGGTGGGTGCGGCCTCGATCGCACTTTCGACGGGATCGACCCGTCTGCGTCGCCTCAGACCGGATCGACTCCGCTATTCCTCGTGGCGATACGCGCGAGCTGGACGTCACGGTCATCCACTACGAACCCTTCGTCGTCCACGAGCACCGTCCCGTAACCGCGCGAGTCCCGTACCACGCGACAGAATCGCGCTCTCGCCCACGGCTCGGCCCATCCCGGTGCGCTTCCGACGACCACCTCCAACATCTTCTCGCCTTCGAGTGCCTGACGTTTCAGGCCATAAAGGCAGAGCTCGTCAGGATGGACCCACGGCGCGGGAATCATCTCGTCGAGGAAGCCCCAGCGCAAACGGACCGCGCCGTGCAAGCGCCCGTACTGATAGAAGGAGAATAGCGACTTGGCATCAGCTTCCAGCCGGCGTCGCAGTTGCGTCGACTGGCCGTCCCGCAGATAGGTTTCGAGTTT
>JANPEZ010000060.1:0-2036 GCA_031423155.1 Actinomycetes bacterium
TCATCGACGAAGCCCAGAACTTGGGTAACGAGTGGCTCGAACAGGTCCGCTTGCTGTCCAATTTGGAGACAGATGATCGGAAACTGTTACAGATCGTGCTGATGGGCCAGCCGGAACTGCGCGACCGTCTCAACGATCCCGCGTTGCGCCAGCTTCGTCAACGCATCACTGTTCGCTACCATTTGACCCCGTTGCGACACGCGGAGATCGGCCAATACGTGCAGCATAGGCTGGCCGTGTCCGGCGGCGCGGGCACGCCTCGTTTCACAGCGCCGGCACTTTGGCGCGTTTTTCGCTACTCACAAGGCGTGCCGCGACTGGTCAATGCGGTCTGCGACAAATGTCTGCTCGCCGGCTTCGTGCAGCAGCGCGACCGGATTGATTTTAGTCTCGTCGGCACCGCCATTCGTGAACTGGAAGGAAACGTAGATATATGAGTTTGATCAACGACGCTTTGAAGCGCGCCACGCAGGCGCAGCCCGCCGCACCGCTCCCGGGGGAAACAAGCCCGCCCATGCAACCGGTCACCCATCGGCCAACTCGGAGCATGCCCGCTTACTTTGTTCCCGTCCTGTTGCTCACGCTGTCGCTCAGTTGCTGGTTCTTCGTCAAGGCCTGGGGCACGCGCCGTCCGGACCTGATCCGGAGTTCGCTGGACGCGATTTCCACCTCTGTTGCCGCGCGTGAGCCGGAACCTCCGCCCGCATCCGCGCCTTTGGACACTCCGCCCGTCGGCACGAATTCACCCGTGCCAGCATCCACGAATGACGTTCCACCCCCACCCCAGCCGCCCAAGCCGCCCGCGCCTCCGTTCAAGCTCCAGGGAATTTTCTATCGTCCGAGCCGCCCCGCCGCGCTCGTCAACACCAAGACCGTGTATGTGGGGGACAAAGTGGGCGCCGCCAAAGTCAAAGCCATCACGCAAGAGAGCGTCACGCTGGAAATCGGCGGCCAGACCCTGGTGTTGACCTTGCCGTGAGCAACGGGTAAATCCAGTCCAGCCCGCTGGAGTTCAAACTTCAGCCTGCCCGGCAAGGTTCGTGCGCAAGCGCGCGGATCGAGCGACGGGCGAGCTAAAGCTTGCACTCCAACCCACGCTGAAGCGTGAACTCCAACGGGCGCTTGATGAACTTACTGCTCCGCCGAATCAAAGCCTCCCCCGTGCTGGCGCGCGTCGCGCCCTTCGCCCTCTTTCTCGTCCTGACCCTCGCCGCCGACCCCGAGGCGGCCGCGAAAGTCCTTGAGGCCCGCTGCACCGAGTGCCACAACCGGAAGAAGTTCGAGGGCGGCCTCGATCTGACCACCCGCGCGGCGCTGCTGCGGGGCGGCGAGACCGGCGCCTCCGTCCTCCCGGGACAGCCCGAGCAGAGCCTCCTCTACCAGCAGCTCATCCGGCAAAAGAAGCCCTTCATGCCCCACAAGCGGGACAAGCTCGCCGCGGCCGAGCTGCGGACGATTTTCGACTGGATCAAGGACGGCGCCCCCTACGAGCGCGAGCTCAAGGCCCCCGAGAAGACGGAGAAGCGTGTCTTCAGCATCAGCGAGGCCGACCGGCAGCACTGGTCGTTCCAGACGCTGAAAGCGCCCCCCGTCCCGGCGGGAGAGGGCCATCCCATCGACCGCTTCCTGCTCGAGAAACTCCGGCCCGCGGGCCTGGCGCTCGCCCCCCCGGCCTCCCGCGAGATCCTGCTCCGCCGCGTGACGCTCGATCTCAGCGGCCTCCCCCCGACGTTCGCCGAGATCGATGCCTTCGTGAACGATGCGTCCGCAGAGGCCTGGGAGAAGGTGCTGGAGCGGCTGCTCGCCTCCCCGCATTACGGGGAGCGCTGGGGACGCCACTGGCTCGACGTCGCGCGCTACGCCGAGACCGACGGCTTCGAGCACGATGCCGTCCGCCCCCATTCCTGGCGCTACCGCGACTACGTGATCCGCTCGTTCAACGCCGACAAACCCTACGACCGCTTCCTGCAGGAGCAGGTGGCGGGCGACGAACTCTGGCCCGGGGACCCCGACGCGCAAATCGCGACCGGCTTCAA
>JANPEZ010000061.1:0-7057 GCA_031423155.1 Actinomycetes bacterium
CTTCGGCCAGCAACTCGACGAGAGACGCGAACGTGACGCCGCCATAAGAGGGTGTCTGTCCAACGAGGAACGTCGCGCGTTCGCCCACAACCTCCGCGAACGCGCCCGCGAGGCGCGACTTGCCCACCCCGGGCGGAGCCAGAACGGTGACGAGGACGCAGGCTTGGTCTTCGATCGCGTCCTGCAGCGCCTGGTGAAGCATGCTCAAGTGTCGGTCGCGCCCGACGAGCGGCGTCTCGCTCCCGGCCACCACGGGATGGACCTCCCGGACTCGCCAGGCCGAGACCGGCTCGGCCTTACCCTTCGCCTGTAGCCGCTCGACCTCGTCGGCGAAGACGGCACCGCGCACGAGACGCCAGGTCGGCTCCCCGATCAGTACCTGGCCGGGTTCGGCACCCGACTGCAGGCGAGACGCGGTGTTCATCGCGTCGCCGATGATCGGTTTCCCGTCGCCAGGTACCAGCACTTCGCCCGTCGTGATGCCGATCCGAGCCGCGAGTGGGATCGGCGAGGCCTCGTTCAGCGTCTGCAGGCGCTCTTGCATCTCGATAGCGGCCCGCACAGCGCGAAGCGCATCGTCCTCGTGGGCGTTCGGCAGGCCGAAGACGGCCACCACCGCGTCGCCGATGAACTTCTCCACTCGACCACCATGGCGTTCGACCGCCGAACTCATCTCGGTGAAGTAGCCGTCGAGGATCGGCCGGAGCACCTCGGGGTCGTGCTGCTCGCCCAGGGTCGTGGACCCCACGAGATCGCAGAACAGAGCGGAGATGATCTTGCGGACCTGGCCAGACGAGGCGGACGCGCCGAGGAGCGCCGCGCACCCGTTACAGAACTTCGCGCCGTCCGGGTTCTCGCCACCGCAGGTCGAGCAGATGAGCACGCGCCGATGCTATCCCGAACCGAGCGTCTCGAGGCGGGGTCGAGGGAGGTAGAGGCGATCATCCCCGCCGGGCACTCTTGCTATCCGAGTGGCCAGGGGTTCGCTCACCCCCAAGTCCCGGCGTAGTGTTCCCCCAATGTTGATCTGTCCAGCCTGCGGAACCGAGAACACCGACGGAGCCCGCTTCTGCAACTCCTGTGGAGCGGCCCTGGCGTCGCACGAGGAGCGGCGAAAGGAGCGCAAGTTCGCAACGGCGCTATTCGCCGACCTCGTGGGCTCCACGAGCCTAGCCGAGCACGAGGACCCCGAGGTCGTCCAATCGGTCGTGGGCCGAACGTTCGACCAGCTCGCAGAAGAGATCGCCCGGTACGAAGGTCTATTGGAGAAGTTCATGGGTGACGCGGTGCTCGCCGTGTTCGGGATCCCTCGGGCACACGAGGACGACGCCGAGCGTGCGGCGCGAACAGCTCTCGAGATGCAGGCGATCTTGTCGGGACTCAATCGTGTGTTCGCCGAAGAGGGCAAGCCGACGCTCGAGATGCGCATCGGGATCGAGGCGGGAGAAGTGCTGGTCGACCTCGAGCGAGCGACGGGTCAGCGCGATCGGATGCTGACCGGGGACGCTGTGAACACCGCCGCTCGACTTCAGGCCGCCGCCGACCCCGGCAGCGTTGTCGTCGGCCCGGCGGTATACGCCTCGACGAAGGACGTCATCGAGTATCGCGAGCTCGAGCCGCTCTCACTCAAGGGGAAAGCCGAACCGGTCCCGGCGTGGCGGGCCTTGCGCATCAAGGCGCGTACCCGTGGTAAGCGCCCGCAACTGGGACTCGAGTCCCGACTGGTCGGGCGAGACGAGGAGCTGTCCATGCTCAAGCAAACGCTGCTGCGCGTCGAGGCGGAAGGGCGACCAGCACTGATCACCCTCCTCGGCCCGGCGGGCGTGGGGAAGTCGCGTCTCGTCGCCGAGCTCGAGCGCTACGTCGAGGGCCTGCCGCAGACCATCTACTGGCGCCGCGGGCGCTGCCTGGCCTACGGGAACACCTCCTATTCCGCCTTCGCCGACGCGATCAAGGCGCAGTGCGAGATATTCGAAGACGACACTTCCGAGGTCGCCGCGGAGAAGGCGGACGCAGCGGTTCAAGAACTGTTCGGCGACGGGAGCGTGACCCCGCAGATCTTGACACTCATAGGCGCGGGTGAGACCCGGGCGATCAGCAGGGAGGAACTCTTCGACGCTTGGCGCCGGTTCCTCGAGCGACTGGCCGCGAGGTATCCACTGGTCGTGGTCCTGGACGACATCCACTGGGCCGACGACGGCCTGCTAGATCTCATCGAACACGTCGCCGACTGGGCGCAGGGTCCGATCCTGCTCGTTGCAACCGCCAGGGCCGAACTTCTCGAGATGCGTCCGACCTGGGGCGGCGGCAAGCGCAATGCCCATTCCCTCTATCTCGACCCGCTCTCCGCGGCGGAAGGCCGGGCGATGCTGGAGGATCTGCTGTCCGGGCCGATCGATCCGGAACTCGAAAGGACGATCGTCGAACGCGGCGAGGGCAACCCCCTCTACGTCGAGGAGATCGTGCGCAAGCTGATCGATGACGGTGTCCTGCGCGCGACGGAGGCCTCCAAGTGGGAGGTCGCTCTCCCGGTCGAGGAGGTTGAGCTTCCGCGTTCGATCCAGGCCCTGATCGCAACCCGACTTGACGGTCTGCCGGAGGGCGAGAAGGCGGTTCTTCAGGACGCCTCTGTAGTCGGCAGGGTCTTCTGGTTGGGCGCCGTCGCCGAGATCACGGGTCGAAGCGCGGGCGAGATCCGCGAGTCGCTCGGTCGCCTCCGAGTCAAGGAGCTGATCGTGCCCCACGAGCCCTCATCGTTCTCCGACGAGCACGAGTTCTCGTTCAGACACAATCTGATCCGCGACGGCGCGTACGACTCATTGCCGAAGGCGCTGCGAGCCGACAAGCATGCGGGCGTCGCGCGCTGGGCCGAGGCTCGCGCCGGCGATCGCGCCGACGAGATCGCCGAGCTGATCGCGACACACCAGCTCGAGGCACTTCGATACCTGGAGGAACTCGGCGACCGCGACGAGGGCCTGCTTCGCAGCGCCTTTCGCTGGTCGAAGACGGCGGGCGATCGAACGGCAGCCCTCTGGCAGCAGGCGCAGGCCGTGCGGTGGTACCGCGAGGCAGAACGGCTCGCCGACGCTATCGGGATGCCGGCGGCCGAACGCACCGAGGTTGCTCGCGCCCACGCCGTCTCCGCGTGGGGAGCCGAACCGATGGACGAGGTCATATCGATCGTTAAGCACGTGCTCAGCCTGTACGAGGAGCTGAACGATCCGATCGGCGTCGGTTGGGCCCGCTCGCACCTGGTGATACCGCTGATGCAGTCCGCGCGCGACGAGGAGGCCGAACGGCAAGGGCGAGAGGCCATCGCAGCGCTCGAGCCGCAAGGTGAGAGCGCCGGACTTGCGGACGCCCTGAACTACCTCGGCTGGTACCTGTGGCGCCGAGGACGGGTCGAGGAGGCCGAAACACTGCTTCGCCGCGCCGTGGAGATGTCGGATCGGGTCGATGCGCCGCTCGCGCATGCGCAGGCGACGCAGACCCTCGCGGTGTGCCTCTCGCAGAGCGGCCGCTCCGCTGAGGCGCTCGAGACGATGGAGGAGGCATACCGCCTCGCCAAGGAGGTCGGCGAACTCAGCAACCTTCTGCGTGCCGGCGTCAACCTATCGTCACTGGTCTCTGACTTCAGTTCCGACTGGACTCGAGCTGAGGCGATCCTCCGCGAAGGGCTCGAGCTTGCGCAACGGGCAGGCGCCAAGAACAACGAAGGATGGCTGGCCGGAAACCTCGGGGACACCCTCTTCCGGCTCGGACTGCTAGAGGAGGCCGAAGCGACCCAGCGCCGGGCGATCGAGCTCGCAGCGGCCATCGGCGACGAACCGCTCCGGGGCATGCGCCTCCAGGGCCTAGCCCTGATCGTGCTCTTCCGCGGTCGCACGGATGAGGCCGAGAGCATCCATCGGGAATCGATCCCAGTGGTCGACGAGAACCCCGAACCACAGAGCCAGATGTACATCCCGATGCTGGACGGCTACATCGCGATGGTCAAGGGTGCACCCGGCGAGGCTGCCGATGCGTTCGCGCGGGCGATCGAGCAGATCCGGATAATCAACGTGGAGGCCCTGCCCAGCGTCTTCGCAGATGCCGTGCGGGCCCACCTGCTCGCGGGGCGGCCGGAGGAAGCTGAGACTTACCGCGACCTTTCCGATCGGGGCCGGGCGCCGGCAGCTCGCGCGAACGCGAACGTGGTCGAAGGGCTGCTCACCGCGGATCCAGCCGAGGCCTGCCGGCTGCTCTCGGAGGCGGCGACCACGCTCGAGTCGCTCGGCCTGCGGATCGACGCAGCGCGGGCGATGGTCGACCTGGCTCGCGCGATGGCGGGCTCAGGCGACGACGCCAGCCGGGTTCTGGATCGGGCACGCGAGCTGCTGATCGAGTGCGACGCCCTCCTGTTCCTGCCAGAGGTAGACGAGGCGATCGAAACGATGTCCTAGGAAGGACGGCCGCCCCGAGGGGCGGCCGTCCCGGCGACGTCAGACCGTGACGCTTGCGGAGATCTTCTTCGCGTGCCGAAGTCCCAGCAAGGCCAGGATCAACAGCACGATCCCAGCAGCGACCATCATGTACCCCAGGTAGAGGGCGATCGTCGCGACCGTCCACCACCCGTAGGCGTTAAGCAGGATCGCGCGCAGGGTCTCGCCCTTGAACAGGGAGTCGGCCTTGCCCTGAAGCTCCGCAGCAACGGCCGGGTCCAACCCCTCGGCGCGAGCCGCGGCGCTCGTCTCGGAGTAGGTCTTCCCGTCGTTGATGAACGCCAGATGCCCCTGTATGTAGCGGGCGAAGGCCTCGGCCTGTGGTCCGGTCGTCACGAGCTGGCCGGCGAAGTCCCCGACCTCGGCCTGCTCCTCCGGTGACATGGCGTCGAACGGGGGGAACTGAACCTTCTCCGGCGCGAGACGGTCTGTGACGTTGTCCCGGCCGAACCCGCCGCCGTAGATGGCACCGCCGCCGGCGAGTAGCAAGACGACGGCGATGACCAGCGCCCCAGCGCTGACCAGTTGATCCAGTGCTTTCCTGTTCATGACGACCCCTCTCTTCTGATCTCTCCTCGATGTCATCCATAGTCTCTACTCCCAGAGCGACCCGGCATCCTGCGATCTGGCCCCCTCTTCAGGGGACTCAGCCCGTCTCGTAAGGGTCATTCGACCCCTGATCGAGACAACAGGCCGGCAGCTGCGATGTGTGGATCGTGCCTAGCTAGTCGGCTAGCCGGGCGCCGATCGCGGCGTCGATGCTTTCCGTACTTGCGGCATCGTCTATCTTGCGGCCCAGTGCGTCTCGGACGTAGAAGGCATCGATGACTCGGTCCGTGTAGGTCGCGATCTTGGCCAGGTGGACGTCCAGCTCCAGGTCCGCAAGCGCCCTGGTGATGTCATAGAGCAGTCCGATGCGGTCGGCGGCACCGATCTCGATCACGGTGAAGAAGTCCGACGCCTCGTTGTCGATCGTGACCGTGACCGGAACCTTCCGCTTGGGTGAGGGATAGTGACTCCGCTTCTCCTCTACGCGGTGATCCAGCGAGACCCGGCCCTCGATCGCTCTGCGCAGGGTGCTGCGGAACTCTCGCCAGCGCTCCTCTCCGATCTCCGGTTCGAAGGCTCCTTCGACCTCGAACAGGTCTACCGCGGCGCCGTCTTCGGTCGTGAATACCTGGGCGGTCAGGATGGACAGACCCGCCAGCGAGAGCGCCCCGGCGATGAACGAAAGCAGTCCGGGCCTATCGGAGGCCACCACCAGCAGCTCGTAGGTTCCCGGCCTCAGGCCTGCGCTCGCCGTCGTTCTGACCTCGCTCGTTCCGAGCTGCGGAGAGATGGTCGTGAAGTGCGCCGCGGCCTGCGCGGGTTCAACCGACAGGAAGTATCCCCTCGGCATCCGGAGCACGAACCTGTCTACGGCATCGGAGGGCTCATATTCCAACAGGTCCCGGAGCCGGTCGATCCGCTCGGTGAGCCGGCCCGCGACCTCCTCGCCCATGTCTCCTCGCTCGAAGGTGCGCTGGACCTTGGCGACGAGTTCGCGCACCAGGGCCTGGCGCCATGGAGTCCAGGCCGCCGGCCCCGTGGCCGCCGCATCCGCTATCGCCAGCAGGTAAAGGGCCGCGAGCCTCTCGGGTGTTCCGATGGCCGCCGCCACATCCAGAACGAGGTCATCGTCGGAGATGTCGCGGCGCGTAGCCGTATCGGGTAGGAGCAGGTGGTTCTGGACCATGAACTCGGCCAAGGATCTCGTCGGCTCAACGATGCCCATG
This sequence comes from Actinomycetes bacterium, assembly GCA_031423155.1. Taxonomy (GTDB): domain Bacteria; phylum Actinomycetota; class UBA4738; order UBA4738; family HRBIN12; genus JANPEZ01. The sequence goes on from JANPEZ010000061.1 coordinate 6,257, forward strand.
CGCGCGAGAGCCGAGGCGGCGACCTTCGCGCCGACCTGAACGTGTCCGCCCGTTCCGTTCTTGCCGATGTCGTGAAGCAAAGCGCCCAAGAGCGCACCGTCCGGGTCGAGGACATGCCTAACGGCCTCGGCCGCGATCGGGTCCGGAACCTCCTCGCCGCTGAGCATCCTGCCCATCCCCGCAAGTGCCTCGATGAGGTGAACGTCGACGGTGAACCGGTGATAGGGATCGCGTTGGGGCCGGCATCGGATGTCGCTCCACTCCGGCAAGAGCCGGGCGAGGAGCCCGGCGCGGTCGAGGCCCTCCAGAGCCTTGCGCCCCGGCTCGCCCCCGCGGAGGATGCTCAAGAAGTCCTCTCGCATCTCTGGGGTCCAGGAGGGATCCGCCGGCACTTCGACCTCCTCCGCCGCGTCGAGCAGGGAGGGGGCGAGTCGCTCTTTCGTTGCCGCAACGGCGGCGAAAGCTCTCAGAACCTCCTCCGCCGTTCGCGCAGCGACCTCGGAGGTGTCGGCACCGTTCAGGTACCTGGCATGCGCGGCTTCACTCGAGTAGACGACCTGCCGGGCATGCTCGAAGAGCGAGCGCATCAGCCCGTCCACGTCGCTCAGACGCGGCTCGTCGGTAAAGCCCATCTGGCGGGCGATCACCGGCTGAACATCCGACACGAGCCGATCGGAGCGCTTGCCGGTCTCTAGTTGAAGCGCACTGCGCACCCGGACCAGGAACTCCTCGGCAGCCACCAGGGCCTCGCGCTCTCGCGCTCGCAACAGTCCGGCCTCTTCCAACGGCGCCCCCAGAACC
>JANPEZ010000062.1:0-17155 GCA_031423155.1 Actinomycetes bacterium
GTACATCGGAACCAAGATCGCCTCGAAGAACAGGAAGAACAGCAGCAGGTCGAGAGCGCAGAAGGTGCCGATCATCGCCGTCTCCAGCGCCAGCATCGAGGCCATGTAGAGGCGAACGTTCTTCTCGATCCTCCAGGAGGCCAGGACCGACAGCGGCACCAGGAACGTCGTCAGCAGCACCATCCAAAGGCTCACACCGTCGACACCGAGGTGATAGCGCAGGCCCAGGCTCTCGACCCACGCCAGGTTCTCCTGGAGCTGGAAGCCCGTGACGGACGAGTCGAACTTGCCCAGGATCCCGAGGGAGACGACGAAGGCGGCCACAGAGAGAGCGAGGGCCAATGCCTTGGCCGACTGATCCTTCATGCCGCGCGCGACCAGAAGTATCGGAACTCCAACGAGAGGCAGGAAGATGGTGACGGAGAGCCAGCGCATCAGAACCTGACCCCCACGTATATGAAGATCCCGACCGCTCCGACGAGGAAGGCGAGGGCGTAGCTGCGGACCAACCCCGTCTGGACCCTCCTGGTGGACCCGGCCAAGCGCTGCACCATCGTGCCTATCGCGTTGACGGCTCCGTCGATCACCCGCAGATCGACGACGTACGCGGTGAACGCCGCAACGGCCTTGCCGGGCGTCGCAAGCAGGGCCGAGTAGATGTCGTCGAAGTACCAGCCGCGAGCGAACATCCGTTGCACGGGAGCGAGTCTCACGCGAAGGGCGATCCAGTCGATCTTCCCGGATGCATAGACGACCCAGGCGGTAAGCAGCGCAGAGACGGACAGCGTGACGGCGACCGCTACGAGCGTGCCCGCGGCCATCCCCGCGGCCCCGGCCGGGACGTCTCCGACGACGGGCTCCAGCAAAGTGCTCATGCGGCCCTCGGGCGAGAGGCTCAGCCACCCGGCGAGCGCGGATCCGACGGCCAGGACCACGAGCGGGATCGTCATCATCGAAGCCGACTCATGCGCGTGCTCTGCTTCCTCGCTTCTTGGCTTGCCGAAGAACGTCAGGAAGACGAGCCTTCCCATGTAGAGCGCCGACAGGAAGGCTCCGAGCGAGCCCAGGAAGTAGACGAGGTTCCTGCCGGTCGAGTTGGCGATCTCCAGGATCTGGTCCTTGGCGAAGAAGCCCGCGAGCGGGGGTATGCCGGCAAGCGCCAGCGCGCCCACGACGAACGTCCAACCGGTGACCGGCATCCTGCCGATCAGGCCACCCATCTTCTTCATGTCCGTTTCCTCGTGCATGCCGTGCATGACCGAGCCGGCGCCCAGGAACATCAGGGCCTTGTAGAACGCGTGAGCCACGAGCATGAACATGGCGGCGGCGTACGCGCGCAGCCCGATCGCGACGAACATGTACCCGAGTTGGCTGACGGTCGAGTAGGCCAGCACGCGCTTGATGTCGTCCTGGCCGAGCGCGCACGTTGCCGCGTAGAGCGCCGTGATCAACCCGATCGCCAGGACCACCGTGAGCGCGATCCCGCTGATCTCGAAGAAGACATGCATCCTCACAAGCAGATAGACGCCGGCTGTCACCATCGTCGCCGCGTGGATGAGGGCCGAGACCGGGGTCGGTCCCGCCATGGCATCGGGCAGCCAGACGTGAAGAGGAACCTGAGCCGACTTGCCCACCGCGCCGGCGAACAGCAGCAGAGCTATGGCGGTAGCGGCGCCCTTGGTCAGCTGTGGGTTGATAAGGATGCGGTCGAAGTCGAGCGAACCCAGGTACGTCACGATCAGAACGATCCCGATCATCATCGCGGTATCACCGATCCGGGTCGTGACGAAGGCCTTCTTCGCCGCGTTCGCGTTCTCGGTCTTGTCGAACCAGAAACCGATGAGCAGGTAGGAGCAGAGTCCGACGCCCTCCCATCCCAGATAGAGCAGGAGCAGATCCTGGGCTAGGACCAGCATGAGCATGAAGAAGACGAACAGGTTCAGGTAGGCGAAGAACCGGCCGAGCCTCGGGTCCCCGGCCATGTAGCCGTTCGCGTAGACATGGATCAGAGTGCCGATGCCCGTGACGACCAGGATCATCACGGCGGACAGTGCGTCGAGCCGAAGGCCGACACCGACGTTGAAGGAGCCGGCTTGGATCCAGTCGAAGAGGTGACGGACGACGAGCCGGTCCTCGGACGGGATGGCTAGAAGCTTCACCACCAGCGCCGCCGACATCACGAAGGAGGCCGCCATCAGGGCGGAGGCCAGCGCGCCCGCGGCCTTGCCCAGGCGTCGGCCGAAGAACAGGTTGACCAGGGCCCCGGCCAAGGGAAGAGCGGGGACCAGCCAGAGCAGTTCGAAGGCGGACCCCGCTACCACTTGAGCGACCTTGCTTCGTCGACGTCGATGCTCTGACGGCGCCGATAGACCGAGACGATGATGGCGAGTCCAACGACGACCTCGGCCGCCGCAACCACCATCGAGAAGAAGGCCAGCACCTGTCCATCCAGCGATCCCCGCATCCTGGAGAACGCCACCAGCGCGATGTTGACCGCGTTCAGCTGAAGTTCCACCGACATGAAGATCAGCAGGGCGTTGCGGCGAACCAAGACCCCAACCGTTCCGATCGAGAACAAGATCCCGGACAGAACGATGAATGCCGCGATCGGAGTCCTCATCGGGCGTCCTGCATCGGGTCGTCCCCGGCCTCGGCCGCGGCCGCAGCCTCGGCCGCCTCAGCCCGGGTGATCGACCTCGTCTTGTTCGAGGCCAGGACCATCGTCGCGATCGCCGCGATGATGAGAAGGATCGAGGTCACCTCGAACGGGAAGAAGTAGGTGCGGAACAGCACGCGGGCCAGCGCCTGAGTGTTACCACCGGCGTTGACCGCATCGAAACCCTCCGGTGCGTGACGGGCGAACCCGATGCCGGCTCGCACGGCGAAGAAGACCTCTGCGGCCATCGCGAGACCCAGCCCGATGGCCACGGGCCGCTGCGCGATGATCCGCTCGCGCAGACTCTCCTCGCGATCGACGCCGAGCAGCATGATCACGAACAGGAACAGCACCATGATCGCGCCGGCGTAGACGATGATCTGCACCGCGAACAGGAACGGCGCCTCCAAGATGAGGAAGAAGACCGCAACCGTGAAGAAGTTCACGACGAGGAAGAGCGCCGCATGAACGGCGTTGCGGCGCGTGAGCATCGCGATCGCGCTCGCGACGGAGATGGGCGCGAAGATCCAGAAGACGACGTTATCGAGTGGCACCTAGCCCTCCTTGTCCACCGGGTCGGTGCCGAGCGCCGGGGGCTTCTCGAGTAATTGCTCCTTGGACCAGATCGCGTCCTCGCGGGAGCCGAACGCGAGCTCGTAGTAGTCGGTCAAGGTCAGGGCGCGAGTCGGGCAGGCCTCGACGCAGAGGCCGCACATGATGCAGCGCAGGTAGTTGATCTGGTAGTCCTTCGCGTAGCGCTCGCCCGGGCTCGTCGGGTTCTCCGGGTCGTTGTCGGCGCCCTCGACCCAGATCGCGTCGGCAGGACAGGCGAACGCACACAGCTCGCACCCGATGCACTTCTCAAGGCCATTCTCGTGCTTGTTCAGCAGGTGCCGGCCGATGTGCGAACGCTCGGGGGGCTGGACGATCTCCTTCGGATAACGCTCGGTGTTGTCCTTGCGGAACGTTTGCTTCCAAACGGTCCCCATGCCCTTGGCGATGGCCCACGTCGCGTCCCAGGCGGTCGGCGCTTGCTTCTCCTCGGTCACGCGGCCACCTCCTCGGAACGATCGGAGTTGAGCAGAGGCACGACCAAAGAGGCGATGAGCGCGATGCCGACGATCAGCGCGACCGCCATGTACCTGCCGCGCGGAGAGCCGTAGTGCTGAGGGAGCACGATGATCGCGCCGGTCGCCATCACCCAGAAGAGCCCGACCGGGATGAGTACCTTCCAGCCGAAGGTCATCAGCCGGTCGTAGCGCATGCGCGGCAGGGTCGCGCGGATCCAGATGTAGACGTAGATAACGGCGGTGAGCTTCAACAGGAACCACAGCAGAGGCCAGAGCCAAGGCAGCCACGACGGGTGCGGCCCGCGCCAGCCGCCAAGGAACAGAGTCACCGCGATCGAAGCGACCGTCACCGTGTTGATGTACTCGCCCAGGTAGAACATCGCGAACTTGATACCCGAGTACTCGGTGTGGAATCCGGCCACCAGCTCGGACTCGGCCTCTGGAAGGTCGAACGGAGGCCGGTTGGTCTCGGCCAGCCCGCAGACCATGTAGATCACGAAGGCAGGGAACTGCGGGATGATGTTCCAGACGTGATCGGCCTGCCAGGCAACGATCCCGGACATGCTGAGGGTCCCGCTGTACATGAGAACCGCAACCAGTGCCAGACCCATGCCGACCTCGTAACTGATCATCTGCGAGGTCGCGCGCACCGAGCCCAGCAACGGATAGTTCGAACCGCTCGACCAACCCGCCAGCACGACCCCGTAGATGCCCAGCGAGGTCATGGCCAGCACCCAAAGGATCCCGATGTTGAGGTCGGCCAGTTGGAAGGGCACTTCGCGCCCGAAGATGTGCACGCTCGTCCCGAAGGGGATCACAGCGAAACCTAAGAACGCCGGCAGCATCGCGATCACGGGAGCTATCGCGTAGACGGCCTTGTCGGCATCCGTCGGAGTGATCCCCTCTTTGAAGAAGAGCTTTATCCCGTCCGCCAAAGTGATGAGGATCCCTCGCGGTCCGGCACGCAGCGGGCCGGGACGCGTCTGCATATCCGCGATGACCTTGCGCTCCATCCAGATGAACAGCATCACGGCGATGAGCAGCGCGAAGAACACGACGACGACGCGCGCCACGAGCAAGCCCCAATCGATCCAGCTCAAGCGGAGACCTCCTCGGCCACGACTGCTTCGAGGACCGCGCCGGTGGAGAACCGTCCCGACAGCAGTGTGTTGGCGGCCAGGCCCGGCTGGTTGAACGGAACGAAGACACAGCCTCGTGCCACGGCGTCGGTGACGCGAACCGGCAGTTGGGCCTGCCCGGCCGCTGTCTTGATCAGCGCTATATCTCCGTCCGACAGGTTGAGCACCGCCGCGTCGTCGAGGTGGATCTCGGCGAAAGGCTCCGAACCCAGGGCCGCCTTCAGCTCGTTCGCGCCCTCCGAGAGTCTGCCCTCATCCACGAGCAGCGGGTAGGTGAACAGGAGCAGTCCCTCATGGCCGGGTACCGGCTCGAGCGGCTCGAGCGGCTCGAGCGGCTCGAGCAGCGCAGCTGCAGGCCGGGTCGCGCTCGGCGCAAGGACGCCGCCCATCTCTTCGTGAAGCTCGTCCAGGGTCTGGAATCCGAGGCTCGTTCCCATGGCTTCGGCGAGCCCGGCGACGATCTCCCAGTCGGCGCGCGCGATGCCGGGCGCTCCTCGAACGGGCGTCATCTTCTGGCCACGGCCCTCCCAGGTCGTCACGTGACCGGTCTTCTCCAGGAAGGCGGCCGCCGGCAGGAAAGCGTCGGCGAAGGGTTCCAGGTCGCCGAGCTCCAGCGACTGAACGACCACGTGTTCGGCGTTCCGCAGGGCGCGCCGAGCCAGATCCGCATCGGGGAAATCGCTCAGCGGATCAACTCCGATCAGGAAGAGCACGTCGATCTCACGAGCGGCGCAGGCCTCGAGTATCTGATGGGCATCACGACCGGGCTCGCGGTTCATCAAAGGACCCCAGACCGCTTCGATCTCTCGGCTCTCGTCCAGCGCACGGCCACCGGGAAGAAGTGAGGGGTGGACCCCGGCCATCAGCGCTCCCCGATCGTTCGCGCGGCGAGTCACGTAGGCGAACCTGCCCCCTACCGCCGCAGCGAGAGCCATGCCCTGGCCCAGGGCCCCGGAGCGGTCGGCCATCTGCTCGCCGCAGAGGAGCAGCGCACGCTCTCCCGCTTCCCGCAGCGCCGCCGCGGGCTCATCGAGCGGACCGGACGCACCGCCGGCCGCCGCACTCAACAGATCTCCGATGGCGTCTGGCGCACACGCGATATGCGTCGCTACGTCGTGCAGGCGCGTGCGGCGCGGCCCGACGACGAAGATCTTCGCGCCGCGGGACGCAGCCTTGCGAAGTCGCAGATGCAGGATCGGCACCTCTTGCTCGGCATCGAGCCCCGCGACTAGGATCGCACCGGCCCGCTCGACGTCCTTGTAGGTCACCGACATCGGGGTCGCCGCGGCATGGCGTTCGGCCTCGCCGGCTCCGAAGCGCCGACGGTGGTCCAGATCGTTGGTTCCGAACACGGTCCGCGCGAGCTTGGAGAGCGCGTAGTAGTCCTCGTCCATCAGGCGCCCGCCCGTGAGGAAGGCGACCCGGCCGCCCCATCCACGGATCCGGCCGAACACCTCTCCGAATGACGCCGGCTCCAGCCCGCGGTCGCGTATCAACGGCGTGGTCATCCTCGACGGCGCATCTGCGAAGCGGAAGGCGAACCGGCCCTTGTCGCAGATCCAGGCATCGTTGACCTCGAGGTTGTCGCGCGCCAACACGCGCACCACTTCGCCTCGGCGAACATCTACCTTCACGTTGCAGCCGGCGCTGCAGTGCGCGCAGACGCTGTCGGCACTGGACAGGTCGAAGGGCCGGGCCGCGAACCGGTACGGGGTCGCCGTCAACGCTCCAACCGGACATATCTGGATCGTGTTGCCGCTGAAGGGCGAGTTGAAGTCCTCCCCGGCGGCGATCGAGACCCGTTCACCGGAGCCGCGAGCGAAGAGTTCGATGAACCGATCCCCCGAGATCTGATCGCAGAAGCGGGTGCACCGCGCGCAGAGCACGCATCGCTCACGGTCCAATCCGACCAAGGGGGACAGAGCGATGGGTTTCTCGTAGGTCCTCTTGGCCTCCGTGTAACGGCTCTCCCCCGGTCCGAACGCGAGCGCCTGATCCTGAAGCGGGCACTCGCCGCCGCGGTCGCAGATGGGACAGTCCAGCGGGTGGTTGAGCAGGAGGAACTCCAGGTTCGCCACCTGGGCCTCGTGCACCGGATCGGACGTGTTCTGGGTCTTCACCACCATCCCGGGAGCCACGGTCGTCGTGCAGGAGGTGAACAGCTTGCGTTGACCCTCGACCTCGACGTAGCACTGACGACAGGCGCCGACCGGCTCGAGCAACGGGTGATCGCAGAAGCGAGGTATCTCGATACCGAGCTGCTCGGCCGCGCGGATGATCAACGTCCCCTTCGGAACGGTGACCTCCTTGCCGTCTATCGTCAGGGTCACGTTCTCGGCGGTCACGAGCCAACCTCCACGAGAAGGCCGGGTCCAACACCTGTTGCGGGGCAACGGCCCTCACGGACGTGCGACTCGTACTCGTCCATGAAGTACTTCAGGGTCGAGGTGATCGGCGAGACCGCCCCGTCGGCGAGAGCGCAGAACGCTTTGAACAGGATGTTCTGACTCATCTCGGCCATCAGGGGAAGATCCGCCTCACGGCCGTGACCCTCCTCGATGCGGCCGAGGACCCGCGAAGCCCACCAGGTTCCCTCGCGGCAAGGCGTGCACTTACCGCACGACTCGTGGGCGTAGAACTCGACCAGCCGTCGCGCGGCCTCAACCATGCAATCGGACTCGTCGAGGACGATCACGGCGCCGGTCCCCAGGAGCGAACCGGCATCGGAGATCGACTCGAAGTCCAGCCCCACGTCCATGTGATCGGCCGTCAGGAACGGCGTCGAGGAGCCGCCGGGGGTCCAGGCCTTGAGCTTGCCGCCGCCGCGAACTCCCCCGGCATACTCCTCGAGCAGCACCCTGAAGGGCGTACCGAGCGGGACCTCGTAGTTGCCCGGACGCTCGACCTTGCCACTGACCGTGAACATCTTCGTTCCCGGTGCCTTCTCAGTTCCGAAGGTCTTGAACCACTCGGCGCCCTTGGCAACTATGTGGGGAACGTTCATCAAGGTCTCGACGTTGTTGACGACCGTCGGGCTCGCGTAGAGACCCTCGACCGCCGGGAACGGAGGCCGCAGCCGGGGCTGCCCCCGGAAGCCTTCGAGTGAAGACAGCAGCGCGGTCTCCTCACCGCAGATGTAGGCGCCGGCGCCCCGGTGCAGAGCGATGTCGATGTCGTACCCGCTGCCCATGACGTCCTTGCCGAGATACCCTGCGGCATAGGCCTCATCGAGTGCCCTGCTAAGCACCTGCCCCTGCCACAGGTACTCACCGCGGACGTAGATGAACGCGTTGTGGCAGTTGATGGCCCTGGCCGCGATCACGGTTCCCTCTATCAGTGCATGCGGTTCGCGCTCGACCAGTTCGCGGTTGTTGCATGTGCCCGGCTCGGACTCGTCGAAGTTGACGACGACGTAGGTCGGCTTGCCGGTGTCCTGAGGAACGAACGACCACTTCATCCCCGTAGGGAATCCGGCACCTCCCCGTCCACGCAGGCCCGAGTCCTTCAGAAGCTGGACGATGTCACCCGACTCCATCGCAAGAGCGGATCGCATCGCCGCATACCCACCCGCGGCCTCGTAACCGCCGAGGGGGATAACCGAGTCGTCGCCCCAGTGCTCGGTCAAGATCAGCTCGCTCATCCCGAACCCTCCACACCGGCCAGGATGCGAGAGGCCTCTTTGAAGCTTCCTATCGCGATCCCGCGGGCGGGCTCGGGAACCTCGCCGGCCCGCAGCGACCGGACCAACTCGGTCATGCGCTCGGGCGTTACGCGATCGTGGTTGGCTGCGTTCACCTGCACGACCGGCGCCAGCTCGCAGCAGCCGAGGCACTCCTCCTCGTGAAGAGTGATGAGCCCGTCCTCGGACAGCTCCTCGCCGTGGGGCACCCCGGCCGCCCGGTGAGCCGCTTCGTACACGTCTTTGGCACCGACCAGAGCGCAGGAGAGATTCGTGCAGACGCTGACGACGTGGGTCCCGGTCTTGCGAAGCCGAAGCATCGTGTAGAAGCTCGCGACGGCTTCGACCTCGGCGGTGGTTATGCCGAGCAGCCCGGCGACCTCTCGCAATCCGTCCCGGCTGACGTGACCTTCTACCGACTGCGCCAGGTAGAGCAGCGGCATCACGGCCGAACGCTCGCGACCCGCCGGATAACGGCTCTTGATCATCTCGGCCTGCTCCAGCAGTTCGGGCGTGAAGACCGACATCAGCGATCCACCCCGCCCATGACGGGATCCAAGCTGGCGATCGCCGCGATGGCGTCGGCCACCAATCCCCCTTCGAGCATCTTGGGGAGCGCTTGCAGATTCACGAACGAGGGGTCGCGGATCTTCACTCGATAGGGCCGATGCTCGCCGGATGAGACCACGTACATCCCCAGCTCGCCGCGCGGCGATTCCACCGCCTGGTAGACCTCGCCCGCCGGTACCGCGACGCCCTCCGTGACCATCTTGAAGTGATGGATGAGGGCCTCCATCGACTCCTCCATGATGTGTTGGATATAGGCCGGATCGTTGCCGATGCCGTCAGGACCTACCGATAGCTTCGCGGGCCAGGCGACCTTGGGGTCCTCGACCATCACGGGACCGGGTTCGGCCAGCCGCTCCAGGCACTGGCGGACGATCTTCATGGACTCGCGCATCTCCCGCATCCGGACGCGGTAGCGCGAGTAGGCGTCGGCTCCTGTCTCCGTGATCACTTCGAATCCGTAGGTTTCGTAGCCGCTGTACGGAGCGTCCCTGCGGATGTCCATCGCGACGCCGGCCGCACGCAGAGTGGGGCCGGTCACTCCCAGCGCCAGCGCTTCGTCGGCCGAGAGCATGCCGACGCCCCGGTTGCGCTCGATCCAGATCGGGTTCTCGTCCAGGAGGGTTTCGAGTTCGTCGATGCGCCCCGGCATCACGTTGAGGAAGTTGTAGATCTTGCTCTCGCCCTCTTCGTTGAGATCCATGATCACGCCGCCGATCCGGATGTAGGCGTGGTTCATCCGAAGTCCGGTCGCGGACTCGAAAACGTCCATCAGGACCTCGCGTTCGCGGAACCCGTAGAGCATCACGCTCACGGCGCCGAGTTCCAGGCCGCCGGTCGCCAGATACACCAGATGCGATGAGATCCGGTTCAGCTCGTTGAACATCACGCGAAGGACCTGCGCCCGCGGCGGAGCCTGGATCCCGAGGAGCTTCTCGACCGCCAGGCAGTAGGCCAGCTCGTTGAAGAACGGTGACAGGTAGTCCGCGCGAGTGACGAAGGTAACCCCCTGCATCCACGAGCGGTATTCGGTGTTCTTCTCGATGCCGGTGTGCAGGTAACCGATGATCGGCTTGCACGCGATGACCTGTTCTCCGTCGAGTTCGAGCAGGAGCCTCAGCACCCCATGGGTCGATGGGTGTTGAGGACCCATGTTGATGATCATCGTTTCCTGCCGCAGCTGCGGCGACCCGTTCACTTCGCGTCCCTGCGGTCGACCGGCGGGATGAACGCACCGACGAATCGGGTGTTGACGCCCCCGAGTTCCTCGGTCTTGAGGAGCGGGTGACCCTCCCAGTCATCGGGCAGGAGTATCCGCGTCAGCTCCGGATGTCCGTCGAAGACGACGCCGTAGAAGTCGAAGACCTCGCGCTCGAGCCAGTCCGCGGTCGGAAACAGGCCGGTCACGCTCGGGATATGCGCGTCGGTCTCCGCCAGCCCGACCTTCACCCTCAGACGGTGGTGCAGTTCAACGGACTTCAGTTCATAGTCGACCCAGAACCGCGGGTCCTTTCCGGGCCAGTCCGTCGCGGTGACGCAGGACAGGAAGTCCAGACGCAACAGCTCGTCCGCTCGCAGGAACGTGAGCGTCTCGAGCAGTTCCTCGCGAGCGACGATGACGGTGACCTCGCCTCGAGCTACGGCCACGTCGGAGAACCTGGACCGAACCCGTTCGGCGATCTCGGCCGGACTCACTTGAAGGGCACCTCTGTGCGGACCTTCTTGTGCAGGCTCAAGATCCCGAACATCAGCATCTCCGGCTTGGGAGGACATCCCGGAACGTAGATGTCGACCGGAACGATCGTGTCGACGCCCTGGACGATCGCGTAGTTCGTGAACATCCCACCGGCGGATGCGCACACGCCCATCGAGATGACCCACTTCGGCTCGGGCATCTGGTCGTAGATGCGCCGAAGCACCGGCGCCATCTTCTGCGAGACGCGCCCGGCGACGATCATCAGGTCGGCCTGGCGCGGGGAGGCGCGGAACAGTTCCATGCCCCATCGGCTGATGTCGTACCGGCCGGCGCCGGTCGACATCATCTCGATCGCGCAGCAGGCCAGCCCGAAGGACGCAGGCCACATCGATTGCTTGCGTGCCCACCCGACCGCCCTGTCCAGACGGGTCAGCAGGAGGCCGCGCTCGACCTCCTCCTCGACCTCCTCAGGGGTCTTGCCCAGGTGGACGCCCTCTACGCGCTCAACCGGCACCGACTACCTCCCGAACGGACTCGGGTTCTGAGGCGACGACTGGAGCCGATCTAGCCGGAGTGCTCGCCCAGTCGAGCCCTCCTTTGCGCCAGATGTAGGCGTACGCGACGAGCACGAACCCGATGAAGACGGCCATCTCCACCAGCCCGAACAATCCCAACTGCCTGAAAGTCACCGCCCAGGGGAAGAGGAAGATGGTCTCGATGTCGAAGATGATGAACAGCATCGCGACGACGTAGAACCTGACGCTGAACTTCTCTCCCCTGGGAAGGCGCACCGGCTCGATGCCGCATTCGTAGGCCGACAGTTTCACGGGGTTCGGAGCGTTTGGCCTCAGGAACGACGAGGCGACCATCGAGGCCACCGCGAAGATGAACGCCAGCGCGGCCATCACGATGATCGGCAGGTACTCGCTCACGCTGCCTTCCCGAGCTTCTCGATCAACGCGAAGAGCCTGTCCTGCCGATCTCCTTTAGGGCCGTCGGTGAGGTTGGCCATCAGCCGCATGGCGAATCCCATCACACGCTTGTTGGGCAGGAGGTACTTGGTGGCCTTGCCCATGATCGCTGGCTTGCCGATGATCCGCGCGAATCCCCGCCCGACCGAGAAGTAGCGGCCGTAGCGCTCGCGGAGCGCCGTCGGGTACATCATCGCCAGGCCCGGCCTGTCCTGAACGAGCGCGTCGTGGACGAGTTCGGCGGCCATCTCGGCCGATTCCATCGCATACGCGATGCCCTCGCCGTTGAAGGGATTGACGATGCCTGCGGCGTCGCCGATGAGCAGCAAGCCGGGCACCGCTTGCGGGGTGCGGTTGATGCTCATCGGTAGGGGCCCCGATAGGACCCGTCCTTCAGCCGAGTCCTCGTTGATGTTCCAGCCTTCGGGGAGCATGTGCGCGAAAGCGTCGAAGAGCCGCTGGGCCGAGATGTCCTTGAACCCCTTGAAGGTGTTGAGCAGCCCCGCGCCCAGGTTGATCGTCCCTCCGGCAACCGGGAATAGCCAGCCGTAGCCGGGGAGCAGCAGGTCCCCCTCCCAAAGGTCCAGCCAGGACTCGAACCAGGGCCCGGGGTGATAGTCGGTCCTGTAGTAGCGGCGAGCCGCGATCCCGAGCGGACGGGAGTCGTCGCGACGGACACCGGCCGGCTTGGCGAATCTAGAGGCGGCCCCATCGGCCGCGATGGTGTGACGAGCGCGGATGTGAACCGGATCGGCGTCACGATCCTCGGCGGGCCGGATCATCGCTCCGCTGACCCATCCTTCCGAGATCACCGGCTCGATGGCCTCGGTGCTTTCCATCAGCCGCGCCCCGGCCTTCTGCGCGCGCTGCGCCAACATCTGGTCGAAGTCCAAGCGGGTCCTGACCAGGCCGAAGTTCGGCCAAGAGGTGAGTTCGGGCCAGGGCAGATCGATGGTCGTGTTGCGCGAATGGACCCTTAGGCCTTTGACCTTCTCGAATCCGGGATCGTCCGGATCGATGCCCATCCGCAGGATCGCGGCAACCCCCCGTGGCGTGATGCCGTCGCCGCAGACCTTCTCGCGAGGAAACCTGGACTTCTCGACCATCGTCACGTCGATACCGTGCCTGGCCAGGTGATAGGCGGCGGCCGAACCTCCGGGACCGGCGCCGACGATCAGGACATCGGTCTCGATCGTCTGACTGGCGGTCAAGCGCGCTCCCCCCTCGAGCTTGTGAAAACTTTCACAAGGTGAGCCTACCGGCTAGTGAATCGTTTCACAAGGCTACGCGTGCCCAGATGGACCGGCAATAGCCCCGTCGGACCGGGCGTGGTCCCAGACCCTGGTCCTTGAGGGCTCCAGTTTCAGGAACCCCAGCTCCTGGAGCTTGGCGGTGAACCTCTCGAAGCCGTCCCCGGAGAAGACGGAGCGGTACTTCTCGTGCCAGGCCGACATCGCCGAGCGAACGTCCGGATGTTGGGCGGGCAGCAACTCGGCGATCCCCTCGGCCTGGATCCCGGCAAGTTCGGACCAGTCCAAGCCCCGGTCGATGACGAGTCCGACCCTCGGGTCGCGCTCGCAGTTGATCCATGTCGCCGAACCCACGGCGGTCGACAAGAACAGAGCTTCGGGCAACCAAACGAACCACAAGGGGGCGACGTGGGGGGTGCCGTCCCGGGCGATCGTCGCCAGCCTTGCGGTCGGGACATCTCGGAAACCGCGACGCTCTGCTTCCAGGTTCACAGCAGCATCTCGCGCGCGATGGCGGCCAGCGCATCGCAGGGCTCCCGCCCGAGGACCGAAGCATCCAGGGCGGATATGGCCCGCTCGATCAGCTCATCGACCATCTCCGCCGTGGCTTTCGTCGGCCGGATGTCCTGGGAGGCATCGAGCAGATCGTCCCGCAACTGGAAGGCCTCCCCCAGGGGCTCGCCGTATCGGGCCAGGACGGATGTGACCTCCTCGGAGGCGCCCGCGAGCGCGGCTCCGATCTCCAGGGGACCCTGCACGCTGTAGGCGCCGCCCTTCAGGCGGGCGGTACGTCTGAGTTCTTCCTCGTCCCGCGGAACCTCTCCCAGCAGGTCAAGCAGCTGGCCGGCCGCCATCTCGGTTCGCATCCGGTTGTAGCAGGCCAGCGAACGTACGAGAGTTTCGGGACCGAACCCGCTCTCCAAGAGAAGCTCGTCGGCGAGCACCGCCGACAGATCGCCCGCCAATATCGCCGCCGAAAGCCCGAACCTGCGCTCGCCGGGACCTTCTCCCAGGCCTTCGAGATGGACCTCGGAGGAGGCCACTCCCCGCCGCTCGAGGGCGCCGTCCATCAGGTCGTCATGGATGAGGGCGAAGGTGTGCAGGAGCTCCAGTGCGGCCGCCGCCCGAAGGATCGGCGGCTCGTCCGAGCCGCCGGAGGCCCGATAACCCCAGTAGCACAACATGGGTCGAAGCCGGCTTCCTCCGGCTCGCACGAGCCTGGTCACCTCATCGACCAACATCGCCGCTCGCGGTTCGATCTCGCTCAACTGCTGGCGGCGCTCGGACAGCGATCCGATGAGGACGATATCGATGCGCGACGCCAGGTCGGCGAAGGTGACCGCGAGCGCATCGGATCCGGGCATCACGCGAGAAGTATCATCGACCGGGCCCATGACCGCCCATCCTGCGATGACACGACTCCAGAAACTCACGCTCGCCACGGCTGCCGCGACCATCGTCTTGTTCAGCGTCGGCGGACTCGTGCGCGGTACGGACTCGGGCCTGGGCTGCTCGACCTGGCCTGAGTGTCACCCGGGACGACTCTTCCCGACCGGGAACGTTCACTCGCTCATAGAGTTCTCGCATCGGTTCATGGTCTTCGTCGTGACGATCCTGATCGGGTTGACCGCCCTGGTCGCGGTCCGCAGCCGGGCGGGCCGGATGACGCTCGTGCCGGCGTTGGCTGCTATCCCGCTGGTTCTGGCCCAAGCGGTGCTGGGAGCGATCGTGGTCAAGACCGACCTGGACCCGTGGTGGGTTACGGCACACTTCGCGTTCGCCCTCGCCCTTGTGGCCGATGTGGTGTATCTGGCTACCAACTCCATCACGGGAGATCGCTCGGGTCGATCCTCGGGGCTCGCCGCGATCGCTGCGCTTTCAACGGGCGCGCTGCTGCTGGTCGGTACCTACGTTCGTGCGCGGAACGCAGGCCTGGCGTTCACCGACTGGCCCTTGATGAACGGCCGGCTGGTGCCGGCCCTCGGCGGCGCCGCTACCGCGATGTTCCTTCACCGGGTGCTCGCCGCGGGGGTCTTCATCCTCGTGCTGTATCAACTCGTCAGGGCCCGATCGATGCCGGAGCACCAGCCGGGCTTGGCGAAGCTCTCGACGTTGGCGGCGGCACTCTTCCTCGCTCAGATAGTCGTCGGCGCTGCCCAGGTCTGGACCCGTCTCAAGCCATGGGCCGTGGTCCTGCATGTGGGACTCTCGGTGATGATCTGGGCAACGATGATCGCTATCGTGACGGTCGCTCGCCGATCCGGCGAACGTCAGGCCGCAGAGCCCGAGTCCGGTACTAGCCGGCCCTCACTCAGGGACACGATCTCCGCCTACGTCGCACTGACCAAGCCGCGGATCATCGTGCTACTGCTCATCACGACGGTGCCGGCGATGATCCTGGCCGAGCGAGGCATGCCTTCGCTGATACTGATCTTCGCCACGCTGATAGGGGGGACGGTCGCCGCCGGGTCGGCCAACGCGATCAACATGTACCTGGACCGGGACATCGACGAGATCATGAAGCGAACGCGCGGTCGCCCTCTCCCTGCGCACTCCGTTACCCCCGAGCACGCGCTCTCCTTCGGCTTCATCCTCGGGACGATCTCGTTCTTCTTCCTTTCGATCACGGTCAACGTGCTCGCGGCGACGCTGGCTCTGTCGGCGATCGCCTTCTACGTCTTCGTCTACACGATGTGGCTGAAACGCTCCACCACCCAGAACATCGTCATCGGAGGAGCTGCCGGGGCCGCGCCGGCACTGGTCGGTTGGGCCGCCGTTACGGGGAGCCTGGCACTGCCCGCGGTGGTCTTGTTCGCGATCATCTTCGTCTGGACCCCACCGCACTTCTGGGCGCTCTCGATGCGCTACCAGAACGACTACGCCGCAGCGGGTGTACCCATGCTGCCGGTCGTGAAGGGCGAGGACGAAACACGCCGTCAGATCTTCCTGTACTCGCTCGTGTTGTTCGCCACGACGCTGCTGCTCTACCCGGTAGGCCAGATGGGGCCGGTCTACCTCTCGACCGCGGTGGGCCTGGGAGGAACGTTCGTCTATCGAGCCCTCGCGCTCTGGCGCCGGGCCAGTCCCGCACGCGCCTGGGGGTTGTTCAAGTTCTCGATCTGGTACCTGGCCGCGCTCTTCGGCTCGGTTGCGGCCGACCGGCTCATCCCGCTCGGCCGCTGACACCGCGCTAGCCCGCCGCCAGCACCTCGTCTATCAGCCCCGAAAGCTCGGCCGCGTCGGTCTGGCCAACGATCGTGCGAACGATCGTTCCCTGCGCGTCAACGATGTACGTGTCCGGCAAGCCGAGGAACCCGAAGTCGTCCGCGTAGGAACCGGACGGATCGAAGATGCTCGGGTACGGCACGTCGAATCGGTCCACCCAAGTCTTCGCGGCCGCGAGGTTGTCGCGGTAGTTCACTCCGACGAAGACGACGCCCCGGCTCGAGTACTCGTTCGCGACATCGACGAGATCGGGCTGTTCCTCCTCGCACGGACCGCACCAGGTGGCCCAGAAGTTCACCACGGTCACTTGCCCCTCGTAGTAGCTCGGATCGAGCGACCCACCCTGGACGGTCTCGCCCTTCAACACGGGTAGCCGGCCGGAGCCCTGCGTGACACCCACTCCCGGTGCCGACGAGCGGGTGCAGGCGCCCAGGAGGAACAGAGACAGGACCAAAGTTAGCCACCGGCGCATGCGGTTCAACCTAACAGCCCGCTGCTCAAACGACGGTGACGGTTCCCTTCATCGTCGGGTGAACGTCGCACCGGAAGAAGTAGGTGCCGGCCTCCAGAGGCGGGATCTCGTAATCTTTCACGTCTGGACCCGCGAACTGCTCGCCAAGGAACAGGGTGGTCGTCAGCTCCGCGTCGGAGTAGATAGCCACGTTGTGAGGTACCCCCGCGTCCTTGTTGTCGAAGCTGAGCGTCGAGGCGGTCCCGGCTTCGAACGTGAGCTGATCCGTGTCGAAGACCAGAACAGAGGCAGTGATGGTCGTTGAAATATCACCCGGCGGCGGCGGTTCAGCCGAGGGCGGCTCGCTCGAAGTGGCCTCCTCCGTGGGACTCGGCTCGGGAGAAGAGCCACCGCCGCCGACAAGCACCGAGCCGTTCATCGTCGGGTGCAC
>JANPEZ010000063.1:0-2931 GCA_031423155.1 Actinomycetes bacterium
AGCGCAGCGACCAGGGCGTTGCGCAGATCCATCTGGGTGGCCGCTTCCCCCGAAGGCTGCTGCGGCGTTGGGGTCGCCGCCGGCACCCCCCACTCCTCGGAGCCCCCGGCGCACTCGGCGACCGTCTGCGCATCCACTGCGCCGTAAGTCGTCCCGTCGGGGATATCGGCGATGCAGAAGACCGCTCCGCTCGGACTCTTCTCGACGAGGAGAACGGTGGTGGCGGTTACCGCGCGGATGCTGACGGAGCCTTCCGAGGCGACAGCCGAGGAGTCGAAGTTCAACGAGGGCTCGATGGAGGCTGCGATCTCAGGGCTGAAGCCGGTATACGTGCCACCGTCGGTGTAGTAGGTCTTGGCCGCGACGAGCGAGTTTCGCAGGTCCGCCTGCACGGTCCTGTCCGCTGCCACGACATCGGACGGAACTGAACTTCCGGAGCCGAAGAAGATTCCTCCGAGGTTGCTGCCGTCGGCGGCGATCGACGTTATCGCTCCGGCACCGCCGTTAGGCGCCACGACGATGAAGGCGTTGAAGACAGAGTCGAACGAGGTGGGCAGAGGGACGATGCTCCCGGGAACCGATGCGCCGCCGCCGTCGGGTCGGAATTCGACCCTCGTCGCTCCCGGCATGACGACGCCGACTCCGATCGTGGGTCCCGTCTCCCCCCAAGAGACCGACCCATCGATGATCTTGACGCCTTCGAAGCTTGTCGCAGAGAGCGCCTCGGTCGGGTGGGGTCCAGCGTCTATCTCCAGGATCTCGAGGCCCCGCGAGCCTTGTCGAGCCTCCAGGTTCCAGGGAACGCCGTCCGTTTCCCCGCTGTCGATCACGTAACCGGGGAGTGGCGAAACTCCGTCAGGGAGGGGGAATAGCTCCGTTGCTACTTGGGTGCGTTCGTTCCAGACGACGGCAGCCGTCTCGAGGTCGGCCGGGGAGGCGGCAGGCCCGGCCACCAGGAACGAGAAGTACGGCTGGGCCGCGGTGGACTCGGCGTACAGGCCGGCGCCGCAAGGGCCGTCAAGCGGGGCGGCATTCGGGTCGATCGTCGCGGGGTAGCCGGGGTCGGCGGAGGCGCCCTGCATCAGGTCGGAGTTCAAGGCGACGTAGAGGACGACGCCCGCATCCGGGACGTCCTTCGGGCAGAAGTCCACGCCGGCGCCCTCGGGGTCGATCCCGGGAAGTCCCGGGTCGTAGTTCGCGAGCTCGAAGACCGGTAGGCCGGCCGGCTGGGGGATGACGGAGCTGCCGCCCACACCGGAGGAACCCGATGTCTGGGTCGATGTAGGGATGGCCATGGCCAGCGGCCAAAGGTCGAGCAACGTCCAGCCCGCGGGCCGGTCGAAGGTGAAGCTCTGGATGGTCGTCGACGAGCCGCCGCCGGCGACGCCCGTCCGCTGGCTGCGCAGGAGGCCGCGAGTTCCCGCGATCGAGCCGGCAACGACCGCTGCGACGACGAGTCCTGCGGCCAGGGCGGTCATCCCCTGACGGCGCCGCCCTCGCATCAGCACCCTCGACGGGACCGGAAAAGGGGAGCCCGCCTCGGAAGCCTTCTCCTGGAGGAGCTCTCGGAGGTCGTTGTCGATGTTGGTCATGGCTTCTCACCTCGCATCTCGGTTCGGAGGGTTTCGGTGCCGCGTGCTACCAGGGACTTCATCGCCGGGACCGAGCAGCCCAGGACCTGGGCGGCCTCGCGCTC
The DNA here is from genome assembly GCA_031423155.1 of Actinomycetes bacterium. Taxonomy (GTDB): domain Bacteria; phylum Actinomycetota; class UBA4738; order UBA4738; family HRBIN12; genus JANPEZ01. Next base: position 1,697 of record JANPEZ010000063.1, read on the forward strand.
GGACAGGTCTTCGTAGTAGCGAAGGACCAACGCCGCGCGTTGGCGCGGCGGAAGCTTCATCAGTTCACGCCAGAGGTCGTGGCGCGAGCCGACGTCGGGCATGGTCGCGACCCGGAGCGCGGCTGGCGTTCCTTCGCGTGCGAGCCACGCGCGCTCGACCTTCTTGCGGCGGAGGCCCGACGTGTGCAGGTTCACGATCGCACGCCGCAGGTAGGCGTCGAATGCGTCGGGGACCCTCAGGTGGCGGAACCGTCCGACGCAGCGAACGAAGGCTTCCTGCACGAGGTCCTCGGCCTGGGTGCGGTCGCCGGTCAGCAGATAGGCCAGGCGCATCGCCGCGCCCGCGTTGCGTGCGTACAGGTCGGCGAGGCCCCGCACGGGCACTTCGTTCTTGGGCTGGGTCTCGCTCAGTTCTGCCGCCTCTCGCATCTCAATGATCAAGACGCTTCGTGTATGCGAAAGGTATCGCCGTCGGCGTCGATCAGATGTAGCCGAGGTCCTGCAGGCGGCTCTCTATCTCGGCTCGCTCGGCGTCTGTGACCTCGGCCGCGGGGCCGGACTCCCATGTGGCCCATTCGGCCACTCGGGCATCGAGTTGGGCGGTCAGGGTTGCCAGGACGTCGGCGTTCACGCCGGAAACGTCGTTCGACTCGCTCGGATCTTCCGCCAGGTCGAAGAGTTCTGATCGTCCGTCGGATCCTCGGACGAGTTTGAATCGCCTGTCCCGGACGCTGACAAGGTCGCGCGCAAGAAGATCGAAAGACATGAAGGAAGGGTTGCGCTTCGCCAGCCGCGTCCGCTCGCCGTCGGCCCACGCTCGCCACTCCGCGAAGGCGTACTCGTGACCGTTCGCGCCGGCGGCGAACAGGTCTGTGCGGCGCTTCGACAAGTAGTCGGCAGGCGGTTCGCGGTCGAGCATGCGCGCCAGTGACGGCAGCACGTCTACGAACTCGGCCAAAGGTTCGCGTGCCACGCCCGCGGGTACGACACCCGGTCCCCAGGCTACGAACGGCACTCGGCACATCAGCTCGTCGAGAGAGGCGTGATGATCGGCGAGGCCGTGTTCGCCGATGTGCTCGCCGTGATCTGAGGTGACCATCACGAGCGAGCGCCCGTCGTCGCCGGTCAGTCCACTCGCCCCCAACACGTCGAGAAGCTCGTTCATGTGCTCGTCCACGTTCGCTAGTTCGGCGTCGTAGTAGGTGTTCATGACGTCGAGGTCGCGCGCGCTTGCG
>JANPEZ010000064.1:0-1637 GCA_031423155.1 Actinomycetes bacterium
CACCTTCGACGCCCGACCCCCTGGTCGCCCCATCCTCGCGCAAGGACAGGTCTGGCCTTCGAGGCCGCCTGGCGGGGGGGATCGTCCCGGAGCGGCCGATAGCCTCAGAGCTGCGTGCGCTGATGCTCGAGCGGCAGGGCATCATCGATATCAGCGACCCCGCGCTCGCCGCCGATACGGATACGCACACCGACCTGTAGCCTCGCGGGCAGCCGGGCTCCGATCGCCGGATAGACTCCTGGCCATGCGTGCGCTGGTCACAGGGGCTGCCGGGTTCATCGGGTCCCACCTTTGCCGGCGGCTCGTTGCGGAGGGCCACGACGTCGCCGGGCTCGATGACCTGTCCGACGGCTCACTGGACAACCTGGCCGAGGTCCCCGAGGTCGCGTTCATGCAGGCCGACCTGAGGGATGAAGAAGCCGTCGCGAAAGCCGCAGCCGGCTGCGACGTCATCTTCCATCAGGGAGCCAAGCGCTCGGTCCCGCGCTCGCTCGAGCAGCCGGGTCTTACGACCGACGTGAACGTGCGCGGGACCTTGAACGTGTTGCTCGCCGCGCGCTCGGCCGGCGCGCGCGTGGTCGCGGCCTCTTCCTCCAGTGTCTACGGCGATCAGGACACCTTCCCGCTCATCGAGACGATGCTGCCCCGACCCAAGTCCCCTTACGCCGCAAGCAAGCTGGCGGGCGAGGCCTACTGCCTGTCATTCTGGTCCTCTCTCGGCGTGCCGGCCATCTCGATGCGCTACTTCAACGTCTACGGCCCCCGTCAGGATCCGGCAAGCGAGTACGCGGCCGTGGTCCCGAAGTTCGTGGTCGCGTGTCTGACGGGCGCGCGCCCGGTGATCCACGGCGACGGCGAGCAATCCCGTGACTTCACCTTCATCGATGACGTCTGCGAGGCGAACCTGCTCGCGGCGCGCGCGGGCGATGAGGCCCAGGGCCGGGCCTACAACATCGGCGGGGGAGGAGAACCGACGAGCATCAACGGGTTGCTCTCGATCATCGCCGGGCTGACCGGCGCGAGTCCCGCCCCGATCCACGAGCCCTCGCGCGAGGGTGACGTGCGCATGACGATGGCCGACGTCTCGATGGCCGGTGAGATGTTCGGCTACCGGCCGGCGGTGGACATCGCCTCGGGTCTCAAGCTGACGGTCGACTCCTTCGTGGGATCCGCGTGAAGATCGCGGTCATCGGCACCGGCCATGTAGGCCTGATCACCGGCGTCGCCTTGGCCTCCATCGGCCACGACGTCACCGGGATGGACTCGAGCGCCGAGAAGATCGCGATGCTCGTGCAGGGCCGGGCGCCCTTCCACGAGCCCGAGCTGGACGACTTCCTTTCTGCCGGCCTTGCGAGCGGCCGTCTGAGGTTCACGGGTTCGATCGGCGATGCGGTCGAAGGCGCGGCGGTCGTATTCATCTGCGTCGGACGCCCTCCCGTCGGCCAGGGCGACCGCAGCCTCACCGCAGTAGAGGACAGCGCGCGCGAACTCGCGCGTCACGCATCAGAAGGCGTCGTGGTCGTCGTCAAGTCCACTGTCCCACCCGGAACCACCGCGAGGATCGAGCGCACCATCCGCACCGAGCGTCCGGAGCTCGACGTCGAGGTCGTCTCGAGTCCGGAGTTCCTCCGGGAGGG
>JANPEZ010000065.1:0-10904 GCA_031423155.1 Actinomycetes bacterium
TGGTGGGCGGGCGCGACTACTGGGATCCGGAGTCCAAGATCGCGAAGTTGAACCTGGCGACCGGAGGCAGCACCGGGCGACAGGCCGGCTCCTCGTTCAAACCCTTCGCCCTCGTCGCTGCTCTCGAGAACGGGATCTCGCCGCAGACGGTGTTCTCTGCGCCGTCCTCGATCCAGATCCCGATAGAGAACGGGAAGGTCTGGGATGTTTCCAACGCCGAGGGCGGCGGCTACGGCAGCATGACCCTGGAGCAGGCGACGATCAACTCGGTGAACACCGTCTACGCCCAGTTGATCGAGCAGCTAGGGCCCCAGGCGGTCGTCGACGTCGCCAAGCGCATGGGGATCCGGTGTTGCAGGCGGTCGACCGTTCCAACCCACGATCTGCTTCCCTACCTGTCCGCGGTGCTGGGCAGCAACGAGGTGAACACGCTGGAGATGGCCTCTGCCTACGGCACTCTTGCCACCGGGGGCAAGCATGTAACACCGACGCCGATAACCAGCATCACCGATGCCCGCGGCAACCTGTTGTGGCAGGCCGAACCGGTCCTGAGGCAGGTTATCGAGCCGGCCGTTGCCGCGGCCGCCGACGATATCTTGCAGAAGGTCGTCCTGTACGGGACGGGCACCTACGCCAACATCCAAAGACCCCAGATAGGCAAGACCGGGACCGGTCAGAACTACGACAACGCATGGTTCGTAGGCGCGGTTCCGCAACTGACCGCCGCGGTTTGGATCGGTTTCCCCCAAGGGGCCGTATCCATGCAGCCACCGACGACGCGCATCACCGTATTCGGAGGAACCTGGCCCGCGCAGATCTGGCACGCATTCATGCTCAATGCCACCTCGGGCATGCCGGTCAGGCAGTTCCCGACCCCCACGGTGACATACGTATCCGTCGCCGTCGACGTGACCCAGGTTCCCTACTGCCTGCCGAACGGTTTCACGCTCCCACAGAACGTTCAGACGCTGCAGTTCATCTCGGGAACCGAGCCGACGAAGATCTGCAAGGAGCCCTCGTCGGCGCAGGCGGTAGCTGTGCCATCCGTGATAGGACTACAGCAGGCGGCCGCCGTAGCTATCCTGACCGAGGCAGGCTTCTACGTTGAGGTCAAGGTGGCCGAATCGACCCAACCGGCCGGAACCGTGATCGCCCAGTACCCCTCCGCCGAGACTCAGGCCCTTCAGACCAGCACCGTGACGATCACCGTTTCGAAGGCTTCACCCTCGCCGAGTCCTTGATGCGGGCCCTGGATACGAACGGGTCGCCGTTTATCCAGTAGCGCCACTCACGGTCGGTGGCACGCGTGAGTCCCACCCTGGGTCCACGAGCTATCGAGCCCTCCGATGGAGGGCTTCCCCGCAGTATCTGAAGCGGCGTATCGAGGGCGGACAGGTTCCAGCCGTCAGCGCCGAGGTCGACCGACATCGCCTGGGCGAGCCTCCCGGGCCCCGAGCACAGGCGCCGCTCGTTCGTCGTCGACCGCAGCGACGCCATCACGTCCAGGCCCACGAGAGGCCGCGCCGCTCGAAGGAGCACTGCGCTCCCCTCACCGGGCCGACCAGTCACCACGTTCATGCAGAAGTGGATCCCGTAGGCGAGGTATACATAGAGGTGACCGGCCTCGCCGAACATCGGCGCGTTGCGCACGGTCATCCCCCTGAAAGAGTGGCTGGCCGGATCGCTCTGCTCGTAGGCCTCGGTCTCGACGATGATGGCGGCGAGTTCGACGTCGTCGTCGAGCCGTCGCACCAGGATCCGGCCGAGCAGGTCGGGTGCAACTGAGGTAGCTGGCCGGGCGAAGAATCCTCCGCGAAGCTGCCTGCCCGAGCCCCTCAGGACGTAGGGCCCTTCGACAGGAAGCGTCTCAGCTTCTGCAGCGGCCAGGCGTTGATCACGTCGTCCTTGGTGAGCCAGCCTCGCTGAGCCGTAGCCACTCCGAAGCGCATCAACGGCAGGTGCACCGGTGCGTGTGAGTCGGTGTTTATCGCGAATCGCACGCCCTGCCGGCGGCCCCACAAGATGTGCTCGTCCTTCAGGTCGAGGCGGTCCGGGAAGGAGTTGATCTCCATCGCCGTTCCCGTCCGGGCCGCGGCTTTGAACACTTCATCGAAGTCCAGCTCTATGGCCGGGCGCTTGCCGATGAGCCGGCCCGTGGGATGACCTATCACATCGACGCGTGGGTTCTCCATCGCCCGGATCACCCGCCTGGTCATCTGCTCGCGGCTCTGACCGAAATGCGAGTGGACGCTGGCCACGGTGATGTCGAATCCGGCCAGGAACTCCTCGGGCCAATCCACCCCCCCATCGGGATCGATGTTCAGTTCCGAACCGTGAAGCAGTGTCATCTTCGGGTACTCGCTCTGCAGCCGACGTAGCCGGTCCCTCTGTTCGAGGATCTTCTCGTCGGTCATCCGCTGCATCGCAAGGTCGGGAGCATGGTCGGTTACCGCGTAGTAGGAGTAGCCGCGACTTGCAGCGGCGGCAACCATCTCCTCCAGGGAGGCCAGACCGTCCGTGAGGTTCGTATGTGAATGCAGGTCGCCCTTGATCTGCTTCTGCTCGATGAGCGAAGGCAACTCGCCGGCGATGGCGGCCTCGATCTCGCCGCGGTCCTCGCGCAGCGTGGGCGCTATGCACGGCAGCCCGAGGTGCTCGTAGACCGCCTCTTCGGTCTCGGCTGCCAGGAGCTGGCCCGACTTGGCTCGGAAGAGGCCGTACTCGCACAGCTTCAGCCCTTTGCGCACGGCGATCTCCCTGATGCGGATGTTGTGGGCCTTCGAGCCCGTGAAATAGATCAAAGCTGCGCCCCAGACCTGCGGGTCGATGACGCGAAGGTCCACCTGAAGTCCTCGATCGGTCACGATCGAGGACTTCGTCTCCCCACGGGCCAGGATCCGTTCGGCCCCCGGCAGCCCGACGAACGCCTCCATGATCGGACCGGGCTCGGTGGATGCCACGAGCAGGTCGACATCTCCGATCGTTTCAGCCATGCGGCGTAGCGATCCGGCATAGGCCGCCCGTTCGACCTGTCGCATCCCTTCGAGCTCGGCCAGGAGGGTCTCGGCGATGTCCAGGGCCAGGCCCACCTGAACCCTTCCGCCGGATTCATAGAGCCGCTGCACACCTCGCAGGATGTTGTCCTGGGTCTTCTTGCCGAACCCCTTGAGGCCCGCGACCGAGTCCGAGTCGATCGCCGACAGCAGTTCCTCCACCGTCGAGATCTGCAGCTCTCGATAGAGGCCCATCGCCTTCTTCGGCCCCAGCCCGGGTATCTGCATGAGGTTCCGGACTCCGGCCGGAACCTGAGCGCGCAGCACGTCTAGCTCGTGCACCTCACCGCTGCTCAAGTACTCGGAGATCTTCTCGCCGATGGACTTGCCCACGCTAGGGATGGCCAGGATCTCCTTCAGGCTCATACCGCGAAGATCGGCGTGGTACCCGCCTACCGCCTGGGCCGCTTTCTCGTAAGCACGCGGCTTGAACCGATCCTCGGACAAGATGGAGAGCAGATCGGCGTACTCGATGAGCAGATCCTGAACTTCGTCGTTGACGCGAGCCAACTGTTGGATCCTCCTAGGGCGTGCCGAGGAGCCATAGGAGGAGAGCCTTCTGCGTATGCATGCGGTTCTCCGCCTGATCCCACACCGCCGAATGCGGACCGTCGATGACCTCGTCCGTTATCTCCTGGCCCCGATGGGCAGGAAGACAATGGAGCACGACGACCTCGGGTGATGCCGCTTCGACGAGCACCTTGTTCAGCTGAAAACTCGGGAAGAGGAGCGCTCGCTCGTCGGCCTCGGCCTCTTGTCCCATGCTCGCCCAGACATCGGTGTAGAGCACGTCCGCACCGGTGGCGGCCTCCAAAGGGTCGTGAGACAGGGCGACGCTTCCACCGGTGCCCGAGGCGATCTCGGCGGCCCTTTCCACGACGATCGGGATCGGCTCGAAACCCGATGGCGTTGCGCACCGGATGTTCATCCCGGCCTTGGCACCCGCGAGCAGCAGCGAGTGGGCGACGTTGTTGCCATCCCCGAGGTACGTGAGAGTACGGCCCGAAAGCTCCCCGAGCCGCTCCTTGACGGTCAGCAGATCGGCAAGGGCCTGGCAGGGATGTTCGAAATCGGAAAGCGAGTTGATGACAGGCACGCGAGCCGCAGCGGCGAGTACCTCGAGGCGCTCCTGCTCGAACGTTCGAAGGACGATCGCATCGACGTATCGGGAAAGGACGCGTCCGGTGTCCTCGATCGTCTCTCCCCTGCCGAGCTGCAGGTCGTTCGAGGACAGAACGACGGGGTGGCCGCCAGTCGAACTCACCGCTATCTCGAAGGACACCCTTGTCCGCGTCGAGGGCTTCTCGAAGATGAGGGCTACCGACTTGCCTTGAAGCTTGCTCGACGCCCGCGAGGGATCAGCCTTGTAAGCGGCCGCCAGATCCAACAGTTCCGAGAGTTCGGCCGGGGTCAGATCATCGATGGAAAGGAAGTCGCGCTTCACGGCGCGCAGTCTAGCTGCTGGTCGGTTCCACAGCGAATAGCTAGCCGGCCCGGAGCTCGGCTCCGAATCCCGCGGCCAGGCGAGCAACGATGCGCGCCAGAACCTCCTCGACCTCCTCGTCGGTGAGGGTCCTGTGGGCTGACCTGAAGTCGAGAGCGAATGCGAGCGACTTGTGGCCTGAGGGTATGGATCCCCCCCGGAACACGTCGAAGAGCTCGCAGGAGCTGAGCAAGGGTCCCGCTTCCTCGGTAAGGGCGTCTGTGAGAGCCCCGGCGAGGACCGACTCGGTGACTACGAACGCAAGATCGCGACGCACCGGTGGGAACCGCGGCACGTCGGCGAAGACCGCTGAAGCCGGCGGCACTGAGGCTGCCCGCAGCTCCTCCAGTCCGATCTCTGCGAAAGCGACCCGGCCCGTGATGTCCATCGCTTCGGCGACACGGGGATGAAGTTCCCCGAGTACCCCCGCATCTTCGCCCGATACCTGAAGGGAGCATGAGCGGCCCGGGTGGAACAGGGGCGTTTGAAGGCGGTCGCCCAGACCCCAGTCCTGGACACCGAGTTCTTGCATCAGGGTTGCGATGACCCCCTTGGCGTCCAAGACATCGAAAGGCCTGTCGGCTCCGGACCAGCCGCTTTCGGCCGGACCGCACAGAACCAGCGCGACCTTGCGGCTCTCCTCGAATGGATCGCCTGCACGGTGGACGGTCCCGACCTCGAACAGTGCCACCGATCCGACCCCTTTGGCCTGATTCCGAGCTACGCCGTGCAGGAGTCCGGTGATCAGTCGGGTGCGAAGGTAGCCCTCTTCCGCGTTCAGGGGATTCGCGATCTCGATCGCATCGTCGTCTCCGGTCAGGGCAAGATCGCCCGAGGAGGCGAACGAGAGGAGTACGGCCTCTCGCAAGCCCGCGCCTGCGAGTACGTCACGCACCTTGTGCCCGAAGGCGTACGCGGCGGGCTCGCCTCCGGCCTGGCGAACGGGCGGTAGCTCCGAGTCGAGCTTGTCGTAACCCTGTACCCGGGCTACCTCCTCGATCAGGTCAACCTCGCGCTCGATATCGACGCGATAACCCGGGACTTCGACTTCGATCAGATCCTCGGCGGAGCGTTGACCGAATCCGAGTTGTGCGAATACCTGTTCGGCCCCCTTCGCACCGACTTCGTACCCCAGGAGGGCGGACGCCTTGACCGGCCGCATCGATACCCAGGTCCTTGCCGGGACCGCCCCCGCTTCGGCCGCGCCGGCCAGGATCGTTCCCCCACACCACTTCGCGATGAGACTCGCCCCTCTATCGGCGCCGGTTGCGACCCCTTCCGGGTCGGTTCCACGCTCGAATCGAACCGAGGCCTCCGTGTGCAGCCCGAGCCGCCTGGCCGTTCGAAGCACCCCGGTTCGGGTGAAGTGAGCGCTTTCCAGAAGGATGTCTTGCGTCGCGTCCGAGACCTCGGCGAAGTCCCCGCCCATGACGCCCGCGATGGCCACGGATCGACCGCCGTCGGCGATCATCAGATCCTCGGTCGTCAACTCCCTTTCCACGTCGTCGAGCGTTACCAAGCGCTCTCCCTCGGCCGCGCGCCGAACGATGATCCCGGCGCCCTTCACCAAGAACAGGTCGAACGCGTGCAACGGCTGCCCGGTCTCGAGCATCGCGTAGTTGGTGGCGTCGACGACGTTGGACACCGGTCTCATGCCCGAGGCCGTGAGCCGCGCCTGCACCCTGATGGGCGAGGGGCCGACCCGGACACCTTTGATGATCCGAGCCAGGTATCTGGGGCAACCATCCAGATCCTCTATCTCGACCGATGCCACTGAAGCCGCCAGCTCGGCGACCTCATCCGGGGCGGCGTCGATAGGGATCAAACCCACTCCCGTCGCGGCGGCGGCCTCGCGAGCGACCCCGTAGACCGACAGGAAGTCCGGCCGGTTCGGCTCGACCTCGATGTCCAAGACAGCGTCGTCAAGATCGAGCTCACTCTTCAGGTCGGATCCTGCCTGAAGGCCTTCGTCGTTCAAGATCAGGATCCCCGTATGGAGGTCGGCGATGGCCAGCTCTCGCGCCGAACAGAGCATCCCGTTGGAGACGACGCCCCTGAGCTCCCGGGCCCCCAGTGGGTCGGGCAGCCCGGGTACCCGCGAACCCGGACGCGCCCACGGTACGAGGTCTCCCGGGGACATATTGCGGATCCCGGCGACGACCTGGTGCTCCCCTGCGCCGTCGTCGACCAGTGCGATGCAGAGCTTCTCCGAGTTCGGGTGATCTGTGACTTCGACGACGCGGGCCACCACGACCCCGTCCAGATCGGCCCACGGCCGCAGGATCCCCTCGATGTGGACCCCTCTTCGTACGAGTAGCTCCGCCAGGTCGTCCGCACCCAGCTCGGTCGGAGCGAACTCCCTCAGCCAAGAGAGAACGACCTTCATGCGAACACCCCGAAGCGCTCCAGGACGCGTACGTCTGCGTCGAAGAGCATGCGGATGTCGGGGATGCCGTAGCGGAGCAGCGCGACGCGGTCGATCCCCATACCGAACGCGAACCCCGTGTACCTTTCGCTGTCGTAGCCGCAGTTCTCCAGCACCTGCGGGTGAACCATCCCCGCACCCAGGATCTCGATCCAGCCGTTGCCGCATGTGCGGCAGCCGACGCCTCCGCACTTGAAACAGGAGACCTCGACCTGCGCTCCTGGCTCCACGAAGGGGAAGTAGGAAGGGCTCAGTCTGACCCGCTGATCGGGGCCGAAAAGGGCCTTGGCGAATGCCTCGAGAACCCCTTTCAGGTGGGAGAAAGTGATGCCCTCATCGACCGCCAAGCCCTCCAACTGATGGAAGACCGCCGAGTGGGTCGCATCGGCGGTGTCGCGGCGGTACACCCGTCCCGGAGCCACGACGTAGACCGGCGGCTGCTGAGACTGCATCGTGCGGATCTGCACGGCCGAGGTCTCGGTGCGAAGGAGCAGCTCCGGGCCACCTTCGATGTCGACGTAGAGGGAGTCCTTCATCGTGCGTGCCGGGTGGTCGACGGGGATGTTGAGCGCCTGGAAGTTGTGCCAGTCGTCCTCTATCTCGGGCCCCTCTGCGACGCGGAACCCCATCCTTTGGAATACGCCGACCATCTCGCGCTCGACGAGCGTGAGGGGATGGAGCGATCCCCGGCGAGCTCGACGGCCGGGCAGTGTCAGGTCGATGGAGTCCGCCTCGAGGAGCTGGCCCTCTGCTGCCTCCTGCAACCGCTGCCGCCTGCCCTCGAGGGCTTCCTGCAGTGAGGTCCTCGCCTCGTTGGCGGCCCGACCAACTTCACGCCGGTCGGCTTCGGACATCGACCCGAGGGACTTCTGGATCTGACTGAAGGGCGACTTGCGCCCCATGATGGCCGTCTGGGCCTCGTCGAGAGCGCCGGCATCTTGCGCATCCGCGAACAGTCCTAGGCCGCGCTCGAGCTCAGCCTCGAGTGCTCGCATCGCCTCCCTTGGGTCCATGGTGGGCGAGTCTAGCAAGGGCCCTTAAGTAGACCCCTGAAGCGGAAGCGTCATGCCGAAGATCAATCGTCCGTCCTCGACGGTGGCAGTTGCCTCTCCGCCCTGGGCGCGCAACACACCGCGAGCCACGAAGAGGCCGATCTTGCTTCCCGCGCCGGTCCCGGGCCTTCGCGGGATGTAGAGGGACTCAGCGGCCGCCGGATCCAGGTCACCGGCCCCCGCTCTGGAGACCACGAGATCGAGCCGCCCGTCTCTCACGCCGCCCTCGATCCGGATCGGCCCCTCGCGAGCCCACCAGACCTGAGATTCGATGAAGGCGAGCAAGGTGGTCTTGAGCCTAGCCGGATCCACGAGCACGGTCTCCCCCAACTCGGTCCATTCGATCTCGGGGTGTTCGGGATCGCGGCGAAGGTTCTCGGATATCTCGTGGATGAGCTTGTCCAGCTCGACGCGCTCGGGAAACACCTCCAGGCGGCCGGCTACGACGCGAGCGGCGTCCACCAACTGGCGCACGATCGTGTCCATCCTGTCGGCGTCGTAGACGATGCCCCGCATCATCATCGCGCGCTGCTCGTCTGAGATCGCTTCCCACCGCTTCTCCAGGGCATAGCCGAAGCCCTTCATGGCGGTCAGTGGCGAGCGGATGTCGTGGGCGGACGCGGCGATGATCGTTTCGAGCGCGTCGGGTGCCGACTGGCGAAGACGGCGGGCCCACTCGAACAGGCACACCGTGGCCGCCGAAGCCAGGTTCAAGGACTCGGCTCTCCCGGAGTGCGGAACCCTGACGCTCCCGTCGCAGAGGGCTACGACCTCGGCGGGAAGACCGTGGGTCTCGTTGCCGAACACGAATGCCACCGACCCGGCCAGGTCCACGTCGTAGATCTCGCGCTCCCCGTCGGCCGCCATGGCGAGCACCTTGTAGCCGGCGCTTCGCAGATGCGTGATGGCCTCGGGCGTCTCCACCCCCCGTATGACCGGCAGGTGGAAGAGCGAACCAGCGCTTGCCCGGACCGCCTTGGGGTTGTAGACGTCGACCGAGGTGGATGAGAAGACGACCCCTGCAGCGCCGGCGGCATCTGCCGAGCGGAGTGCGGTCCCGGCGTTTCCGGGATCGCGCACCTCGTGAAGGAGGGCGACGCAGCCTTCGGCGGGCAGCTCGGCAAGATCCACATCGATGAACCCAGCCACCCCGACAAGCCCTTGCGGGGTAACCGTGGAGGTGAGCTTGGTGATCACGTCCTGACCGACCAGAACGACCTCAGTGCCCGACTCACGGGCGCGGACCACCAAGGGATCCAGGTCATCGGTGCAGAACAGGGTGCGGATTCGGCCGGGGTCGGCCAGCGCCTCGCCGACGGCCTGAGCCCCTTCGACGAGGAAGGCTCGATCCTCCTCGCGGAACGCGCGCTTCTTCAGTCGTGCGGCGGCTGCGACCTTCGGGTTCTTGATGGAAGTGATCACCGCCGCAAACCCCCCTGTCTCGCCTCTCGGCAAGTCTACGGTGCCCCGGCGGGCCGGTTGGCTACTTCGCCTTGGCCGTGAGCGCATCCTGGGCCGAGTCGACCAGGCCCTTGAACGCCGTGGGGTCGTTGACGGCCATGTCGGCCAGGATCTTGCGATCCACCTCGATCCCGGCGAGCTTCAGACCGTTCATGAACCTCGAATAGGAGATCCCGTGCGGTCGGACGCCGGCACCGATGCGGGCTATCCAGAGCCTGCGGAACTGCGCCTTGCGGTCGCGACGGTCGCGGTAGGCGTACACACCCGAATGGATGACCTGCTCGTTGGCCATCTTGAAGCGCTTGCGACGCCCGCCCGTGTACCCCTTGGCAGCCTCGAGGATCTCGCGGCGCTTCTTCTTCGCGTGGACCGATCGTTTCACCCGAGCCATGGCTTCACCTTCCCAGCAGGCGCTTGACGGACGTGCGCTCCGCCGACACCTCGGACATGCCTTCGACCCGCCTGCGGCGGCTTCCGGACTTCTTGGTCAACATATGGTTGCCGGTCGCCTTGCGGTGCAGCACCTTCCCGTTCCGGGTTATCCGGAACCGCTTGGCGGTGGCGCGGTGGGTCTTCATCTTGGGCATCGCTTCTATCCTTCGGCTTCTGCGCTCGCCTCTGCGGGCGCTTCTGGGACCGGCTTGGGTTCCTTCTCCGGCTGCTTCTTGGTCGGGGCGATCACCATGATCATGTTTCGCCCGTCCTGCTTCGGCGCCGCGTCGACGACCGCGAGGTCCTTCAGATCCTCTACGAGCCGGTCCAAGATCTTGCGACCGAGCTCGGTGTGGGCCATCTCGCGGCCTCGGAACATGATCGTCACCTTGACCCGCGATCCCGCCTTCAGGAACCGGATGACGTGACCCTTCTTGGTCGCGTAGTCATGCGGATCGATCTTCGGGCGGAACTTGATCTCTTTGACCTCGATGCGGGACTGCTTCTTGCGGGCTTCCTTCTGGCGGATGTCCTGTTCGTACTTGTACTTGCCGTAGTCCATGATCCTGCAGACCGGTGGATCGGCCTGCGGAGCCACTTCTACGAGATCCAGATCGAGGTCACGTGCCTGCTGCAGCGCGTCTTGCGTGGAGACCACGCCTATCTGCGCTCCGTCGGCTCCGACCAGGCGCACCTGAGGTGCCCTGATCCGATCATTGATTCGCGGATCCTGTGAGACCCCGCATCACCTCTTTCGAAAACGAAGCACCGGGATCGGCCGGCGCTTGGGCGAACCTGCGTTGAGCACGTCACGGAGAGTATAGGGGCCGGTTCCGACACACGTCGACCCGCTCACCAGTCGGGTTCCAGTGGGCGCCCGTAGGCATCCTGGAGGCGTTGTGTGTCGAGCTCGGTCGTCGCCCCGTCCTCGAACTCGTGGGGGCGGCGAGGGGTGGGGGGCGGGGTGGGGGTGGGGTGGGGGTGGGGGGGGGGGGGGG
>JANPEZ010000066.1:0-4089 GCA_031423155.1 Actinomycetes bacterium
CCCGGCCGCGTGGTGGCCATGCACCTGGATCCGCTGACGATCGAAGAGAGTCGTCCCGGCAGTCTGAATGAGGCGCTGCTCTTCGGCTCGCTGCCGGCCATCCGGACGGTGGACAAGAAGGCCGACAAGGAACACGATCTCGCTTCTTACGTCACGACCTATCTCGAGGAGGAGGTCAGGCAGGAGGCGCTCGTTCGCAACGTCGGCGCGTTCGGCCGTTTCCTCAATCTCGCGGGGCTAGAGTCCGGCCGCATCGCGAATTACTCCAAGATCTCCCAGGACGTCGGCGTATCATCGGTCACGGTTCAGGCGTACTACGAGATCCTAGTTGACTGCCTCGTGGCAGAGCGCGTGGAGCCCGTCACTCGCAGCGCGTCCAGAAAGAAGCTGACCAAGGCCAGCAGGTACCTCCTCTTCGATCTCGGGGTTCGTCGGCTCGCTGCGGGAGAGGGAACGCGCCTTCATCCGACGCGGATGGGCGAGCTGTTCGAGCATTTCGTCGGTCTCGAGATCATCCGGCTGGCGCGCCTTCGGGGGCGCGGGTGGCGTCTGAGATTCTGGCGCGATCCCGACGGGCCGGAGATCGACTGGGTGCTCGAGCGCGAGGGCAAGTACTTGCCGATCGAGGTGAAACTCACCGACCGCCCGTCTCTCAAAGACGCAAGGCACCTCCTCGTCTTCATGAAAGAGCACAAGGCGAAGAAAGGGCTCGTGATCTGCACGAGCCCTCGGGCTGTCCGGCTGAACGGGACGGTGACGGCCGTTCCCTGGCAGGATCTGGCCGCGGCGATCGGCGCATCCTCGGCGTGATGGACACCCGCTTTTTCTCGAGGGGTTCCGAGACGATGGCTCGTCTCCTGCTATGCCACTGACAACGCGATAGAATCCGGCGCGAGCCGGAGTGGCGGAATGGTAGACGCAGGGGACTTAAAATCCCCTTCCCGCAAGGGAGTGCTGGTTCGAGTCCAGCCTTCGGCACCAACAGCCCGAAAGTCCCCCGCAATGGAAATGGAGAGACGCCGAACGGGTTCCCGCCGCCTTCACCACCCTGTCGGCTGCACGCGCGTAATCGACGGTTGTCCGGCCTGCGCACTCATGGGTGTGTGGAGGTCTTCGGCATCACCCCGACTTTCTGCGCGAAGGCGATGAAGCGCGGGTCGTTCATGTAGGCGCGCAGGAAAGGAACGTTGAACAGCTCGGTCGCACCCGCGTCGTGAGTGGCCCAAGCATGCTCCAGCCACTCGAACATCTTCTCCGGGTCCTTGCGCAGGGCATACACCGTAGCTATCTGGCTGCCGGAATCGTCGGCGTTGTCGTCGATGAGTTTCTTCAGCAAAGCGTCGGCCTCTACTTGGTCACCGTGGGCAAACTGGGCTAGTGCCAAGGCGTAGGTTTGCCAGAACGGATCGGTTTCCTTTTTCGCCAGTTCCACGGCGGCACCGGAGTTGCCGCGCAGAATTTGAATCACCGTCATCGACAGGTAGTTCGCAGCGGACTGCGGTTGCAACTCGATCTCCTTGCGCAGCGTAGCCTCGGCCTCGTCGTAGCGGCCGAGCGCGGTCAGATCGATCGCGAGGTTGTGGCGGATTCCGCCGATGAGGGGTTCGAGCTCAAGCGACCGCTGCGAGAGCGCGACCGCTTCGTCGAGCCGGCCGAGTGTGGACACTATTGTCGCGAGATTCCCCGCCGCGGCGGCATTCTGAGGTGCGAGTTCGACGGCACGGCGATATTCCGCTTCCGCCGCGGCGAAATCGAAATCGAAGCGATGCAGGATCACGGCTTGTGCCCCATGCGCATCGGCGAGATTTGGATCCAGCTCGAGTGCTCGCTTCGCAGAGGCGCGGGCCTTGACGATCGCTTCTTCTACTTCCTTAGACCCAGCATCGCCGAAGTTGAGGGCCAGATTCCCTGCGGCGATCGACAGCTTCGCATAGGCGAGCGCATAACGCGGGTCGAGCCGGATCGCCTCCTCGTAGAAGGCAATCGCTTTGCGGTAATCCTCGGCCGTTCGTCGATTGTAGTAAAAAGCCCCCTGTAAGAAAGCGTTGTAAGCCTCGACATTCTGGTTGGAAGGCGTGGCAGTGGTGGTCAGTTGCGTGGTCTGCCCGTTGTCGCCGAGCAACGCGACCCTGAGCTCCTTCGCCACCGCCGCGGCGATTTCCGATTGAACCGCGAAGATGTCCTTCAACTCCCGATCGTAGGTTTCCGACCAGACATTGGCGCCGTCGCCGGCTTTGACCAACGCCACCGCGATCCGAACCCGGCCGGCCGACTTGCGCACGCTGCCTTCGAGCAGGTAGTAGACGCCGAGCTTTTCGCCGATCGTCTTGCTGTTCTCCGTCTTGCCCTTGAACTGAAACGAGGAAGAGCGCCCGATCACCTTGAGATTTCGGATGCGCGAAAGCGTAGAGATGAATTCCTCCGATATGCCGTCGGAAAAGTACTCGTTAGCCGGGTCGCCGGTGGAATTGACCATCGGGAGCACTGCGATCGATTGTTCGGGATTGGCGGCGAGCTTCGGTCGCTGCGTGAAATAGTAACCGCCGCTGGCCGCGAGGATCGCCATCAGCACGAGAGCGGCGATCGATCCGATACTGCGCCGCTTCAGTTTTTGCTTCGTCTGATGAAACTTGTGCGGCAGCGCGGCGTTGCCCAGCGGATCGGCGTAGAGATTGACCAAATGGAGCCGGACGCCGTGCTTGACCTCGCATGCCCCCAGGTCGTGCAAACGGGATGCCCATTGCCGGGAATGGACCAGATCATCGGCCACGTGCTGGGAGATGAGAATGTGCCCGGCGTCACCGCAATCCATCACCCGTTGCGCCATGTTGATGCCGGCCCCGGCGACGTTCGTGCGGCCACTTACGTCGGTCACTTCGCTCACCGGCCCGCTGTGAATGCCCATCCGGACCGGAATCTCCGGATGCTTCCGGAGCGCCTCGGCGATCTCTAGCGCGCACCGCGCGGGCTCTTCCGCGCTGCGACGAAAGACCAACGCCATTCCATCCCCGGTCGGCAGCCTGACGAGTCGTTCGTCCGTCGCCTCGCGGACCGGCGTAGTCGCGAGCACGATCTCGGTGAGCTGGTTCAGTCGCTCCTTCTGGTCCTCGTTCAGGAGCTTCGAGTAACCGACGATGTCGATGAAGAGAACATGCCCGATCTGAAGGTGCGGATCGGCTTTGTCTTCCTTGTCCATGAATCTCCCGAGCCTAACTCTTTCGACTCAACTGTCCGACCGTTACACGGCGCCCTTCCTACCACGTAGCGGGTTCGATTCCCGCCGCCGACCGCAAGGACGGGAGGATTACGCTCCGTCGCTGAGAGAGCCGAACTGCTTCACGGCGGCAGGCAGCTCACGCTCGAACTCCAGGGCCTGCCGTTCGGTGGAGTGGCGGCGCCGGATGGTGTGTCGGCTTCCTACGGCTCCGACTAGGCACGCGAGAACGCTCTGGGCCCACATCAGCAGGTCGAATCCGTGGAAAGGATTATGAATTCAATCTTTTTCTGGCGCTCGACGTGAATTAGGGGCCCCTAGAGGGGCCCCGCACCCAAATCGGCCCTCTACGATCGCTCAGGAGACGCGATCGCAGCGCCGGACAGACCTCCACCCCTCCCCGCAATTGTCAGATCGACTACTTGTCGTCCCGAATTCTAGATTCTAGAATGTGGAATGCCTCAGGGACTGCTGCCTCAGGACGTCGTTGTGCTTCTGAAGCTGGTCAGCTACGGAGGAGTCCGGCCGCCGATCGCCCAGGTCGCCGCAGATCTCTCGCTCAGCCCATCGCAAGTGCACCACTCTCTCAAGCGGCTCGAGCGATCTCATTTGATCGAGGGCCAAGGCCGACCGCTCATGCGGGCGGTGGAGGAGTTCCTGATACATGGCGTGAAGTACTCATTCCCGGCGAAGCGAGGCGAGGTCACCCGTGGCGTTCCGACGGCATATGCAGCCCCTCCCCTCAGAGATCAACTCGTAGACAGTAGTGATCTGCCACCCGTATGGCCGGACGCCGAAGGTGACGTTCGAGGCGTTACGCTCGAGCCCCTTCACAAGACGGTGCCTAACGCCGCGAGGAAAAGCCCCGTTCTCCA
>JANPEZ010000067.1:0-30327 GCA_031423155.1 Actinomycetes bacterium
CACAGGAGGAGGACGGGTCCGTCCCACGGACCGAGTACGAAGTCGAGATATCTGTCTCTCGCCTTCAGTTGATACGTGCCACGATCTTTGGTCCTCCCGGTCTGTCGGAAACCGATATCGAGGAGCTGGTCGAAGAGAACCTGGCGAGCATCTTCATGAACGAGGTGGAACAAGTAATCGACACTAGCTGGGAGCTTCAGAGCTTTCGCTCGGTTAGTCCGTGAGGCGCGGCCGAGCCAGCACGACTGTCTCCTGGCCGTCGGGGTCGACGATCATGTCCCCCCTGAAGTTCACCTGATACTGGATTCTCTCGTTCTTCGTTCGCCGCTTCACCTCCGACAACGGGAGGAGCACCGCGAACGGTGAGTTGTACTCGTTGTCATCGTTCAGAACTACGAACGCGAAGACGTATCGGTCGCCGAGGGCCTCGGCCAACGCGTATTCGCGGGCGGTGGCCCCGAAGAAGAATCCGTTTAGGGCGGCGTTGCGGATCGGCTTGGTAGTCGTCTTCATCTCCACGATTCGCAAGGTGGGCAGATGCGGATCGACGGTCGCGATCGTGAGCGGCGGGGCGCCTGACTCGGTCATAATCCCGTCGAAGCTCTGGATGCCGAAATCACCGGAAACGCCGAGACCGGTAAGGACCTGTCGTCGGGTCGCCGCGTCGAGCCACTGCATCCGTGGATCGGTGAGCAGCAAGTCCCTGCCGGCGTTCTCAGTCCCGCGGTTGCTACGACTCTTACCGAACTTGGTCTCGGCCACGCCATCCTTGCGTCGGGGTCGGCGCATGATCCCCCAACGCGGTTGCTCAGATCAAGACCCCCATCATCACTGTCAGAGGCGCTTGCTAGGGTCGCCGCGGGGAGGTCGAAGGGATGCAGCTGGCGCAGCGCGAGCCCGAACGGTACACTTCCGGTATGTCGAAAGCGCCATATAGTGCCAAGCCGCAGGAGGTCGGGGTTCGCGAGCTGCGTGACCACCTCAGCGAGTGGCTCGCCGAAGTGAAAGACGGCCGCGAGATCGTCATCACGGAACGTGGCAAGCCGATCGCTCGACTTGTCAGGGTCGGGGAGATGTCGCGATACGAGGAGTTGATCCGCACCGGGGTCATCACGCCGGCGACGCAGCCTAAGCAGCCCGCTTCGAGTTTCGGGCGAGTCCGGTCGAAAGGCGATGTGTCGAGCTACGTATCAGAGCAGCGTCGTTGATCGCGTATCTCGACACCTCCGCCCTGCTCAAGCTCTTCCTTCCGGATGAGGAGGGCGCGGATATCACCCAACGGGTCTGGGAGGCGGCGGACCGGATCGTGACCTCGAGCATCACGTATCTGGAGGCGCGCGCGGCGCTTGCCGCGGCCGCCAGGGCGAAGAGGCTCTCGGCGGGCGCCCATGAGTCCGCCAAGGAGCATCTATCCACGGTTCTCGGCCAGGTCGACACCATCGAGCTGTCCAACGCGTTGGCTAGATCGGCGGGCGACGTTGCCGAGGTCCACGCGCTTCGCGCCGCCGACGCTCTTCACCTAACGTCGGCGCTTGAGGCTTCGGTTGACCCTCTTGTGCTGTTGACCTGGGATCGGACCCTCGCGAGGGCTGCCATCACGGAAGGGCTCTCGGTCGTTCCGTCGCCTTAGCAGCTACAACGCGAAAGGCCGGGGCACCACGCCCCGGCCTCACCGCACTTCTCAGATGTCGTAATACATAGCGAACTCGTGCGGGTGCGGCCGGAGCCGAACAGCGTCGAGCTCGTGCTTGCGCTTGTACTCGATCCAGGTGTCGATGACGTCCTGGGTGAACACCCCACCCTCGAGCAGCCACTGGTGGTCGTTCTCCAGGTTGTCGAGCACCTCTTCGAGTGAACCGGGGACCTGCTTGACCATCGCCTTCTCCTCGGGCGGGAGGTCGTAGAGGTCCTTGTCCATCGGTTCGGGCGGCTCGATCTTGTTCTTGATCCCGTCGAGGCCCGCCATCAGCATCGCGCTGAATGCGATGTACGGGTTGCAGGCCGGGTCGGGCGTGCGGAACTCCAGGCGCTTGGCGATCGGACTCTTCGACAGCACCGGGATCCGGATGCAGGCGCTGCGGTTCCTCTGCGAATAAACCAGGTTGATGGGCGCCTCGTAGCCCGGCACCAGCCGCCGGTAGGAGTTCGTCGTCGGGTTGGTGAACGCGAGCAGCGACGGCGCGTGCGAGAGCAGCCCGCCGATGTACCAGCGGCCCATGTCGCTGATCCCCGCGTAGCCGACCTCGTCCCAGAACAGGTTGTCGTCGTCCTTCCATAGGCTCTGGTGGGTATGCATACCCGAGCCGTTGTCCATGAAGATCGGCTTGGGCATGAACGTTGCGGTCTTGCCGGCCGCGTTGGCCGTCTGCTTCACGACGTACTTGAACTTCATGACGTTGTCGGCGGTCTTGAGCAGCGTGTCGAAGCGCATGTCGATCTCGGCCTGGCCGGCGGTGCCGACCTCGTGGTGGTGCACCTCGATCTTGATGCCGGTGGCCTCCAGGTTCATGACCATGTCGCTGCGAAGGTCCTGGTACTTGTCCATCGGAGGAAGCGGGAAGTAGCCCTCCTTGTAACGCGGCTTGTAGCCGAGGTTGGGGCCGCCGCCGTCGTTCTCGCGCCCGGAGTTCCATGCGCCCTCGATGGCATCGATGTAGTAGTAGCCCTCGTGCTGGTTCTGATCGAAGCGGATCGAGTCGAAGATGTAGAACTCGGCCTCCGGACCCCAGTAGGAGCGGTCCGCGATGCCGGTCTGCTGAAGGTACAGCTCAGCCTTCTTGGCGATGTAGCGAGGGTCGCGGCTGTACATCTCGCCGGTCACCGGGTCCTTCACGAAGCAGTTGATGTTGAGCGTGCGGTGCTTGGTGAACGGGTCCATGTAGGCGGTGTCGGGGTCCGGCGTGAGGAGCATGTCCGACTCCTGGATCTCCTGGAACCCCCGGATCGAGGACCCGTCGAAGCCGACCCCGTCCTCGAACACGGCTTCGGTGAATTCGGAGGCCGGTACCGAGAAATGCTGCATGAGTCCGGGCAGGTCACTGAACCGGTAGTCGACGATCTCTACACCTTCGTCCTTGACCATGGCAAGGATGTCCTTGGGCGTTGCCAATTGTTGCCTCCCCTGCTGCTCGACGACGAAGAACAGCGTAGGAGGCGAGGGGGACGCCGGTGTAACTGCGGCGTTAACTCTGGGTTACGCGCGGAGATGCAAAGACCCGGGCTGCGGCCCGGGTCTTCACGTATCTCGTCCCGACTTGAGATCTGAGCGACCCGGGTTCGAGGGGGATAGAACCCGGGTCGCCCCGCTGGCTTGGGGGTGGTGCCTTACAGGAAAGGTGTCGGCTTTTCAGCCGTCGCCAGCGCAGGACCCGTATGTGCCATTTCCTATGGCCCGCAAGGACTATCCCGGTGAGGGCCGGACCCGGAGACTACGCCTCGGGGTCGGCCGCGCGGTATCCGACCCCGCGAACGGTTTCGATGAGGTGCTCGTGTTCGGGGCCGAGCTTGGCTCTCAGGCGCCTGATATGGACATCGACAGTGCGGGTTCCTCCGTAGAAGTCGTATCCCCAGACCTCCCTCAGCAGGGCGGGCCGGGTGGAAACGCGGCCGGGCCTGGATGCCAGGAATCTGAGCAGCTCGAACTCCTTGAACGTGAGATCGACGGGCTTGCCGGATGCCGTTACGCGGTAGGTGTCGATATCGAGCGCCAGGTGCCCGAGCCGGATCGTCGAGGCGTCTCCCGCGCCGTGGCGGCGCCGCAGCATCGCGAGTCTCAGGCGGATCTCGGCCTCGGGAGCTCCCGGGAAGAGGAGGTCCTCCGCGCACTCGTGCCAGGGGAAGCGCTCGAGGTCGGCGCGCTCGACGAGCGCGACGACCGGCACCGACGTATCCCGCTCACCGAGCGCCTTGAGGACGGCCCACCCCTGACCTGGGTTCTCGGCGGCATCGACGAGAACCAGCTCGGGGGCAAGGTCCAGCACGTGGGCGATGGAGCTGGCCGAAAGAGGCTCGGTCTTGAGGTCGAGACGAAGGGCATCGAGGGCGGGGAGCGCCTCGAGCGGAGATCGATCCGACAGCAGAGCGATTATCGCCATGAGAGTGCCTCCAGGGTAACGGTTCGGCATGTGCGCCGGTAGGCTTGACCTGCGATGACGAGCATCCAAAGCCTGAGTTCTCACCGCTGGAGGGTGCCCGCTCGCTCCCTCTCGGTGTTCACATCCGATGGGGTTCACATCGAAGGAACGAGGCTTGGCGCGCCTGGGACCGGCCGGCCGGCGATGGTGCTGTGTCATGGGCTGATGGGATGGCACCGCAAGCCCAGGTTCGCCGAGTTCGCCGAGACGCTAACGGCCTGGTTCACGGTCTATGCCTTCGACTTCCGAGGGCACGGGCGCAGTGGAGGCGTCTGCGACTACGGAGGGGCCGAGATCAACGACATCGAGGCCATCGCGGCTGTGGCTCGTCGGGTGGGCCACGACAAGATCGTGACCTGCGGCATGTCGATGGGGGCGATCGCGGTGCTGCGCCACGCAGGGCTGCTGGGCGGGGCGGACGCGGTCGTGGGCATCTCCTCACTCGCCCACTGGGATTGGCACGACGGGGCTCACCCGCGGGCCCGCGAGAAGATGCGCCAGAGGATCGGCACGCGCCCGGGCCGGGCCGCGCTGAGGGCGTGGGGAGTGCGGCTACCGGTCGACTGGACCGAGCCCGAGTCCCCAGAGGAGGTCGTCGGCAAGATCGCGCCGACGCCGGTGTTGATCGTTCACGGCGCGGACGACCACCTGTTCGGAGTCGATCATGCCGAGCGCCTGCTCGAGGCAGCCGGCGAACCGAAGAAGCTGTTGCTCGGTGACCGTTTCGGCCACGCCGAGGACGGGCTTTCAAGCGCGTTCGGTGAGCGGCTGGCTCGCGCGAGCTTCGAGATGCTGGAGGTTCCGTGGTCAAAGTGAGGCTGTTCGCGGCGCTTCGCGAGGCCGCCGGAGCGAGCGAGGTCGAGGCCACCGGTCGATCCGTCGGCGATGTGGCGGACGAGCTGTCGGCGCGATTCGGAGACCGCTTCGCGGCGATCGCCGCGGCCAGTTCCTACGTCGTGAATCAGGAACGCGCGACCCGGGCAACGCCGATCGCCGAGGGGGACGAGGTCGCGATCTTGCCCCCGGTCAGCGGAGGATGAGGCTGAGGAGCGAAGGGGTCCAGCTTCAGTGGAAGACCGGCCGCGTTACGGCGACCTTGTAGGCCACTCCTTCGGGATTGACCCGTGTCTCGGCGACGGTCTCATACGTCACCTCGTCCGAGAAGACGTGCGCTCCGTGCTCGTGGGTCTCCTCAGCCTGTGAAGGGCCGGGACGGATCGCCAGTAGCCCCGGCAGCGAAGCCGAGACCGCACCCAGGAATCTCCGGCGTGTCCACATCATGGTCGGCTCACCGTGACCTCCCCTCCTCCGGGGAATCGCAAGTAGGTAGCCAATCCTCGCGATAGGTCCAGATGCTCGCAGCCGCACACGTCCGTCAGCCGCGCCCGCGCCGACCTGCCCTCGTACGTAACCTTCACCCACTGGTTCCGCGCCCATCTGGCCTGGCCGGCGGTCGATGCCGGTACCGCCACGAGTAGGTCCATGGTGTGGAAGATCTCGTTGTTGGCGGTCGTGAAGTTCGGCTGACACTCTCCGTAGCCGTAGTAGGTCGCCGTCTTCACGACAGGGTCGAAGTCCCATTCGACCGCTTCGGGCAGCGCGAAGATGTGGCCGCTGAACAGCGGCGGCGTCACGACGTCCTGCGTGCAGTTCCAGCCGTTCACCGCGTAGCGGATGTTGTTCGCCCACTCGAACGCGAGTTTCCAGGCCGGGACGCCGTAGCGTGCTACGTCGGCCGTAGTCACGATCGAGAGCACGCTCACAGCCTTCCAGCGGTAGAGGTTCTCCTGCGTCGTGTATGGGTCGCCAGCGGGACAGCCGCCGATATCCGTCGTCACCGAACCGTCCTGCACCCACGAGACGCCGGACCAGACCACGGCGTATGACCCCGTCGGGAGCCGGGTCGGGTGGATGAAATCGAGGTCCGCACCCGGCCTTGCGAACAACTCGTTGAGCCGGTCGCGCATCGCGCGGGCCGCCGCTCCACCGTTGAACTGGGCGACCTCGAACCACGAGGTGCCGTCGCTTAGGGAGCATTCGACGCCGAAGTACGTCGGTCCGGCATGCGAGACGACTCGCGCCGCATTCGGCGCGAGGCCTTCGCGGGGCTGGCGGGGATATGTGCCTGTGGTCACGGGAAGGGCAGCCTAGCGCCCCCGTAAGCGCCTTGGCCCGGGCACTGGCATACTGGCCGAACCCACCGATGCGATTCCACCGGCTCCTACTCATCGTCAACCCCGTGGCCCGCACGGTCGCCAAGCCGACCCTGGCCGTGATCGAGAAGGCTCTCTCGGCCGACTTCAAGCTCGAGGTCGCCGAGACCAAGCAGCGCGGGCACGCGAACGAGCTCGCCTCTCAGGCGGTCGCCGACGGCATCGACCTGGTCGTCGTCTTCAGCGGCGACGGCACGATCAACGAGGTCGTAAATGCGCTGGCCGGCACCGAAACCGCGCTCGGGGCCATCCCCGGCGGTGCGACGAACATCCTGGTGCGGGCTCTCGGTCTGCCCACCGATCCGGTGGAGGCGACCGGAGTTCTGATCGGCAAGGCGCTGGACGACGAAGCCTCGACCCTGCACCTGGGTCGCGCGGACGGCCGTTACTTCGCCGTCAACTGCGGAGCCGGAGTCGACGCTGCGGCGATGCACCGTTTGGACGAGAAATTCCCCAAGACCAAATCGAAGTTCGACCGCGCCGCCTTCCGGGCCGTGGCCTGGGAGACCATCACGGGCTACGCGGGGCGAAAGCCCGATCTCGAGGTTTCGGTCGACGGCGCCGAGGTCGCGCCGTCCCTTTCGGTCATGGTCGGGCGAACCGACCCCTACACCTACTACAAGGATCGGCCGATCCGGATAACCCCGGAGGCCTCGCTCGATGGCGGCCTCGACGTACTCTCGGTCCGCAAGCTTCCGATGCGGAGTCTTCCTCGGATCGCCTGGCAGGTATTCGGAACGGCGCGCCACGTTCAGGGCCGCGACATCGACTACACCCACGATGCTTCGCACGTGCTCGTGACCTCCGTCGAGCCCTTCCCGGTGCAGGTGGACGGGGACTCCCTGGGCGACCACTACAAGCTGGAGGTCGAGCTGGCTCGCGAGGCCCTCTGGGTCGTGGCCTAGCCCCGCTACTTCAGCGGGTCTAGACTCGCCCGAGATGATCCGGGCCCAGGCATCCGAGTCCGAACGACGCGCGCTCAGATGGTCGTGGATCTTCGACGCGCGCTCAGACCTTTCCATAGCCCTCTGCTGGATCCCGGTCTTCGCGGTCGCGCATCTCGTGGCCCTGGGACACGGACCCTCCAACGATCACCTCCTCAGCTCGATGGTGAACGTGGCCTTCCTCGTCAGCCTCCTGCACCAGCCCCTTACGCTCGCGCTCGTCTACGGGGACCGCGAGCAGTTCGCTCTGCGCAAGCGTCTCTTCACCTGGAGCCCGCCTGTCATCGTGGCGCTCATAGCCGTTGCCGTTCTGCTTGATCTTTGGATAGTCGTCCCGGTTGCCGCGATCTGGAACACGATCCACACCCTTCAGCAGCGCTACGGGCTCTCGCGGATCTACAGCCGCAAGGCCGGATACGGATCGGCCCGCCTGGATCGCGCCGTGCTCTATCTGGGCATGCTCGTCGCCCTGCTGGTTGCCGGCAGCTCGATGAAGACCTTGGAGGGGCTGGGCCGCGTGATGCTGGACGACCGCAACGCGAACGCGATCACGGCACTGACCTCGGTTCGGCCGTACGCGCTGTGGCTCTTGGCACCTGCGATCGCGGCGTTCGGCGTCGTCCTTTGGATGCTCCTGCGGCAGGAGCGCGCGAACATCGGGCAGGCCGATCCCGCCAAGTGGCTCTATCAGGGATCCTCACTGGCGCTGATCGCTGCGATCGCAGTGGATCCGATCGCCGGCTTCATCGCCTACGTAGCCGCCCACGCCATCGAGTACACGATCGTCGTCGACAAGACGGTCGAGAAGCGTTACTCGGCAGACCGTGTGGACATGCCGCTTCTCGGTCGGCTGGTCCGCAAGCGCCTCGCGCGCGTCGTTTCATTCGCGCTGTTCGTACTCGCCGTGGTGTTCTTCGACTCGAAGGGACAACGATCGCTGCCCGGACACGCCTACCTGATCATCGTCTATTCGATCGGGATCATGCACTTCTGGTACGACAGCTTCATCTGGAAACTGCGACGCCCTGCGGTTGCCCGTGATCTGGGATTGGAGCCGGCCGCCTAGCGGGTCTCAGGGTCCAACGCCTTGGCCGCCTGCGCCGTGTGGATCCCGCATTCCCACTTGGACTTGCCGGCCCACCTTCCCGCCCGCTCCGGCTCTCCGGGGAACTGCATCCGCGTACAGGGCGCGCAACCGATCGAGGAGAATCCCAGCTCGTAGAGAGGGTTGGTAGGCAGGCCGTTGTCCTTGAGATAGGCCCAGACCTCCCGGCGCGGCCAGGCGGCCATCGGATTCACCTTCACGATCGAGCGGCCCGGCTCCAGCTCGTACTGTTCGATGAATGGGGCATCGGCTCGCGTGGGCGAAGACTCCCTGCGGAACGCGGTGATCCATGCGTCGAGTTCGCGCAGCGCCTCGAACATGGGCTGAACCTTGTTCATGTCGCAGCACATCTCCGGATCCCGCTCGTACAGCCGGGGGCCGTACTCGTCCTCCTGTTCGGCAACGGTGTGATGGCCGACGATGTCCACCACGTTCAGGCCGAGCAGCTCGGTCACCTTCTGTTTGAAAGCCAGGGTCTCGGCGAACTGGAATCCGGTCTCCAGGAAGAAGATGGGGATGTCGGGGTCGATCCTGGTGGCCATATGCATCACGGCCGTTCCCTCGGCCTGGAAGGCCGACGCGATGGCGATGCGCTCTAGGCCCGACTTCTCGATGGCCCAGGCGACTATTTCGCTCGGATGAGCCTCCTCGAAAGCGAGGTTGAGCGCAGCCAGTTCATCTGCGGGAAGGAGGGTCTGCATGTCTCGGCCGATCTGTCGAGGCGGACGCGGGCAGTATAGGTCGGGTGCCCAGTTCGCGCTCACCAGCTCTCGTTTCGTATGCTGGCGGGCCGAGATCCCCCGTCCTCGTCGAAAGGCTGATCCCCATGCTTGAGCACGACGCCATCGCCCCTCACGGCGGAACCCTCATCGATCTGCTCTCAACCGATCCCGACGGCTTGCGCGCCGAGGCGGCCAACCTTCCGAAGGTCGTCGTATCCGAGCGCGAACTGGCCGACCTGGAGATGCTCGCGGTCGGCGCGCTCAGCCCGTTGACCGGATTCCAGGGCGAGCGCGACTACCACTCGGTACTCGAGACGATGCACCTGGCAGACGGCCTGGCGTGGGCCATCCCTGTGGTGCTGTCGGTGACCGAAGACGTCGCACACCGGATCGGTGGCGCGGCAAGCATCGCCTTGGTCCCCGCGGAAGACGCCGCGCCCATCGCCGTCCTTCGCGTAACCGAAACCTTCAAGCGCGACAAGCAGAAGGAAGCCGTCAGCGTCTACCGCACCGACGACGCCGAGCACCCCGGCGTCAAGGCCGTCTACGACGCCGGTGACCTCTGCGTCGCAGGGACCCTCGAGGTCATCGAGCTCCCCGCGCACGACGACTTCGGCCAGTACCGGCTCACGCCCGCGCAGACACGCGAGGAGTTCCGCCGCCGCGAGTGGAGAACCATCGTGGGCTTCCAGACCCGCAACCCGATCCACCGCGCCCACGAGTACATCCAGAAGTGCGCGCTCGAGATCGTCGACGGCCTGCTCGTGCATCCGCTCGTCGGCGCCACCAAGGGCGACGACGTTCCGGCCGACGTTCGCATGCAGTGCTACGAGGCGCTGTTCGCCGGTTATTACCCGAAGGACCGGGCCATGGTCAGCGTCTTCCCGGCCGCGATGCGCTACGCCGGACCCCGCGAGGCCATCTGGCACGCCATCGCCCGCAAGAACTACGGCTGCACCCACTTCATAGTCGGGCGAGACCACGCGGGCGTGGGCACCTACTACGGCACCTACGACGCCCAGCAGATCTTCGAGGAGTTCGCCCCCGGCGAGCTCGGCATCCAGACGCTAAACTTCGAGCACTCCTTCTGGTGCAACGCCTGTGAGGGCATGGCCTCCCCTAAGACCTGCCCCCACCCCGAGGAGACCCGCGTCTCGCTATCCGGGACCAAGGTCCGCGACATGCTCCGGGCGGGCGAGCGGCCTCCGATCGAGTTCTCTCGTCCTGAGGTCGCCGACATCCTCATAGCCGCGATGCAAGGCCAGGAGGGCTGAGGGGCTCGAACGGCAGGGTTGAGTGCCGGGGCGCCCTGCTGCTAGCCTCGCCGAGCGGCCGGCCCCAGGCCGGCGTCCTACCAAGGAGGCGTGATCACTAGTCCTTCCAGGGTTTTCCTGCGCACGTTCCTGGTCTCCCTCGTGCTGCTCGGCGCCTTCTTCGCGCTGCCGGCTCGGGCCGATATCCAGGCCGAGCTCGATGCTGCGAAGGCTCGCTTGGCCACGGCCCAGGGCGAACTCGACAAGGTCACGGCCGCATGGCAGCAGGCTGAGAGCAGGCTCGCCCAGGCCGAAGACGCGGTCCGCCAGACAGAGCGCGAGATCGCTCGCCTGACCCGAGAGCTCGCCGACCTCCGGGCACGCTTGAACGAAAGGGCTCGTTCCGTATTCATCTCCGGTGGAAGCGGCGGAGCGCTTGAGGCGATATTGGATTCGGCCTCGTTCGCGGACTTCGCCGACAAGGTCGAGTTCGCGGCCAGCGTCGCTCAAGGTGACGCCGACCTAGCGAACGAGGCCGAGGTCAAGGCTCAAGAGCTCACCTTCAAGCAGGGCCAGCTCGAGGCCAAGGCCAAGGAGAGGTCGTCGGCGGCAGCGGAACTCAACGCGAGCATGGAGCAGCTGGACGCCAGGCTCGGTGATCTTCAGCAGACGGTTGCCAGCCTTCAGGCCCGCTGGAAGAAGCAGCAGGCCGCGCTCAACATCCCGCCACCGCCAGGAGACGACGGCACCGTGCCCGTGACGGGAACCGGAGCGATCCAAACCTGTCCCGTCGCGGGCCCGAACTCGTTCGTCGACTCGTTCGGATGGCCCCGGCCCGGTGGCCGGAGCCACGAGGGGATCGACCTGATCTCTCCGTATGGAACCCCGATCGTTGCGGTCCGCGCCGGCAACGCCGTCCGTACCCCCAACACTCTTGGTGGGAATGCGGTGATCGTTTACCACGACGGCGGTGACTGGACCTACTACGCCCACATGAGCTCTTACGGGGCGGCCGGCCAGGTGTCGGCCGGTCAGGTCATCGGCTACGTAGGGGCCACGGGCGACACGGTCGTGAACCACCTGCACTTCGAGTACCACCCGGGTGGCGGCGGGGCAGTGAACCCCTATAGCGCTCTCGTGGCGGTCTGCTGAGACTGCTTCCGCGATAGGATTTGCTCCCATCCGCGCGAGTGCGCGGGCCAGGAGGGTCACGTGTCCGAGAACAGCGGCAACCGCAGGATCGATCGCATCCGCGATGCCTCCTACCTCGAGGGGATCGATGGCCTGGGCATCGATGAGGTTCGGGCCCTGCGCGACGAGTGTCTCTTCGAGCGAGAGCAGCTCTCCCTGCTCCGCCGCATGATCCAGGGGCGCGGCGAGATCTTGAAGGCCGAGGTAGATGCCAGGGGAGACGGCGGCGCCTCCGGGCCTCTGGTGGATCGACTCTCTGCCGTGCTAACCGATGATGCGCACGCAGCGACCTCCAGGGGTGAGGCCCTCCGCCTGGGGGTCCCCGATCCGTCGACCCTGCATACCCGCCGCAGCGCCGAGCGCCTGGTGGCCGATGCCGGTATCTCGGATCCCTCCGCGCTCGATGACGAGCAACTCCAGGCTGCCATCGAGAGCCTTCTCGCGGAAGAACAACGGATATCGGAGACGAGGGCCGACGTGATCTCGGCGCTGGACGCCGTCCAGGATGAGCTGAAGCGGCGGTACAAGGAAGACCCCTCCCAGGCGTTGCGCTGAGCCCTGCCCCCCGGATGGGGGAGGCGGGAACTCGGCCGACCTGTCTACACACGTGGTCCCACGGCCGACACGGACTCGGGCCGTCGGTCGGATGCCCCCCCCGCTCGCGTTGAGCGAAGCTTCAGATGTTCCCGGAGGGGCCGGGGAGAGGGTCGCTACTTCCCTATGCAGAACTTCCCAGACGTCGAGCTGGCCGATCCAGAGCTTCCGACGATGCAGGCTCAGCTCGTGGTGTTCGCTCGCGAGCTGGGTGAGTTGTACTCGCTCGAGCGCGTTCGCTCACGCGAACTGGAGCAGGCGCTAGAGGGCGTGCAGGACATGTACGTCTCGACGATGAAGGCCCTCGCACAGGTCGTAGAGGCCAAGGACACCATCACGCGGGGGCACCTGGACCGTACCCAGCACTACGGCCTGGCGCTGGCCGCCAGGATCGATCCCGAGCTGGCAGCAAGACCCGAGGTTGGGTACGGATTCTTCCTGCACGACATCGGCAAGGTGGGCATCCCCGAGCACATCCTCTGCAAAGCAGGCCCTTTGGACCCATCCGAGTGGGAGATGATGCGCACGCACCCGGCCGTCGGCGCCCAGATCGTCGAGCCGATGCGCTTCCTCGGAAGCGCCGTCGACATAGTGCGCAGCCATCACGAGTGGTTCGACGGCACCGGGTACCCGCGAGGATTGCGCGGATCCCAGATCCCGCTCGCAGCTCGGATCTTCTCGATCGCCGATTCGTTCGACGCGATGACCAGTGACCGGCCGTACCGCGCGGCGATGTCGATAGACGAGGCACTCTCCGAGGTCGTGGCCGGATCGGCGACTCAGTTCGACCCCGATGTGGTCGATGCGTTCCTGGAGATGATGGCCGAGGAAGGCCACGAGCCGGTGCTCGCCGTTCACCTGCGCAGCGTCGGATGACCCTCTCTTGAAGGTAGCCTGCTCGGCGTGCCGAGATCAGCCGAGCCACTCGTTCGCGTGGTCAGATCCGGGGTCGAGGAATCCCGTCACCGCGTCGACGTCGCCGTCTGCGACCAGGACGGCCGCCTGATCGCTCGGGCCGGCGACGCGGGCAGGCTCGTCTTCGCACGCTCCTGCATGAAGCCTCTGCAAGCTGCCGTCTCACTCGCGGCGATAGGCGACGAATCCCTATCGCAGCGCCAGGTGGCGATCATGTGCTCATCCCACAACGCGGAATCGGTACACGTTGCTGCCGTCAGGTCGCTGCTCAAGAGGGCCCGGCTCTCCGTCGCAGCGCTCCGCTGCCCGCCGGGCTGGCCGCTGGACGAGCAGACCATGGCTCGCTCTCACTCGCGCGCCCGCATCCTGCATAACTGCTCCGGGAAGCATTCGGGCATGCTCCTGGCCTGCGTCCGATCCGGCTGGGATCCGTCCAGCTATCAGCGCGCTGGGCATCCTTTGCAGAGGCGGGTCCGCAAGGCGGTCCTTGGGGCGACCGGACTCACATCGGTCGGCATCGGGGTCGACGGCTGTGGCGTCCCCGTGCACTCGATGCCTCTGGCGTCCATGGCGACCCTCTACGCTCGGCTCGCCCGTCCCGACCGTCTGGGTGATCTGGCCCAACCGGTCGACCGCGCGGTCTCGGCGATGTTCCAGGAGCCGTACATGGTCGGAGGCGACGAACGTCTCGACACTGCGATCATGTCTGCCACTCGCGATGTGCTCGTCAAGGAGGGCGCTGAAGCACTCGTGTGCGCTAGCGTCACCCCGTCGGGACTGGGGATCGCAGTCAAGGTCTCCGATGGCGGTGAGAGGGCTGCCGGCCCGGCCCTGATCTCCGTTCTCTCCCAGCTCGGCGCGCTCGAGGAGCGTCACCTGAGGGCCCTGCGCTCATTCGCCGAACCGCCCGTGCTCGCGGGAGGACGGCCTGTGGGGCATCTGATCGTCGAGGTTCCCTTGACGCGATCGCGCTGACGAGGCTGCACTACCTGAATCGTTTCGAGAACCCTCGGATACCATCGAAGGGTCGGGCCCGCCGGGCTCGGGAACGGGGGGACCCAGCCGGATGCGAACCGCCGCGCCTCGCGTCGCAGTGCTCAGCGTTCATACCTCCCCCCTGGATCAGCCCGGGACCGGCGATTCGGGCGGGATGAACGTCTACATCCGCGCGGTGGCCGAACGGCTCGCGGAGCAGGGAGTGGAGGTCGATCTCTTCACCCGGTGCAAGGGGCAGGACTCTCCGGAGGTCTTCGAGGTGGGTCCCGGAACGCGGCTCATCACGGTCCAGGCCGGTCCGTGCGCTCCTGTACCTAAAGTCGACCTTCCTCGGTTCCTGCCCGAATTCCTCGGCGGGGTTCTGCGGCGCGCCCACACCGATGGGCGTGGATACGACATCATCCACAGCCACTACTGGCTCTCGGGTTGGGTGGGAACGAGCACCAAGGAGATATGGGGTACGCCGCTCGTGTCCTCGTTCCACACCCTCGGGAAGGTGAAGAACTACTCACTGGCCCGCGGCGAGGCCCCCGAGCCGGACACGCGACTCGCCGGCGAGGAGCGCGTGATAGCGGCTTCGGACCGGATACTCGCGCCGACCCCCTCCGAGGCGGCTCAGCTGGTCGGCCTCTACAGCGCCGATCCGGACTCCATACGGATCGTTCCCCCCGGCGTCGATCACACGATGTTCGCCCCCCGCCCGAAGGCGCAGGCCCGGGAGAGGCTCCACCTGGCGGGGCTACGACTGGCCCTGTACGTCGGCCGACTGCAGGCTCACAAGGGGCCCGACGTAGCCGTCAGGACCTTGGCCGAGGCCGTGGCTCGGGATCCGGCCACGACCGAGGATCTGGTCCTTGGGATAGTCGGAGGCCCCAGCGGAGCCGGTCACGGTGCTGAAGTCGCTCGCCTTATGGAGCTCGCGGGTGCTCTGGGAGTGGCGGAAAGGGTCATGCTCTTTCCACCCCAGCCTCAGGCGCGACTGGCCGACTTCTACTCGGCGGCCGACGTAGTGCTCGTTCCCTCACGTTCGGAATCCTTCGGGCTCGTCGCTCTGGAAGCGCAGGCCTGCGGCGCTCCCGTCGTGGCCGCCGCGGTAGGCGGTCTCCGCTACGTCGTCGATAACGGGCGCAGCGGCTTCCTCGTCGAGGGGCATGACCCCGCCGATCACGCCGAGCGGATGCTGCAGATCCTCGCCGACCCCGCACTCGCCCGACAGATGGGAGACGTGGGCGCACGCGAAGCCCTGCGATTCACGTGGGACTCGACGGCGGCGGAGGTGTTGTCGGTGTATCGCGAACTCATCGATGCGAACGTCGCATAAGCCCTGACCTGCAACGACGCGAACGCCGGTCGAAGCGATCGGCATTTGTCACTCTTCTTCGTAAGCCCACTACCTGCAGATATATGCCCTGACCTGCGGATATGTCGAGTTGACCGACTCGCGGAACGCCGTTAGATTTCGCCTCGCTCCAAGCAGTCGAAGCAAGCGAAGCGAGGAGCCGAACGGATCGCTTAAGGAGCCGCAAGGCCGATCGAGCGAGTCGCCAGGAGGGTCGCAAGACCCGATCGGCGAGCCAGCCGGGAAGGGTCGCAAGACCCGGAACGGTGATCACCAGGGAAGGCCGCAAGGCCCGAAGCGGTGGACCCGCCGCAGGAGCGCCGCAAGGCGAGCCAGCGCGGGGAGGCACTCCGGGAAGGCCGCGAGGCCGACCCACGGAGTCGCGAGGGGAGGGGCAACCCGAACCGAGCACCGGACGGCGATGAGCCGCTGAGCGAGCGGAGGTTGCTTGGAGCACCAGAGCCCGAGGGGCTGATGGTGGTTGGAACCGCAAGGTTCCGACGAGCCGGAGGTCCCTCGGGTTCTATTTCTGCCCCCTCCGCGCGTGCTGTACCTTGCAGGTCATGACGCAAGAACGTCCGAAGCGCTCACGAGCCGAAGCCAGCCGCGACGCCGAAGCTCGCCGAGAGAGGATCATCCAGGCGGCTATGCGCCACTTCGCCGAGCACGGGTACCGCGGTGGCCGCGTGGAGGACATCGCCGGCGAGGTCGGGGTCGCCAAAGGGACCGTCTTTCTGGATTTCGGCTCGAAAGAAGGCCTCTTCCTGGCGGCATACGAGCGGGCGGTCTCGATGCTGCCGGCCTGGCTCGACGCACCTGAGGAGATCCTCGGTCAAGGCTTCTGGGCGACCTTGGACTGGTGGATCGAAAGGACCGAGGAGTTCGTCAACGCCGATTGGGTTCCCAACCGAGTCGCGATGATCGGCCGATACGACACCGGCTTGGGCCTGCGTCGGCCCATCGACCGCTTCATGCGCAGCGAGGACCCCTACGGAACCCTGGAGTTCGTCGAGTTCGGCAAGGGCCGGGGCGAGATCCGCGAGGACGTCGACGTGGAGATGATCGCCTCGATGCTCGATTGGGTGGCCGAGCGCTTCCAGGACGCGCTCACCACCGAGGAGCTCGACCCAGGTCTGATCCATCGCCAGAACGCCGCTCCCGAGCGGCGCGAGGTCAAGATCCACGAGTTCATCGAGCTGCTGCGCAGTGGGATCGCCAAGCCGTGACCGACATCTTCCGTTCGGCCGTCGTGCGGATCGCACGACAGAGCTGGTTCAGGTGGCTCGCCTCCGCGACCCCGCCCGGCCGGGCCCTGGCCTCGCGTTTCGTGGCCGGCGAGTCCCTCGAACGGGCGATGGCTGCTGCGCTGGACCTAAACCGCTGGAGGGTCGCTTCGATGCTCGATCATCTCGGGGAGAACGTCGAGACGGCCGAGCAAGCCAAGCAGGCCGCGAACGACTACATCAGGGCGCTCGAAGCGGTCCGCGGGGCTCCGAGTCTGGACGCGGCCATCTCGATCAAACTCACCCAACTCGGTCTGGATCTTTCCGAGGAACTGTGTCTCTCCCACGTCTCCAGGATCCTGGAGGTGGCGGCCGAGATCGGCACGACGGTGATGATCGACATGGAGGGCCACGAGTACGTCGACCAGACCTTGTCCGTCTTCAAGTCGGCGCGCGCGATCCACGACCGCGTAGGGGTCTGCCTTCAGGCCTACCTGCACCGAACGGCTGAGGACGTGTTCGCGCTGCCCCTCGGGGCTCGCATCCGTCTGGTCAAGGGCGCCTACCTGGAGCCCCCCTTCGTGGCGATGACGAGCAAAGCCGAGGTGGACGACGCTTACGGCCGGCTCTTCGCGACGCTTTTGGCGCGCGGGCACTCGATCGACGCGGCCACGCACGACCCGGCGATCATCGAGGGCGTCAAGCGCACCATGGCGCGCGAGGAGGCCGGATGGTCGCGCGTGGAGTTCCAGATGCTTTACGGTATCCGCCGGGACCTGCAGAACGAGCTCGCTCAGGACGGCTACGCGGTCCGGGTCTACATCCCGTACGGAACGGAGTGGTACCCGTATCTGACCCGCCGGCTCGCCGAGCGGCCCGCCAACCTGTGGTTCTTCGCGTCGAACCTGATGAGGAGCGGAAGATGACCGGACGCAATGTGGCCTTCCTCGGCGGAGGCAAGATGGGCGAGGCCCTGATGTCGGGCCTGATCCGCTCGGGTGGGCGGAACCTGGAAGAGATCATGGTGACGTGCCGCCGCGAGGAGCGCTCGCAGGAACTCGCCGGCAAGTACGGAGTGAACTCGACCCTCGACAACCCGGCCGCGGTCGCCTGGGCGGACGTGGTCGTCCTGATGGTCAAGCCACAGGACATGGAGACCCTGCTGGCTGCGATCGCTCCCGGAGTGACGCCGGACAAACTCGTCATAACCTTCGCCGCGGGCATCCGCACTTCCTTCGTCGAGAAGCATCTGAACGAGGACGTGCACGTCGTACGGGTCATGTCGAACGTGCCGGTCATGGTCGATGAGGCGATGTCGGTGATCTCCTCGGGTCGCAGCGCCGACGAGAAAGACATGGACGTCGCCGATGAGCTCCTGTCCTACGTCGGCAAGGTCCTGCGTCTCAAGGAGGTACACCAGGACGCCGTCACGGCCACTTCCGGCAGCGGCCCCGCCTACTTCTTCCTGCTGGCCGAGGCCATGATCGAGGCCTGTATCCTGCTGGGGTTGTCGCGCGACGTCGCGACCGAACTGATCATCCAGACGATGCTCGGCTCGGCCAAGATGCTGCGCGACACCGGCAAGCACCCCGTGGAACTTCGCGAGATGGTGACCTCGCCCGGTGGCACGACCATCGCGGCGATCCGCCACCTCGAGGAAGCCGGAGTGCGGGCCGCGTTTCTGAACGCGATAGATGCCGCCCGGCACCGCAGCGCCGAACTGGCGCAGGGCGGCGACGAAGACGACGACTAGAACCCTTCACGAGAGGACGACGATGGGACTCGGAGACATGTCGAAGCTGCGCGACCGCAAGGATCGCCAGCGAGCGAAGAAGGCCCGCGCTAAGACGGCAGCAGCAGCACGCGGCGCAGCACGCAAGGCAGCCAAGAAGAAGTAGTTCAGTTGCGCCGAGTGCCGAGGCGGTTCCTGAGGGTGCCGATGCCCTCGGCGGCCAGTTCGATGTGCGCTCCGGGCCAGAGCTGTCTCGACGGGTCGGCGCCCATGCCTCCGAACGGCGCCAGCGCGAAGGCGTCTCCCCTTTCGAGCTCACCGAGCTGAGACGAGGCGCTGATGAGTCCGAACAGGCTGCGTGCGGCGCCGTTGAGGTTGCCCTTGGCGAGCGACTCCCCGTCCACCTTCACAGTCACGAACATCGATTGGGGCTCGATCTCGTCTGCCGTCACGACGCAGGGGCCGATGGATAGCGGCAAGCCTTCGGCCGTCGTCATCGGCGCTCCGGTCGAGTCCTGTGCGCTCCAATCGTTCACGAGCGTGTAGCCGAAGACGTGGGTTCGCGCCTCTTCGGGTGTCAGTCCGCGGCCTTCTCTAGAGATCACGGCTGCGATCTTCGGTTCGTAGTCGAGCCAGGCTGCGCCTTCAGGCCAGGCGACCTCGTCTTCGGGCGCCACTATGGAGCGCGCGCCATCAAGGGCGTCGGGGGAGAGCAACGAGGTCGGGAACAGGGGCGTCAACAGACGAGCCTTCTTCACGACGTGCTGCGCCCCGTCCTCGCGCTGCAGGGCGGCTCCGGCGGCGTTCATCACTGAACCGCCGCTGCCTGCGACCAATGCCTCCAGGGTGGTGGGGAAAGCCGGGTGTCCGACCGCGTCGGGCAGATCGACAACCTCACCTCCGAGGATCGCACCCAGTCGCCGGAGCCCCCTCCGGTCATAGGTAACGAGCCTCATCAGGGAGTCGGATTATGCGCCGGTTGAAGGCTCTTTTCAGCGAATCCGGGGCGCAAGTTGGATCGTAGGCAGGATGGCCGAGTGCGACTTCGGCTCGCAAGCGCGGACCGCCGGTCAGCTGAGGGGCTGTGCCGGTTAAGAGCCGCTTGGCTACCATGTCGGGCGTGCTGCCTGCACTTCCTTGAATCGTTCCGCCTGAAAGGGGGAGAACTCCATGGCCGAGGGTTTCCGCGTCACCTACGCCACGATGACCGCCGACAACGAAGAGCTTCACAAGGGCTACGACGAGGGCATCGAGCAGGCCAAAGCCGAGCTCGGCAAGACCGTTCCGGTGGTCGTGAACGGTGAGGAGCGCCCCGGGGAAGGCACCTACGAGCTGAACTCTCCGATCGACGGCACACTCCTGGCCCGCGTCTCACAGGCCACCAAGCAGGACGTCGAGGACGCTATCGCGTCTGCCAAGGCGACCGCGTTGGCGTGGGACCGGATGGGCTGGAAGAAGCACGTCGAGATCATCAACAACGCCGCGGACCTGATCAGCGAGCGCCGCAACATGTTGAGCGCCCTGATGGCGATGGAGGTCGGCAAGAACCGGCTGGAGGCGCTGGGCGACGTCGAGGAGACCGCCGACCTGATGCGCTGGAACGCCAAGGAGATGACCGATCACAACGGCTTCAACGAGCCGATGCAGGCGATGGGCGCTCCCGGCGATTACTACGACGTCCTGAGGCCGTTCGGCGTCTGGGCCGTGATCAGTCCCTTCAACTTCCCGATGGCGCTGTCGGGCGGGCCCTCGTCGGCGGCGCTGGTCGCCGGCAACACCGTCGTCTTCAAGCCGGCTCACCAGGGAGCGCTTCTCGGATACAAGCTCTACGAGATCTACCGGGACGCCGGAGTACCGGCTGGCGCTTTCCATTACATCCCGGGCCGCGGATCGGTGGTCGGCGACATCATCGTCCACCACAAGGATGTCGGCGGGATCACGTTCACCGGCTCCTACGAGGTCGGTATGGGGATCTACCGCACGTTCGCCTCGGACTACCCCAAGCCGGTCATCTGCGAGATGGGCGGCAAGAACCCGGCGATCGTCACCAAGAACGCCGACATCGACAAGGCCAGCGACGGCGTCATGCGCAGCGCCTTCGGGTTCGGCGGGCAGAAATGCTCGGCCTGCTCGCGCGTGTACGTAGAGCGCGAGGTCTACGACGACTTCCTGGCGGCGCTCAAGTCCAAGACCGAGGCGATCAAGGTCGGCGACCCGCTTCAGCGTGACGTGTACCTCGGGCCGGTCATCAACGATGCCGCCGTGGCCACATTCGAGCGGGCAGCCGAGGAGGCCAAGAAGAACGGCAACGTGATCACTGGCGGCGAGCGGCTCTCCGACGGCGAATATTCCAAGGGCACGTTCGTACAGCCGACGGTTGTCGAGGTCCCCGACGACAACTGGATCTGGAAAGAGGAGCTGTTCGTCCCCTTGGTTGCCGTTCAGCCCTTCGACGAGCTGGACGAGGCCATCGAGAAGGCCAACGACTCCGAGTACGGCCTGACCGCCGGCTTCTACAGCGAGGACGAGTCCGAGATCAACGAGTGGCTCGACCGCATCCAGGCCGGCGTCGTGTACGTGAACCGGCGCGCGGGGGCGACGACCGGCGCGTGGCCGGGGGTACAGCCCTTCGGCGGCTGGAAGGGCTCCGGCACAACCGGCAAAGCCGGAGGCGGCCCCTACTACGTCACCCAGTACATGCGTGAGCAGTCTCGGACGGTGATATCCGAGTGACGATTCAGGAGTCCGACCTGACCTACCAAGGGCTTGCGGGGCTGACCTGGCCGAAGCTGATCACGGACGTGCCCGGACCGGAGGCGATGGCCCGGATCGAGCGGGACGCCAAGGTGACCTCGCCCTCTTTGCCCCGGGCTTACCCGTTCGTCCCGAAGCGTGGGGCCGGATCGATCCTCGAGGATGTCGACGGGAACATCTTCCTGGACCTGAACGCGGGCATAGCGGTGACCTCCACCGGTCACTGTCACCCCGCGGTGGTCGAGGCGGTTCAGCGTCAGGCGAGCGAACTGCTCCACTACTCGGCGAGCGACTTCTACCTGCCGATCTACTCGGACGTTTGCGAGAGGCTCGACGCGATGGCGCCTTTCGGCGGCAAGCCGGCGCGTTCGTTCCTGACCAACAGCGGGACCGAGGCGGTCGAGGCGGCGATCAAGCTGGCGCGCTACGCGACCGGACGCCAGTACCTGATCGGGTTCTACGGCTCGTTCCACGGCCGCTCGATGGGAAGCGTCTCGCTTACGGCGTCCAAAGCGAAGTACCGGACCAATTTCGGGCCGATGCTGCCCAGCGTTTATCACTCCTTCTACGGCGACTTCGACTACCTGGAGCAGGTGCTGTTCAAGCGGATGGTCTCTCCGACCGAGGTCGCGGCGATCGTCGTCGAGTCCTGGCTGGGCGAGGGCGGCTATGTTCTGCCTCCCGACGGCTGGTTCCGCTATCTGCGCGATCTATGCGACGAGCACGGCATCCTTCTCGTCTGCGACGAGGTTCAGTCTGGGATGGGTCGAAGCGGGACGATGTGGGCGATCGAGCAGGAGGGCGTGACGCCCGACGTTATCACTGCCGGCAAGGGGATCGCGAGCGGCCTGCCGCTCGGCGCGATGATCGCTCGCGACGACCTGATGAACTGGGAGCTCGGGGCGCACGGCTCGACGTACGGCGGTTCGCCGCTTTCGTGTGCGGCGGCCCTGGCAACATTCGACGTGATAGAGAACGAGGGTCTGTTGGGCAACGCTTCGCGCGTCGGTGGCGTCTTCCTGGATGGCTTGCGGGGCATCGCTTCTCGTCATCCGATCGTCACCGAGGTTCGAGGCCGGGCTCTCTGGATCGGCATGTCCCTGACCGACCACGACACCGCTGCGGCCGTCGAGTTGGCCTCCTTCAAGCGCGGGCTGCTGATGCTCGGATGTGGCGACGACGCCATCCGCATCTCCCCGGCGCTGAACTTCCGCGAGGACCAGGCAGAGGCAGCGCTCGAGATCTTCGAGGAGGCCGTCGCCGAGGTCGAGTCCGCGGGAGCCTGAGTGGCGCTCGAGCCCTCGACCCTCACGTTCGACTGCGCCGACCCCATTCGAGTTGCGACCTTCTGGGCCGCTGCCCTCGGCTACGACGTGGAGGACGCGGATGCGACGGAGGCATACCTGAGTGATCCGTCCGGCCGCACGGCTGGGATCTTCCTCCAGGCGGTACCCGAGCCGAAGGTCGCGAAGAACCGCGTCCACCTGGATGTGCGTCCGACCGGCTCGATGGCCGAGGAGGTCGAGCGGTTGAAGTCCCTCGGCGCGACCGAACGTGGGTTCATCGACAAGCCCGCGAGCGCCGTCGATGGGCAAGCCACCTTCTGGACCCAGATGCGCGATCCCGAGGGCAACGAGTTCTGCGTCCTTCGCGGGCCCGACGACGGCTGGAGACCCGAGTGATCTCGAAGGTCACTACGATGCACGATGCCGTCGCGGAGCTGGTGCGCGACGGCGACACGGTCGCCATCGAAGGTTTCACTCACCTCATCTGCTTCGCGGCCGGACACGAGATCATCCGGCAAGGCCGTCGCGACCTTACGCTGGCCCGCATGACGCCTGACGTCGTTTACGACCAGATGATCGGTGCGGGCGTCGCCAAGAAGCTGATCTTCAGCTGGATGGGCAACCCCGGAGTGGGGAACCTGCACGCGGTGCGCCGCCGCATCGAGAAGTCCGACCCCGCCCCGCTCGAGATAGAGGAGTACTCGCACTTCGGGATGGTCTGCCGTTACATGGCCGGCGCGGCGAACCTTCCGTTCTTCCCGATCCGCAGCTACTACGAGTCCGACATCCCGAGCGTCAATCCGAAGATCGTGCCGATGGCATCGCCTTACGACCCGGCCGATCAGGTCTACGTGGTCCCGCCGTTGAAGCCCGACGTGGCCATCGTCCACGCGCAGCGGGCCGACGCTAGCGGCGATGCGCAGATCTGGGGGCTCCTCGGGTGTCAGAAGGAGGCCGCCTTCGCCGCGAAGCGTGTGATCGTCGTATGCGAGGAGATCGTCGAAGAGTCCGTGATCCGCCGTGACCCTAACCGAACGGTCATCCCGAGCGTCGTCGTCGACGCCGTCGTCGAGGAACCCTTCGCCTGTCACCCGAGCTTCGCCCAGGGCTACTACGACCGAGACAACGCGTTCTACCTCAAGTGGGACGAGATCGCGAAGGACCCCGACAGCCTGGACGCCTGGTACCGCGAGTGGGTGTTCGGCCTGGCGAACCACTCCGAGTACGTCGAGAAGATGGGCGTGGCCTACTGGGACAACCTGCGTCCCGAAGAGGCCCTTTCGGGCGAAGTGAACTACGGGCGGTACTCGTGAGCGACTACTCCAAGTCCGAGATCATGATCGCCGCGAGTGCGCGGCTGCTTGAGCAGGCTTCGAACTGCTTCGTTGGAGTGGGATTGCCCAACATCGTCTGCAACCTGGCCCAGCGCACGGTCTCTCCTGAACTGCAGCTCGTGTACGAATCGGGCGTATTCGGGGCCCGGCCCGAACGTCTGCCGCTCTCTATCGGGGATCCCACGCTGGTGACGGGCGCCACCGCGGTGACGAGCATGTTCGAGCTGTTCGCTTTCTACCTCCAGGCGGGGCTGATCGACGTCGCCTTCCTGGGAGGGGCTCAGATCGACAGGTTCGGGAACCTCAACACCACGATCATCGGCGACTACGCGACTCCGAAAGTTCGCCTGCCGGGTTCGGGAGGAGCGTGCGAGATCGCGATCCACGCCAAGCAGATCCTGGTGATCATGCGTCAGGCTCAGCGCTCCTTCGTCGAGGAGCTGGACTTCAGGACCTCGCCGGGTCACAGCGGAGATCCCGCTCGCGACGCCGCCCGGGGCTGGCACGGCAGCGGACCGACCAACGTGGTGACCGACATGGGTACGTATGTCTTCGACACCGCAACCGGCGAGATGACTCTCGTCACGCTGCACCCCGGTGTGTCGCTCGAGGATGTCC
Organism: Actinomycetes bacterium; assembly: GCA_031423155.1. Lineage (GTDB taxonomy): Bacteria > Actinomycetota > UBA4738 > UBA4738 > HRBIN12 > JANPEZ01. The sequence continues at coordinate 24,353 of JANPEZ010000067.1, forward strand.
GCGCGAACATGGGATGGGACCCGAGGGTCTCTCCCGAACTCGGCGAGACGGTTGCCCCGAGCCCTGAGGAGTTGCGCTTGATCCGCGAGGAGCTCGATCCGGCCGGCGTCTACACGAAGTAGGCTCGCTGACGTGGAGAAGCAGAACCCGCCGAACGACGATCCCTGGGCTAGGCCCTCCGAGCCCGAACCCGAGCCCGCCTGGGCCGAGGAGATACGAGCGCGTCGCGCCGCCCGCGCGGACAAGCTGAAGGACGTGTTCGGCGGGGTCGCATCCGACGACGGGGAGCTATGGAAGTGAGTCATGTCTTTCCGAGGGTGCTGAACCGAGCTTTGCCCACGGCTGTTGCGGCGGAAGGAGCTTGGATCACCGACTCGGACGGCAAGCGCTATCTGGACGGCGCGGGCGGTGCCATCGTCATGAACGTTGGCCACGGCGACCGGGAGCTGATCGAAGCGGCCACTAGCCAGCTCGCCAAGACGCAGTACGTCCACGGCACCATGTTCACGACCGAGGCCCTTGAGACCTACGCCGGCCAGGTCGCCCCTCTTCTGCCGATGGAGGGCGCGAGGATCTACCCGGTCTCCGGCGGAAGCGAGGCCGTTGAGACCGCGCTGAAACTCGCGCGCTCGTATCACCTTGCTCGCGGCGAGTCGGCCCGTACCACGGTCATCGCAAGGCGCACCTCCTACCACGGGAACACGCTGGGAGCGCTGGACGCATCCGGAAAGGAGCCGCTGCGCAAGCCCTACTCGCCCTGGCTCGGTCGCTTCCCCCACGCGCCGCGCGCCTACGAGTACAGGTGTGAGAACCCTCGCCATCCTGAGGGCTGCGGAGCCTGGCACGCCGGGGAGCTCGAACGGATGATCCAGCAGGCCGGACCCGAGACGGTCGCGGCCTTCATCGCCGAGCCGGTCGCGGGAGCGACCCTAGGCGCCGCGGTGCCGAGCCAGGACTACTGGTCCTCGGTCGTCGAGGTCTGCCGCAGGTACGGGATCCTCGTGATCGCCGATGAGGTCATGACCGGCTTCGGGCGCACCGGCAGCTGGTTCGGGATGGACAACTGGTCGATCCGTCCGGACATACTGACCGCCGGCAAGGGTTCGACGAGCGGCTACGTTCCCTTCGGCTTCGCGGCCGCCAGCGGCGAGGTCTTCGACGCGGTGGCATCGACCGGATTCGTCCATGGCTTCACCTGGTCGCACAACGCGCTGGGGGCCGCGGTAGGAAGTGCGGTGATCCGGCGGCTGCGCGAGGGAGGCCTGCTCGAGCGCTCGGGCGAACTCGGGCCCCGCTTGCTCGGCAGCTTGTCGGCCGCCCTCTCCGATGACCGATCGGTCGGGGAAGTGCGTGGCATCGGCATGATGATCGGCATCGAACTGGTGCGAGATCGTGACAGCGCCGAGCCCTTCCCTCGATCGGAGCAGATCACCGAGAAGGTCACGGCGGCCGCCCGCGATGCAGGTCTGCTCCTCTACTCGAGCACCGGGCATGTAGATGGCGCTACCGGTGATCTGATCATGCTCGGTCCACCGTTCTGCCTCACGGACGAAGAGGCCGTGACGATGGTGGAACGGACCGTCGCGGCGATACGTTCGGTGGCGTGAGCCGAACCGTCGGACTCGTCGTCTGCGCCGGGGCCGCGATCTACGACCACGGGCCGCAGCACCCGCTGCGTCCGGAGAGGGTCTTGCTGACTTGGAAGTTGATCGAGGCCTACGGGCTCGACCGGCTGCCCAACGTCACCAGGATGGGGTGCGATCCGGCGGCCGACGATGAGTTGGAGCTGGTCCACACGAGGGACTTCATCGAGGCCACCAAGAAGGCTGGTGAGGGCGAGCGTGGCCCGTTCGCCCAGTGGGGATACGGTCCGGGCGACAACCCGATCTTCCCTCGGATGCACGAGGCCGGAGCGTTGGTAGCGGGCGCGACGCGGTCTGCGGCGCAAGCCGTCTGGGAGGGAAACCTAGAGCACGCATTCAACGCGGCGGGTGGGCTTCATCATTCGATGCCCTCGCGCGCATCCGGATTCTGCGTTTACAACGACCCGGCGGTCGCGATCGCCTGGCTCCTGAAGGCCGGTGCGAAGAGAGTTGCATATGTGGACGTGGACGTTCATCACGGCGACGGCGTGCAGGCGATCTTCTACTCCGACCCGAGGGTTCTGACCGCCTCCATCCACGAGTCGGGCTCGTACCTGTTCCCCGGAACCGGCTTCGCCGATGAGACGGGAAGCGGTGAAGGCACCGGGACCGCCATCAACGTTCCGCTCGAGCCGGGTACCGGCGATGAAGAGTGGCTGGAGGCGTTCCGCGGCCGGATACTTCCTGCCGTCCGCGATTTCGAGCCGGAGGTTCTCCTTACCCAGCTCGGTTGCGATACGCACCTGAGCGATCCCCTGGCGAACCTTCGACTAACGACGCGCGCCTACCGGGAGGCGGCCCGAGACCTGCATCGGCTGGCGCATGAGGAGGCAGGTGGCCGGTGGGTGGCGACCGGCGGCGGTGGCTATCAGTGGGCCAGCGTGGTCCCTCGCGCCTGGACCATCGCCTTCGCCGAGATGGCAGGGGTCGACATCGCGGACGAGCTTCCGCGAGACTGGGTGGATCTGGCGACCGCGAAGGCGGGTTCTCCGATCCCTGAAACACTCAGCGAGGAGGCATCGTGACCGCACGGACCCGACTCGTATGCACGCTTGGGCCGGCCAGCGCCACGAAGAAGATGGTGCGCGGTCTGGTCGAGGCCGGGGCCACCGTCTTCCGGATCAACGTCTCGCACGGGACGGCCGAGGATCACTTGCGCGCGGTCGCTCTCGTTCGGGAAGCGGAGGCCGACACCGGTCTCGCGCTGGGGGTCCTAGCCGACCTCCCCGGACCCAAGGTTCGCCTGGGCCCGCTCGAACCCGATCCCGTCAAGCTTTCGCCGGGCCAGGTATTCCGCCTGCGGCCCGGCGGACCGGGCGACTCGACGGGTGCGGCGACCACCTACCCGGGGCTCGGCGGCGATCTGTCGCTCGGCGACAGGGTGCTGCTCGCCGACGGAGCGGTGGAGCTTTCCGTCACGGCTATCGAAGGGGACGTCGTCGTCACCGAGTGTGTTCGCGGCGGGGTCGTGCGTTCCAGGCAGGGTGTGAATGTTCCCGCCGAGCGGTTGGCGCTTCCCGCGATCACCGATCGTGATCGGCAGGCCCTGGCGACGATGCTGGAAGCCGGAGTCGACCTGATCGCGCAGTCCTTCGTCAGAGAGGCGTCCGACGTCGAAGAGATGCGCGAACTCATCGGTGAACGCAGGGTTCCGATAGTCGCCAAGATCGAGACCAAGCCGGCGGTCGATCACATCGACGAGATCCTGCTGGCGGCCGACGCCATCATGGTCGCCCGCGGCGATCTGGGTGTCGAGCTGCCCATGGAGGAGATCCCGCTCCTTCAGAAGGACCTCATGCGGGCCGCGAGAGCGATCGGAAAGCCGGTGGTCGTCGCCACTCAGATGCTCGAGTCGATGATCAAGGCGCCCCGACCGACGCGCGCCGAGGCCACCGACGTCGCCAATGCCGTTCTCGACGGGGCCGACGCGATCATGCTCTCGGGAGAGACGGCCATCGGGGACTACCCCTTCGAGGCCGCCTCCGCCGCAACGCGCATCGCGAGCGCGGTCGAGGCCCGAGGCGACGACTATCGCGCCGCCCAACCTGAATGCGCGCATGTTGGAGAGGCCGCCGCCGTCGCACATGCCGCCGCCGCGGTCGCTCGGGGCGACAGGGAGTTGGCCGCGATCTCCTGCTACACCGAGACCGGGCGGACGGCGGCACTGCTCTCGTCAGAGCGTCCTCCCGTCCCGATCGTGGCTTTCATCCCCGATCCGGCTGTCAGGCGGGCCAACACACTCCTTTGGGGCGTCGTATCGCTCCCCGCCCAGATCCCGGCGGACACCGACGCCATGATCGCTCTGATGGATCTGGGGCTTCGCGAGGCAGGGTTGGCCGGGGTCGGCGACACTGTGGTTATGGCCGCGTCCTCACCCGCTGGCCGCACTCATACGAACATGCTCAAGGTTCACCACGTCGGCGATCCTTCGTGGCCTGAGTCGACTTGAATCCGGCCGACCGTATCGACCTCACGCCCCAGCGGTAGAGCGGGGGGGTGATGACTCTGAACGCTTGCAGCGGAGCGATCCAGCGAGGCACGGAGACCTCCGGACCCGCGCCTTCGCGCACCGCCTTGACGATGGCATCAGCGACGCGTTCGACCTTCATCACCAGTCGAGGTGGGACGTGGTCCTGCGGGAACCCCTCGGTCGACACGAGGCCGGGGTTCACCGAAGTTATCCGCACCCCGTGGTCCAGGGCCTCGTAATGGAGCGATTCGCTGAAAGCGACGACGCCGTGTTTGGTCGCCGAGTAGATCGCCGCTCCCGGAGGTGCGAAGCGCCCCGCGAGTGAAGCGACGTTGACGATGTGTCCGCGACGCCGGGCCTGCATACCGGGCAGGAACGCCCGGGTCCCGAACATCACTCCGAGGAGATTCACGCGGACCACCTTCTCGATCTGCTCGTAGCTCAGATCGATCAGCGATCCTCCTCCTGGAACGCCTGCAGAATTGACCAGCACATCGCACGGGCCGAAGGCCTCCTCGACGACCGAAGGCAGCGCGGAGACTCGTTCGGGATCGGTGACATCACACTTGACGGCCAGCGCGACCCCGCCTCGTTGCTCGATCGTCTCGGCCAGCTCCTCGAGCCTGTCCAGGCGCCTGGCGACCAGAACCACCTTTGCCCCGGCCTTGGCGAGGGCAAGGGCCGTCGCCTCTCCGATCCCGGAGGAAGCGCCGGCTACCACGGCTACGGAACCCCTCAGCTGCACGTGCTCCTCCTAGACTGGACGGCAGATGGACGTTATCGAAGCTCACGCCCGCCGACTCCCTCCGCTCGACGATCGCTGGATCGTCCGCCCGCGCACCCGCGAGGACCTGATCGCCGGCCTCCTGGAAGGAAGGGTTGCCGGTCCGGCCGCCCATGGGCTCGACAATGTGCGTGGGAACATCCGGATGCTGATCGAACAGGACCCCGACAAGCAGTTCGGCCTCGAAGGCCTTCCGGGGCACCTGTCCTTCGAAGCCATCCTGGATCTGGTCGAGGAGGCGGCCGGCGAACCCATAGACCGCGCCGCGACGAGCGGAGACGTGCTGATCTCTCCCGAGCCGATCCTGGCCACGTGCGAGGCGATCGGCGAGCGACTAGCCCTTGCTGCCGAGAGGGGGGAGTCGATGGTCTTCGCGACAGGACACCCGACCGGCCTCGGTCTGTTCTATGTGGAGGTAGCACGACTGGCGGCAGCGAAGGGCGCCAGGATCCTCAAGCCTGCGGACGGCATCGCCTGGCTGGAACCCGGCAGCAACGATCACCGCCAGATCCGATACCTGCACGCGGTCGCGATGCTTACCGACGAGGCCTCGCCCAAACACACGCACAGCGGCGATGCCATGAACAAGATCCTGGCCGAGGCCCGCCCCGACCTCGTTCTAGCCGATCACGGCTTCGCCGGAGCCGCGATCCAGGCCGGCATCGAGACCATCAGCATCGCCGACGTCAACGACCCGGCCCTCCTAGTAGCCCGGGCCCAATCCCGCACCACCCACGTCCTGGTCATGGACGACAACGTCCAACCCGACGCCTACTGGCCATGCCAGCAGTCCATAGCCAGCCGCTTCCCGTAACCCGAGCGAAACGGGGAACCCCAAGTCGCAGGGCACAAGGTTCGGGCCGGTTGCGGAGCGGGGGCTAGGTAGGACTGGCGAGCGGAACAACCGGCCCGAACCCGCCCCGCGCCCAACAGGGGGGGGCGGGGGGGGGGGGGGGGGGGGGGGGCGGGGGGGGGGGGGCGGGGGGGGGGGGGGGGGGGGGGGGGGGGGTGCTGGCGGGGGCGGGGGGCGGCGGCGGGCGCCCCCGCCGCCCGCCCGGCCCCCCCCCCCCCCCCCCCC
>JANPEZ010000068.1:0-5884 GCA_031423155.1 Actinomycetes bacterium
CACGTGCTGGGCTGAACTGGACAAGCTGCTCATGGAAGACATCGTTCCGTGGGTGCCCTACCTGTTCGACAACAGCGTCGATATCATCTCGGCGCGGATCAACCACTACTCCTTCGACCAGTTCGCCGGCGTGGCCGACTTCGGTGCCATGGCTATCGCCGCCGACCAGCAGTGAGGTCTGGGAGCAGTTAGTACGACCGGCTGAGGGGCCGCTCCTTCGGGAGCGGCCCCTAGGGCCGTATCCAAGAGACGTCTGGAAGGCGGGACACCGGTGGGCCGATACCTGATCAGGAGAACGCTGTTCCTGATACTCGTCCTTTGGATCGTCTCCGTCGTGACCTTCGTGATCTTCGTGAAACTCCCGCCAGGCGATCCGGCTCGCAGGGCTACCGGCGGGCGTGGAGCCAGCGAAGAGCAGATCGAGGCTGCCAGACACAACTTCGGCCTGGACAAGCCGATCCTCACGCAGTACCTGCGTTTCGCCAAGGGGCTGGTTCCCTGGCCAAGCTGGTTCCTATACGACGAGGTCTACCATTCGTACGGGAGCAACGTTCCTGTCAAGGAGCAGGTCTTCAGCCGATTGCCTGTGACGATCGCGCTTGCGGTCGGGGCCGCGGTCATGTGGCTCCTGCTCGGCGTTCCGATCGGCATCATCTCCGCCGTTAAACGCAGGACCATCATCGACAGAGCCAGCATGGTCTTCGCCCTGATAGGGGTCTCGGCGCCCGTGTTCTGGCTGGCTCAGCTCGCCTTATACATCTTCTGGTTCAAGCTGGAGTGGATGCCGGGGAGCGGGATCCCCCTCGATCAGGGGGTCTTCAAGGCCATGCTCACGGGCCGGTTCATCATGCCCTGGGTGGTGCTGTCCTTAACCTTCGCCGCCTTCTACGCCCGGATGATCCGAGGCAACCTGATCGAAACGATGGGGGAGGAGTACATCCGCACCGCGCGCGCGAAGGGACTGTCCGAGCGCAAGGTCGTCTTCCGACACGGACTGCGAGCGGCGCTGACGCCCGCGGTCACACTCTTCGGCCTGGATCTGGGAGGCCTCCTTGGCGGCGCCATCATCACCGAGTCCGTGTTCAACCTCCCGGGTATCGGCAAGCTTGCGATCCAATCGATCTACAACAGCGACTTCCCCATGGTTATGGGCATCACGATCATCGGAGCCTTCTTCATCATCATCGCCAACCTCTTGGTGGATGTTGCTTACGCCTTCCTGGATCCCCGCGTGAGGTACGAGTAGATGCCGCAACCCCTACTTGAAGTTGAGGACCTGACGGTTCACTTCCCGACCGAGGACGGCTTAGTGAAAGCAGTCGACGGGATCTCCTTCAGCATCCAGCAGGGCGAAACGCTCGGCATCGTCGGCGAGTCCGGCTCCGGCAAGAGCGTCAGCTTCCTGACGGTCATGGGTCTGGTCAACCAGAAGCAGGCCCACATCACTGGGAGCGTCCGATTCCAGGGCCAGGACCTGCTCACCATTCCCGCCGAGGAACTGCGAACCATCCGAGGCGCGAAGATGAGCATGATCTTCCAGGACCCGATGACCTCGCTGCATCCCTTCTACAAGGTGGGCCAGCAGATCGCCGAGGCCATCAGGACCCACCAGCCCGTCGGCAAAGCCGAGGCCTGGGATCAGGCGGTCGACATGCTCGGCAGGGTAGGCATACCCAGGCCCGAGGAGCGGGCGAAGCAGTACCCCCACGAGTTCTCAGGTGGCATGCGCCAGCGCGCGATGATCGCCATGGCTCTTTCCCTGAACCCCGACCTGCTTATCGCGGACGAGCCGACCACCGCGCTCGATGTCACCGTTCAGGCGCAGATCCTGGACCTCATCGATCGCCTGAAGAGCGAATTCAACGCGGCCGTCGCGATCATCACCCACGACCTCGGGGTCGTCGCCGAGCACTGCGACAACATCCAGGTCATGTATGCCGGCCGTATCGTCGAGGCGGGCGACACGAACGACATCTACTACAAGTCCCATCATCCCTATACGTGGGGACTCCTTCGATCGATACCGAGGCTAGATTCGGCTACGAACGAACGGCTCAAACCCATCCAGGGCTCGCCTCCCTCCCTGATCAACGTTCCATCAGGATGCCCGTTCCATCCCCGATGCCCCTATGTGATGGACGTGTGCAAGGTCGAGAGGCCGCCGCTCAACCCAGCCGACGGCCACCACGCCTCGGCATGCCACCTGACCCTCACGGACAAGCAGCGCATCTTCTCCGAGGAAGTGCTGGTGCACCGATGAGCGTTGAGGTCACGGAACAGTCACCACCTCGGCCGGACGCCGGCAAGCAGCCGCTCGTCCGCCTGTCCGGCGTCAAGAAGTTCTTCCCGGTAACGCAAGGCATCTTGTTCCAACACAGGATCGGCGACGTTCACGCCGTCGACGGTGTCGATCTCGATGTCTATCCGGGGGAGACCCTGGGGTTGGTGGGCGAGACCGGATGCGGGAAGTCGACACTGGCGAGGGTGATCATGCGTCTGTACGACTCGACCGCGGGGACCATCGAGTTCCAAGGCAGGGACGTGACCCACCTCAAGGGCAAAGAGCTTCGAGCACTGCGGAGCGACATGCAGATGATCTTCCAAGATCCGTATGCCTCACTCAATCCGCGCAAGACGATAGGCAGCATCATCGGAGCGCCCTACCTGCTCCACAAGACGGTCGCCAAGGACAAGATCAAGCCGACCGTTCAGGAGCTCATGGAGTTGGTCGGGCTCAACCCCGAGCACTACAACCGCTTCCCTCACGAGTTCTCCGGTGGGCAACGTCAGCGGATCGGGGTGGCCAGGGCACTGGCACTTAAGCCGAAACTCATCGTCTGCGACGAACCCGTTTCGGCCTTGGACGTCTCGATACAGGCGCAGATACTGAATCTCCTCGAGGATCTGCAGGCCGAATTCAAACTCACCTATGTGTTCATCGCGCACGATCTTTCCGTGGTCAAGCACGTTTCCGACCGTATCGCGGTCATGTACCTAGGCAAGATCGTCGAGATGACGACGGGCGGAACGCTCTACGAGAACCCGAAACATCCGTACTCGGGCGCGTTGCTCTCGGCGGTGCCGATAGCCGATCCCGAGCTGGCCAGAGCCCGCAGGAGGATCATCCTGGAGGGCGACGTTCCTTCACCGATCGATCCGCCCTCGGGCTGCCGATTCCATCCTCGCTGCCCCCAGGCCCAGTTCCCCCGATGCTCCGCCGAAGAGCCCCAGCTCCTGCCTCAACACCCGGGTCAGTTCGCCGCGTGCCATTTCCCGCTCGAGGACCGTGCTACCGTTGTGGGCGACACCCCCGCATAGACACCAGGAGCATCCCGCATGTTGAACAAGGTCTTCGTCGTTCTCGATATCGCCTCGGCACTGACCATGGTGCTGCTCGTGCTGCTGCACTCCGGACGAGGCAGCGGCTTCTCGGACATGTTCGGCGGCGGCAGTTCCCTTTCGGGAGGCACTGGGGTCGAACGACTTCTGGACAAGCTCACCGTCATCGCTGCGTGCGTCTTCGCTTTCTCCACGTTCTGGCTAGCCTGGCAGTGGCACCCGTAGGAGGCGCTCCCGGGCCCGTTGGTAACATACGCGCGCCTCGTCGGAGTGGCGGAACTTGGTAGACGCGCTAGGTTGAGGGCCTAGTGAGCTTTGCGGCTCGTAGGGGTTCAAATCCCCTCTCCGACACCGATCTTCGTTCACACTTGAATCCATGCCAACGCTCGAAGTCCGCGAACTGGCCGTCGAGGCCGGAGGAAAGACCGTCGTTCAGGGTCTTACCTTCACCATGCGCGCTGGGGAGAAGGTTGGGGTGGTCGGGCGCAACGGCGCCGGCAAGACCAGCACCCTGAAGGTCCTCGCGGGGGAGGCGCCGCCGCTTTCAGGATCGGTTTCCCATAGCGGGGCCCTCGGCTACCTTCGCCAAGACCCTCGTCAGCACCGGGCCGACGACGAGGCGACAGGTCTGGAGCACATCCTGGCCGCGCGGGATCTCGTCGAGATGTCGCGTCGCCTGGAGAAGCTGCGCCTCAAACTGGAGGAGAGCGCCGAGGAGAAGGACGTCTCACGGTTCTCCCGCCTGGAGGACGAATATGGCAGCGCCGGCGGTTACATCGCCGAGTCCGAGGCGCGCAGGATCACCGCGGGGCTAGGACTGGCCCGAGACCGACTGGAGCTTCCCGTCGGTGCACTCTCGGGGGGTGAGCGCCGGCGCCTGGAACTCGCGCGCATCCTCTTCGGAGGCAGCGACCTGCTCCTGCTGGACGAACCGACCAACCACCTGGACGCCGACGCCAAGCATTGGTTGATGAAGTTCCTCGCCGGCTACAAGGGGGCGCTCATCGTGGTCAGTCACGACATCGGGCTGCTGGATGCCTCCATCACGCGGATCCTGCACCTGGATCTGGACGGAGTCGTCGAGTACAAGGGAACCTACTCCCGATACCGGCAGGCCCGTCGCGAAGGCGAGGCGCGGCTCACATCCCTTGCGGGGCGCCAGGACAAGGAGATCAAGCGGCTGAAGACGCTCGCGGACTCTATGCGAGGTCAGACGGCTAAGCGAGCTCGCAAGGCCAAGACCCTCGATACCAGGGTTACCAAGCTGGAAGCCGTCAAGGTCACTGGTCCCACGAAGGAGAAGAGGGTTCGCTTCCGCTTCCCCGATCCGCCTCACGCCGGCAAGGTGGTTCTGGTCGCGGACTCGCTCACTAAGGGTTACGGCGGCCCTGCCGTCTTCGAAGGTGTCTCTTTCGATGTCGAGCGGGGAGAGCGGCTGCTCATCATGGGTCTGAACGGCGCGGGAAAGACGAGCCTGCTCCGGATACTGGCGGCGCAGTCCACAGCGGACGAGGGTTCATATCGGCTCGGCCATGGGGCTCAGCTCGGCTACTACGCCCAGGAGCACGAGGGCATACGCGAAGGCGTAACCGTGATCGATCACATGAAGCAGGAGTCACGCGAGCACGATCAGGATCTGCGCAAACTGCTGGGGATGTTCCGCCTGACGGGGGCGATGGCTTTCCAGGATGCCGGCACCCTCTCGGGTGGAGAGAAGACCAAGCTCGCGCTCGCTCAGCTGGTCGCAGGTCGCAAGAACCTGCTGCTCCTGGACGAGCCGACCAACAACCTGGACCCTCCGAGCCGAACCGCCATAGCGGAGGCACTCGCGTCCTGGCCGGGAGCGATGGTCCTGGTCAGTCACGACACCGAGTTCGTCGAAGCCCTTGCGCCGCACCGGGTCCTGATGATGCCGGAGGGAACCCTCGACTACTGGTCAGACGATCTCCTGGGTCTGGTGGAGCTGGCCTAGCCCCGGATATGCTGGGCGCCTTCGAACGAGGAGGAACGCGTGGCGGGTTCGGCTGATCTGATATTCACCGGCGGTGCCGTCTATACGGTCGATGCCGCAAGGACGTGGGCTCAGGCTGTCGCCGTCACGGGCGGACGCATCGCGGCCGTCGGAACCGACCAGCAGATCCGCGACCTCAAGGGGTCCAAGACCGAGGTCATAGATCTCAAGGGCCGCATGCTGCTACCTGGGTTCCAGGATTCGCACGCGCACCCGGTCGCGGGCGGGCAGGACAAGCTTCAGTGTGAGCTGCACGATGCTCATGACCTCGATGAGTATCTGAGCATCATCCGGACCTACGCGGACGATCACCCGGACCGCGAGTGGATCCTAGGCGGCGGATGGTCGATGGACATATTCCCCGGGGGCTCGCCGACCAAGGATCTGCTCGACAAGATCGTTCCGGACAGATACGTCTTCCTGCCCAGCCGGGACGGGCACAGCGGATGGGTCAACTCCCGCGCCCTCGAACTCGCCAAGATCATTTCCGAGACGGCTGATCCCTTCGACGGCCGGATCGAGCGCGCCGCCGAG
>JANPEZ010000069.1:0-2288 GCA_031423155.1 Actinomycetes bacterium
GGCGGTTTCGGCCGGCGGCGCCCAGGCCGCTTTCGCCGAACTCAAGTCTTTGAAGCCGGTGTCTGGATGGCTGGCGGCTGAGGACGCACCCAAGTGGGCCCACGACGCCAAGGAGCTTCGCCGCGCCGCGCTTTCGACCGGAGCCGACGCTTCCGGAGTCGTCTTCGACACGATGCTGGCCGGGTACCTGCTCGACGCGTCCTCGGGCGAGTACGACTTGGCCCAGCTCTGCGAGAAGTATCTGGGGGCCGATGTCCTGGGATCGGTCGGCGATGACGCGGCGGGTCAGCTGTTCTCCGAGGACGCGTGGCGAACGGTCGCCGCGGAGGCCGCGGCCGTGGCCCTCCTTGCCCCGGTCATGAAGGAACAGATCGACCGCCAAGGACTCGGCGAGCTGCTCGGGAAGGTCGAGCTTCCGCTGGCTTCGGTGCTGGCAGGTATGGAGGCTCTCGGCATCACGTTGGACGCGGGTTACCTCGGCCGAATGGGGCAGGACGCCCGCACTGAGATGGCGACTTTGAAGACTCAGATCTACGAACACGCCGGGGAGGACTTCAACCTGAATTCTCCTCCGCAGTTGCGCAAGATCCTCTACGAAAAGCTCGGCCTTCAGCCGGGGAAGAAGACACCCAAAGGCGAGCTCTCGACCGATGCCAGCGTCCTGGAGAAACTCCGCGAGGCGCACCCGATCGTCGACGCACTGCTTTCCTGGCGCGAACTCGACAAGTTGAACTCGACGTACCTGGAGGCCTTGCCGCGGTTGGTCGACCCGCGCGACGGACGCGTCCACACGACCTTCAACCAGACGGCCGCCTCGACGGGAAGGCTGTCGTCTTCGAACCCGAACCTGCAGAACATCCCCGTCAGAACCGAGCTGGGCAAGCAGATCCGCCAGGCCTTCGTTCCGGGATCGCCCGATCAGGTCCTGCTGTGCGCCGACTACTCCCAGATCGAACTGAGGATCCTCGCGCATCTCTCCGGAGACGAAGGTCTGCGGGGGGCGTTCGCCTCGGGCGCCGATATCCATACCGCGACGGCTGCGCGCGTGTTCGATCTGCCGGAGAGCCAGGTCGACTCGGGGCTACGCTCGCGAGCGAAGATGGTGAACTACGGCCTCGCGTACGGGATGAACGCCTGGGGGCTTGCGTCTCGCCTGGACATCGCGCCGGACGAGGCTCAAGAGATCATGGATGGCTACTTCGCAGCTTTCCCGACCATCCGCGAGTACCTCGACACGCAGGTCGCGCGCGCCGGTGTCGAGGGATTCACCGAGACGCTGCTCGGACGGCGCAGATACGTTCCGGAGCTTCAGGCCTCGAATCCTCGCGTCAGAGATCTGGGCCGGCGGATGGCGCTGAACGCGCCCATCCAGGGGAGTGCCTCCGATGTGTTCAAGGTCGCGATGATCGCGGTGGATGCGGTCCTGGCCGAACATCCGGAGCTGAGGTGCGCGATGCTGCTGACCGTTCACGACGAACTGGTCTTCGAGGTTGCTGCGGATCAACTTGAGAAAGCCGGCGAGCTCGTGAAGGACGCTATGGAGCACGCGATCGAGCTGGACGTCGACCTTCGCGCCGACCTGGGATGGGGTCCGAACTGGGCCGAGGCGGCCCCGAAGGGTCATTGAGACCCTATCCACCGCGCGCGACCTGCGGTTTCGCGTTGACGGCCTTTCCCGGCCCCGACTACCATCACTGCTGGCCGCGAGGCGCTTTCTCGCACCTCGGCAAATCCAAAGAGCCGATGTGTGCGCCGCGCGCGCCGGGAGGAGAACCACGTTATGAGTGAAGACACCAAGGTCGTGCCTGAGCGCGACCTGACACCCGAAGAGCTGATCGTGGCCATGGAGGCCTCGCTCCGCGATTTCAAGGACGGAGACATCGTCGACGGCGAGGTCGTCAAGATCGACCGCGACGAGGTCCTGCTCGACATCGGCTACAAATCCGAAGGGGTCATCCCTTCGAAGGAACTTTCGATCCGTCACGACGTCGACCCCAACGAGGTCGTCAAGGTCGGCGACAAGATCGAGGCCCTCGTTCTCCAGAAGGAGGACAAGGAGGGCCGGCTGATCCTTTCCAAGAAGCGCGCGCAGTACGAGCGCGCCTGGGGAACGATCGAAGAGCTCAAGGAGAAAGAGGAGATCGTCTCCGGCCCCGTCATCGAAGTCGTCAAGGGCGGTTTGATCCTCGACATCGGCCTGCGCGGCTTCCTCCCCGCATCGCTGGTGGATCTTCGCCGCGTGCGCGACCTCGCGCCGTTTGTCGGCCGGACGCTCGAGTGCAAGATCA
>JANPEZ010000070.1:0-14056 GCA_031423155.1 Actinomycetes bacterium
ACCGTCATCTCGAACCTCGGACGTCGACCCGCTCTCAGCTGCAGTCCCCGGCACGCGAAGTATGTGGACCTGCGCCGGAACGACCATCTCGTGCTTGGAAGCCCACGAGGCGACCCGGCTCGGGGAGGAGAGCCGGGCCGCCTGATCCGTGAGCGTTTGGTACCTCTCGGCAAGCACGGAGATCCGGTCGCGAGTGGAACGGATCTGGAACGAGGTTTGAGCCAGGAAGGCGCTCAGGACGACCACCCCGACGATGAGTGCGGCCAGGACCGCTCCGGAGAAGACGATGAACCCGAGCCGGGGTGCCGCCTTCACCGGCCTGACCACCACCCTCTTGGCGCTGGGTCTGGCGGAGGGCCGTGGCGCGGAGGGCTTATGCGAAGGAGCGCGGCGGGGAGTGGAGAGTTCGCGAGCGGGAGCGCTCATGCGGCGACTTCCCCTGGGTCTATCCGCTCGGCCGCGCGCAGCTTGGCGCTCCTGGCCCGCGGATTAGCGGCGACCTCGGCCTCTGAGGGTCTCAGAGGCTTCTTGGTCAACCTCACGAGCCGGTCCTCCTGGAGGAAGAAGCGCTTGACCATCCGGTCCTCCAGCGAGTGATACGCGATGACGATGACGCGGCCACCGGGAGCGAGAAGCTCGACCGCCCGAGGCAGGGAGGCGTCCAACTCCTGCAGCTCCCGGTTGACCGCGATACGGAGCGCCTGGAACGTGCGACGCGCGGGGTGGGGGCCCCCCGGACGTCGTCCCAGCGCGCCCGCGACCACACGGGCGAGGTCGTCGGTCGTTACGATCGGACGGGCCCGCACGATGGCGCGCGCGACCTTCCGCGACTGGCGCTCCTCCCCGAGTTCGAAGATGATGTTCGCGAGCTCTTCCTCATCCAGCTCGTTCACCAGGTCTGCCGCGGAGGGGCCATCCCCGCCCATCCGCATGTCGAGCGGCCCGTCGCCGCGATAGCTGAATCCTCGCTCGGCCTCATCGAGTTGCATCGAGGAGACCCCTAGGTCGTAGAGCACCCCGTCGACCGGGCCTTCGATCGAAGCGTCGCCGAACGTGGCTTCGATCGTCCTCAGACGTTCTTTATAGTGTGAGAGTCGTTGTGTGGCAAGCGCTATCGCCGAAGGATCACGATCTACGCCGATCACCCGCTCGACACCGGCTGCGAGCAGGGCGGCAGCGTGTCCCCCCGAGCCGAGGGTCATGTCCACGACGGTTCCCCTTCCCCCGAGGAACCCGGTGACGGCCTCAACCATGACGGGCGCATGCGGGACGCTCTCGTCTTCCACTAGCCGCCGACCCTGGCCGCGAACAGCCCCAGTCCCATCGTTGCTGCCAGTGTCAGCGCGGTCATGACGATCAGCGACAGGCTCTGCCGAACCTCGCTGCCGAGCTTCGTGTCCTTCACTCAGTTCCTCCTCGGGTCCAGTGTTCCGGTCTCGTACGGGCCCATGTATGCGGCCGAGTAACGTTCGTACGTCTCGCGATCCCATATCTCCATGCGCCTTCCGGCGCCGAGAACCAACACGTCCTTGCGGATGCCCACCAGATCCCGGAGCTTCTGCGAGATGGTCACCCTTCCCTGCGAGTCCAGCTTCACCTCATCGCCGGCGCTGTAGAAGATCCGTTGGTAAGCGCGGGCGTCCGTGTCGGACAGGGGGAAGGAATCGACTTCGGCTTTGGCCAGCTCCCATTCGGCCCTGGGGAAGACGTATAGGCATCGATCCTGGCCAAGGGTGATGAAGGCCCCCTCTTCGAAGGCCTCCCTGTACTTGGCCGGCAACGACACTCGTCCTTTGGGGTCGAGCTGGTAGCCGTGCGTGCCGAGAAGTTCGGCCACGCCTCCTCCCCTTTCCTCCACTGCGCCCCACGTTTATGCCACTAATACTCCACCGCGTCAACAGGGCGCAGACATAGATGCAGTAGGAAGCAAGGGAGAAGCGATCGGGTCGAGTGGACGCCGGGTTCAGGCCAGGAAGGCTTCCCAGCCCGGATCGGGCCGGCCCAGGGTCAATCGGAAAGCATCCGAAGGTGCGAACGGCTTACGCGGCAAGTGGAATCCGACCTCGGCGAGCATGTGGTTCTCCTTCTTGGAGTTGCAGCGCCGACAGGCAGCGACGACGTTCTCCCAAGTGTGCTCTCCGCCTCGGGAGCGAGGGATGACGTGGTCGAGATTTTCGGCGGTCGCTCCGCAGTACTGGCATCGCCAACCGTCGCGGGCGAAGATCCCCCGGCGCGTCAGCGGGGCACGGGCACGGTAGGGGACGTGAACGAACCGTCTCAGACGCACGACCGAGGGCGCCTCGATCACCAGATGCTCAGCGTGGAAGACCATGCCGTTCGTCGCAACGACATCTGCTTTGTCCTTGAGGACGAGCACGACCGCCCGCCTCGCGGGAACCACCGCGAGCGGGGCGTCGGTCGCGTTCAGTACGAGCGCACGGCCCATCCGGGAAGTGTAGTCCGCAGTCGGCGAACGAACCCGGGGTGCCTGGTGAATCACATAGGTGTAATCTACGGACCGACGACGGCGGGAGCGCCTCGGTCGGATGCCTGATCTAGCGAACAAGGGGCCGCGCGGGGTGTCCGGCAAGACCGGAGCGCTCCCGCCGCCATCTCTCGGAACTATCTCCAGTTAACCGTCGTCTCTGGAACCAGCCGCGGCTCGGATGCGTATCCCCGTCTAGCGGATATCCGTTTCCGGCGCCCGCCGTAAGATGGTCTGTCGCAGCTCCGGAGGTGGTCCTTGGAGGTTCGTGAACGCCCGCAGGAATGGCAGCGGTTCGCCGCGCGCTTCAACGACATCGAATCCAACGTTGAACGAGTGGTCCGTGGCAAGCACGACGAGATACGACTGGCCCTCATCGCGCTCATCGCGGAGGGGCATCTGCTGATCGAAGATGTGCCCGGTGTCGGCAAGACCCTTCTAGCCAAAGCGATGGCACGTTCGATCGACTGCTCGTTCCGACGCATCCAGTTCACTCCGGATCTGCTCCCAACAGACGTCACCGGCGTGAACGTCTTCAACCAGGAGCAGCGGGATTTCGAGTTCAGGCCGGGGGCTATCTTCGCCAACATCGTTCTCGGAGACGAGATCAACCGAGCCAGCCCGAAGACGCAATCGGCACTGCTGGAATCCATGGAGGAGGGCCAGGTCACCGTCGACACGGTCACCCATACCCTGGGGACCCCTTTCATGGTCATCGCTACCCAGAACCCGATCGAACACGAGGGAACCTATCCCCTGCCCGAAGCTCAGCTCGACCGATTCATGATGCGCCTTTCGATCGGTTACCCCTCCGCCGAGGTCGAAGCCGAGATCCTCGCGACCCATGCGAGCGGCCAACCTCTCGCCGACATCGGCCCGGTTACGGATGCTCCCGGCGTCGCCGAGATGATCCACCAGGCGCGTGAGGTCCACGTTGCCCCGGCGATACGCCGATACATCGTCGACCTGGTGGAAGCCACCAGGAAACACTCCGACGTCTACCTCGGTGCTAGTCCGAGAGCCTCGATCATGATCCTTCGGGCATCGCGCGCGATGGCGGCCACACAGGAGCGTGATTACGTGATCCCCGACGACGTCAAGACGCTCGCCGTCCCGGCCCTGGCCCACAGGATCATCGTCTCGGCGGACGCCATCATGAGCGGTCGATCTCCTCAGTCGATCCTGGCCGAACTGCTCGATGAAGTGACGGTGCCGGTCTCCGAGGGAGACTAAGGTGCCATCCGGCCGGGGGGTCGTCGTCTTCGCGGCCGGTGCGGCGATGTGGTTCACGGCCCGGCTTATCGGATCCTCAGGCCTAACGGTCATCGGCTTCGGCATCGCAGCCTTGCCCTTCCTGGCCGCCGTCTATGCCAAGCGCGGCCGATACAGACTCGCCGCCCGCCGGCACATGTCCGACGTCAGAGTGGCACCGGGAACGAAGGTGACGGTCGAGCTGGAGATCGACAACCGCTCGAGCGCAACGACCTCTTTCCTGCTCTTCGAGGACCGCCTCCCCGCGACCCTTGGCCGAGCGGCGCGGCTGGTCTTGACCGGGATCCCGGCTCACAACTCTCAGACCGTCCGCTACACCCTGGTCCCCCAGGCGCGGGGCCGATATCCCATCGGGCCGCTGTCGGTGGACGTCTCCGATCCCTTCGCCCTGACGAGGATCCGTATCGAGTTCGACGAGCGAGACGAGCTTCTGGTGACGCCCGTAATCGAAGACCTGATAGGAACGGCGTCCTCGGCTTTCGGGCCGAACGTCGGTCTGTCACGCGCACGCAATCTCTTCCGCACCGGGGAGGAGTTCTACACGATGCGCCAATACCAGCAGGGCGACGACCTTAGAAGGCTCCACTGGCCGAGCGTAGCCCGTACCGGAGAACTGATGATCCGCCAGGACGAGTCCTCCAGGCGCTCGGGAGCTCTGCTTTTCCTCGATACCCGGATGGGTGGACTCGGCCAGACCTTCAGCACAGCATTCGAAAAGGCCGTCTCGGCCGCGGCTTCGGTCGGCATCTTGATGTCGAAGGGAGGGTTCTCACTGAGGCTCGCCACCGCGGATTCGCCGCCTGTTCCGCTGACGGAGGAGGGCTTCTTGGACTCACTCACCGCCGTCCAGCACTCGTCTGTCCGGTCCCTCGGGCCCGCCTTGACGAGACTCCGCTCTGCGGCTGGAGCAGACTCGACCTTCATCTGCGTGAGCGCCCCACCGGTCGCATCGGAACTGTCATCCCTCATCCGAACTGGCGCGGGGTTCGGTCCGAAGCTCGCGATCTTGATCTATCCGGCTGATCCCGATTCCCTACCGCCGCAGCGCCAAGCCCAACTCGAGGGGCGAGCCTCGGCCGCGAGGTTGTCCCTTTCGCGCTCCGGTTGGGATGTCATCGTCTGTCCGCCCTCCGCCCGACTGAAGGACCTATGGAACAGCTCAAGGGAACCCAGGCCGGCTCTCAGCGTCTGATCTCGCTCGGTGCCATAACGGTGCTCGCGGCAGCGACGGCGCTGGCTTTCGGCCGGATCTTCACAGGTCACGCGACCTGGCGACTTCTGGCCGCGGCATCGGCGTCGACGGCTATCGCCTGCCTTACCGAGCGCAGGGGTCTATTCATAGCGAGCCTTGCGAGCCTGGTCGGCATGGGCATCGCGGTCGGCATGCTCGTATTCCCGGACTCGACCTGGTTCGGACTCCCAACGCCCGAGACGCTTGCCGCTGCTCGCGTCGCCGCGACTCAGATCGGTGAACAGGCTCGCGTTCAGGTGGCACCGGCGGAGGCGCTACCCCCTCTGCTCCTGGCAGCTGTCACCTCGACCTGGGCGGCGGTCTTCTCATCACACGCTCTGTCGGCACGAGCGGGAAGCCCATTGATGTCGCTCGTTCCCCCGGTTGCCCTGGTGGCCTTCGCCGACACCGTCCTGGAGGATTCCATCCGGCCCCAGTACGGGCTCCTATTCTTGGCCGGAGCGCTGATGGTCGTCTTCGCCGACGGCCTGCACAGGGTCCATCGCTGGGGGCCGAGCTGGGCCTGGCCCGGGTCCAGCAGGAGGCTGTCCGCCAGCAGCACACGCGGAGCCAGGAAGGTCGCCGTCGGGGCGATCGGAGCGGCGGCGTTGTTCTCCGCCGCCCTGCCCGGCTGGGGCGCGCGTGCGGTCGTGGATCTGAACGGCAACAGCAACGGGGCGGGCCCAACCATCGATCCGCTCGTCTCGATCAGGGCGAGCCTGACGAGAGGTAAGCCCCTGGCTCTGTTCGACGTGACTACCGAACGGGCCTCCTACTACCGATTCGTAGCGCTGGATGACTTCGACGGGATCACCTGGCGCCCTCGCCTTGCGCCTCAGGCGGCCGAGATCTCACCCGACTCCACCTTGGCTGCCAGCGGGGACGAGCAGACCTTCGAGCAGAGGTTCCATCTGGTTTCCGATATGGATCTTCTGGGACTGCCCGTCGCCTACCCACCGGTTCATGCACAGGTCGATGCCACCATCCACTTCGATACCGAGACCCAGACCCTCGTGCTGGACGGAGGGCTCGACTCGGGGACGGACTACACGGTGACAACGCAACTCGTACAGCCCACTTCCGAGGAGCTCGCGAACGTTGTCTTCCCGACGCCGGCGCTGAACGCCCGGTATACAGCCCTGCCCGTCGACCCCACGTTGGATCGGATCCACCAGATCGCGCTGTCCTGGACGCAGGGCCAGACTTCCGACTACGGAAGGATCCTTGCCATCCAAGACCACCTTCGCGATGGAGACTTCATCTACAGCATCGAGGTCCCGGCGCGCGATGATTCCTACGACCTCCTGACGTTCCTGACGCAGTCCAAGACCGGCTTCTGTCAACAGTTCGCCAGTGCGATGGCCGTGATGCTTCGAACCCTCGGACTACCCGCGAGGTTGGCGGTCGGATTCACGGCCGGCACCTACGACACGAACGCCGGGACCTGGCGCATCTCTACGGAGAACGCTCACGCCTGGGTCGAGGTGCTGTTCCCCGGCTACGGATGGCTCGCCTTCGAGCCCACGCCGGGCAGGACCAACCCGATCGCGGCTCCCTTCAACAACCCGAGTTCGCCCTGTGTCCCCGCGCCCGGGGTGCCCTGCGCCTCCGAGGGGCAGAGCCCCGGGCAGGTGGGAGTTACCGGAAGGCCTGGTGGTGGGCCGCTCGGGAACTTCCCTCGCGAGGGGGTCGCCAGGGGCAGCCGAGGGGCAACCTTCACGGGTATCCCCTCCGTGAAGCCGCAGGATCCGCCCTTTCCGATCCGGATGCTGCTGCTGCTGGTTGCCGCGGCTCTGGCGCTCGGACTTGCGCTGGTGCCCCCTGTTCGAGCGCTCCGCCGACGCGTACGCCTCAGGAAAGCCTCCCGCCACCCCCGACGACTGATCCTTGCGACCTACGAGGTGTTCGGCGAGAGGGCCGGAGACCTGGGTCTGGCCCGGGGTCCGGGTGAGACGCCGCAGGAGTATCGCGACAGGCTAGTGGCCACTCGATCGTTATCGCACGAGGATCTGGCCTCGCTGACTGGCCTTGCGAACCTGGCCGCCTACTCCCCCAGAGATCCGGATCGAAGCCAGGCACAGGAGGCCGGGAGAGCTGCCCAGAAGGCGATGCGCGATCTTCGCGGGCAGGCCGGCATGGTCCAGCGCATCGTCGGACCCTATCGCAGGAGCGAAAGGTTCCCCTAAGTTCCGGTAGCCGTGTGGGCCGCGGCTTCACGCAGCGCGCGGACGAACTTCTCCCGGTCCTCCTTGAACTGAGAGACGTTCGTCTTGACGTTGGTCGCGATGTCGTCGATCGCGACGAAGAAGGCCATCTGGCCGTCCTTGAGCGCGTCCATGACCTCCCCGTCGCGCCGGCAGATCTTGAAGATGCTGACACCGTCGGTCACGAGCTTGACCTCGGATAGGTGCCTGTCGAGCCCCGCCTTCTTGTTGAGGAACTCCCAGGAGCGACGGACCCGCTGAAGGGACATACCGCCGTCCAGCAGGGATCTCACCACCTTCAGCGCGATCAGGTCCCTGAAAGCGTAGAGACGAGGAACCCCAGGCCGCCCGCCGGTTCCTTGAACCGAGGGCGTCACCAATCCGATGGTGTCCCAGTAGCGGAGCTGACGGGGAGTGCAACCGGTGAACTTGCAAGCTTGATGTGCGGTGAAGCCCTCCATCGGACGTGAGCCTTTCAACCTGCTGATACACAACACACGGCCCGCCCGCCGATCGGGGAAGGTTGGAACCTTGCCTCGACGGTCACGCCCTTTAGGGAAGGGGCGCTCTTTGTACCGCAACAGCCGAACAAGTGGCAAGCCGTTGAGGCGATTCGTTCAGGAAATCACCCACTCGGGCTAGGTCATCGGCCGGCGGGCCATGTCGCTTTCGGCGACCGGCCTACTCCTTCGGCGGTTCGGATCGGGGATGCAAACGCTCCGAGAGCTTCGCCAAGATGCTGGCGACCGAGAACCTCTCGCTTTCCTGCAACGCGCGAACCTGATCCTTGCCGAGCTGTTTCACGTAGCGGAAGAACAGCAGGAGCGAAAGCACCATGATCACGAAACCGGTTGCCGCGAGCCAAAGCTCCACGGTGAACAGCATCAGCAGGACGAGACCGGCCAGGAAAGCGAAGGAAGAGAGGCGGATCCGTCTCGCCAGGTGCGCGGACAGGGTCGTCCTGCCCACCTGCTCCACCAGACGGGGGTCTTCCTCGGCTAGACGTCGTTCTATCTCGTCGAGGATGCGCTGCTCGTGATCTGACAGTGGCATCTGCCTCGCCTCGGTCGTCGGGGCCGACCCGTCTGCCCATTATAGGAACGACTGAGGATACGGGTGGAAGCCCTCTACGGACCTCGGTCCCTTCCTCTGTCCAGCAAGGACGCCGGCTGAGCCGCTCCCTGGCCGAATCGAAGCTCGATACGATCGACCGCGCGTTCGATATCTCCCCATCTTTCTCCTCGAAGCAGCGCGAGCTGCTCGGATCCGGCCGCGACCAGCCCGGTTCCGGCGACCCCGAGGAGCCTGATCCTCCTTCGCTGACCCGGCAGCGCCCGATACATCTCGGCGGCCACGTTGTGAAGGTCCGATCCCAGGTCCGTCGGGTCTGCCAATGTCTTGGACCTGGAGAGCGTCGTGAAGTTCGCCAGACGCGCTTTGAGGACCACCGTGCGAGCCCGGTAACCGTCCTTGCGAAGCCGCGAGCCCACGCGGCCCGAGAGAGCCAAGATCTCGCGGAGGATCTCATCCTCGTCGTCGAGATCGCGTTCGAACGTCTCTTCGTGACTCACCGACTTCGGTGCCTCGTACGGGACCACATCCCGGTCGTCGAGGCCGTGGGAGAGTTCGGACAGGTGGTGGGCCGCCCTATCGCCCAGTAGCCGGGCCAAGATCGCCTCGGGGGCGCGGCCCAGATCGCCGATCGTGCGGATGGCCATCTTGGACAAGACCTCGCCGGTCTTCTCGCCCACGCCCCACATCGCCCGCACCGGGAGCGGATCGAGGAATCCCGCGATGCCATCGGCCGTGATCACCAGCATCCCATCGGGCTTGCAGTCCTCGGAGGCGAGCTTGGCGATGAATTTGGTTGGAGCGACGCCGACCGAACAGGTCACCCCCACCTCTCGCTCGACGTCGGCCCGGATCTTCGCGGCGATCTGGGCCGGAGAGCCGAACAAAGATGTTGCTCCTCCGACATCGCAGAACGCCTCGTCCAGCGATATCGGCTCCACCACCGGGGTGTAGGAGAGCAGGATCTCGCGGAAACGGTTCGAGTGCGTGCGGTATGCCTCGAAGTCCGAGGGCAGGAAGACGGCCTCCGGACACAGGCGCCTGGCACGAACCGCCGGCATGGCGGAGCGGATCCCGAAGGCTCGCGCCTCGTAGGAGGCCGATGCCACCACGCCGCGCGAACCAGTACCGCCGACGACGACGGGTCTGCCCTTGAGGGAGGGATCTTTCAGAATCTCTACGGATGCGTAGAACGCATCTAGGTCAACGTGAAGGATCGGCTCAGGCGGGCGTTCGGTCATCTTCGGACGGCTCCTGCAGTCCTCGCAAAGCTCTTAGCCCGATCGCGCCGATCAGGACCAGCAGCGCCCCGCAGACCACTATCGTGGGGCGCACGGCGACATGCACTCCCAGGATCAGAAGCACCAACGAAGAGAGCAGGCCCATGGACTCCTGGGTCGCGACGAACATGCTCGTCACGCGCCCCGTCTGATCCTCGGGAACGACACGCTGGATGTAGGCCAGTAACGGGGGGAAGAAGAGGCCGAAGCCCGATCCCGCCAGCGCCGCGGCTCCCAGTGCCACGAGATAGATGCCCACACCGGTGTATACGACGACGCCGGCCCCGACCACCGCTACTCCGAGGCAGACCATGGATGCCTCCCTGCCCGTGGCCCTCTTGGAGTGAGCCATCCACAAGGCCCCGCTCAGCGCCCCGATGCCGTGCGCAGCCCACAGGTAGAGGAGGGCGTTGCCCTCGCGATGCAGCGTGTGCTGGACGAAGAGGGGCTCCAGGATGAGGAAGACGTTGATCAGGGTCCAACCCAGTCCAGTGACCAACAGCAGGATGCGCAGCCGTGGATGGTGCCAGGCGGTTCGGGCACCGGTCCGCAGGTCCTCCAGGGACATCGCCGGTTGCTCGCCGCGCTGGCGAACGTCCGGGATCGCCAACACGAGTGGGATCGCCAAAGCGGCGAGGCCGGCCGAGATGGCGTACACGGCGTCGGCGCTCGATATCTCGAGCAGGTACCCGCTCCCCAGCGTTCCCACCACGAGCGAAAGCTGGAATGCGATCGAGATGGTTCCGTTGGCCTTGACGAGTCCGGGCCCGTCCACCAGCAGGCCCGTCAGAGCAGAGCGGGAGGGTTCGATCGTCGCGAACGCCGCCCCGACCACGAGGGCCGATGCATACAGACCCATGAGGGAGGTCGCGAACCAGGCAAGAGGGACGGCCGCGGTCAGGAGCAGATATCCGATCACCGAGAGCCACTTCGGGCTCCAGCGATCCACGATGAGTCCCTGGAGCAGCGAGCCGAGGATGAACGGCAGGGAGAGCGAAGCGCCCAGGACCGCCATCTTGCTGGGGTCCGCCTCGAAGCGGAAAGAGGCCTCGGCGAAGACGGTTCCGAAGAAGCCCCAGAAGGCCAGGCCGGAAACGCCGTGAGCGAAGACGACCCATCGGAAGGGTCCTCGCCAGATACCGCGTTCCAGTGCCGAGCGCCTCCTCGGGGAGCTCGCGGGCTCTCATCCCGCAGAGCCTCCGCTCGCGTGCCAGAGTCTCTTCGCCGGCGCGCTCGGCTGAGTGCGCGTCGTCATCGCTTCCTTCAGTTCACCCCGGCCTCTCGCGCGATGCAGCGCGGTCAGGTCCCAGATGTCCTCGGCGATGATACTTACCCCCTTGACCCCGGTGCGCCTCAGCTCTCCCCAGACCGCCATCGCGTAGGAGTGGAAGACCGTCTTGGCGACCTTTGGCTGGACGCTTTCGAAGACAACTACTTCCACCGGACCGGTGGCATCGTCGAGTGTGAGGAAGATGATCCGTTGCCCGCTTCTTATCGCCGGGGTCTGGGAGGCGACCTTCACGCCGGCGACCATGACCCTCTCTCCGGAACGACAACGCCTGAGGTCTGCCGCTCTTATGACGCCCAGGTCTTTGAGAAGCGGCTCGAAGAAGGTCACTAGGTGTCTGGTTGCGTCCAGGCCGAGGACGTCGAGTTCTGCCCGCACTATCTCGGCGTCCGAGTAGTTGCGGAAAAGCTGCTGGCTGTCGCGTGACGGGCGGGTGGCGGGGCCGTTGCTACGCGGGCCAGCCCCCCCCTTACCCCCGCTACGCAACGGCCCCGCCACCTTCATCCCTTCGACCTGTTCCTCAAGCCGGGACCATCGCTGTTGCGGGCGGGGCTCGAAGGAGAGCGTTAGTTGATCGTCTTCGCGGTGCGGGCTCGTGGTTATGGCTTCGAACAGATGCGTTCGGCGGTTGACTTCGCCGAGCGCATCGAACGCTCCTGCGTGTGCGAGCGCCTCGGTGACAGGTTTGGCAACCTCGGTACGCCGGATGAAATCCCCGACATCCGTGAACGGATTCTCAGCCCGCCCTTGCAAGATCGACCTGATCTCGGCATCCGAGATCCCATGCACATCCTGCAAAGCAAGCCTGATCCCAAAGCCCCCGCCCGAGGGAAAGGTGTCACGAACGAAGGTGGGGGGCCGGTTGTGGAGCGGGGGTTGGGCGGGGAATGGCCCGCGTAACAACCGGCCCCCCACCCGCCCGTCACGCGATAGCTCAACTTCCTCAACCACATACTCGCGCTCGCTGACATTCACATCCAGGGGCAAGATGGCTATGCCGTGCTGTCGCGCGTCCTCCAAGATCAACCGCTTCGGATACATGCCGGGGTCGTGGGTCAGAAGGCCCGCGATCAGATGCGCCGGGTAGTGGGTCTTGAGCCAGGTCGACTGATACGTCGGAACCGCGAACGCTGCCGCGTGCGCCTTGCAGAACCCGAACGATGCGAACTCGGCGACGGCGCTCCAGGTCTTCTCGGCCGAGGCGGCATCTACTCCGTTCTCGATCGCGCGCTCCAGGAAATCGGCTCGCAGCCCGGGCAGCATCTCCTTATCGTCCAGATGGCGGCGGACGTGGTCGGCGTAGGTGAGGTCGTATCCGGCCATAGCGGCAAGGGTCCGGATGACCTGCTCGTGGTAGACGATGACGCCGAAGGTTTCTTGCAGCGCAGGCCGAAGCGAGGAGTGAGCGTAGACGGGCGGCTCCATGCCCGCGCGCCGGCGAAGGTAGGGCCGGATCATGTCGGACTTGACCGGACCGGGGCGGAACAGCGAGATATCTACGATCAGGTCATCCCAGCGTTCGGGTTGAAGCTTCTGTAGCAGTTCCCTTTGGCCCGGAGATTCGATCTGGAAGCATCCGAGCGTGTCCGAAGCCCGGATCAACTCGAACGTCGGCTCATCGTCGAGCGGGATGCGATCCAGGTCCACCTTCTCGCCGGTAGTGCGAGCGATCTCATCGAGCGCGTGGCGCATCGAGCTGAGCATCCGAACGCCCAGGACATCGAGCTTGAGGTAGCCGAGCAGTTCGACGTCGTCCTTGTCGGCCTGGATCATGCGGTGACCGTTCGCGCTTCGCTCGGCCGGCACGCGCGTAACCAGATCGTGCGAGGACAGCACGATCCCGCAAGGGTGCAACGCGATGTGGCGAGGGAACCCGTCGAGCCTCTCCGCAACGCGGAACAGCAGTTCCAGTTGCTCGAACTTCAGGTTGATCCCCTGCAGTTCGGGCAGGCGCTCCATCGCCTCGCGCAGATGGCGCGCCGATATGTGCGGGAAGGACTTGGCGATGACGCCGACCTCGACGTCGGGAAGACCCAGAGCCTTGCCGACCTCGCGGATCGCGGCGCGGGCTCGGTAGGTGTCGACCATCGCGACGCAGGCCGCGCGGTCATCGCCGTGACGGGACAAGACCATGTCGTACACGTCCTCGCGCCGCGCGGACTCGACATCGATATCGATGTCGGGGGGCTCGTCCCGCATCGGGTTCATGAACCGCTCGAACGCCAGATCATGACGAACCGCGTCGACGTCGGAGATACCGGTGAGATAGCACACGAGCGAGCCGGCGGCGCTTCCCCGGCACGCGCAACGGATGCCCATCGACTTTATGTCCGCGACGATGTCGGCCACCGTGAGGAAGTAAGCCGAGAACCCCTGCCGGTGGATCATCGACAATTCGTGATCCAACCTGTCACGAACCTGTGACGTCGGGTCCACCTCGCGGTTCTCGATGCCGCGCCAGCAGCGCTCCGCCAACACCGACGTCGCGCTCTTGCCGGCCGGGGTCGGGAAGTCCGGGAAGTGCACGCGCTTGAGTCCGAGGTCGAAGTCGACCCGTTCTGCTATCTCAAGCGTCGCGTCGCAAAGATCGGGGCGCTCGGCGAAGAGCACCCGCATCTGTTGCGAGCTCTTCAGGAACCCTTCCGCGTTACGCCGGCTCACGTGGTTGGAAGCGATCGGCACGATCTGGCGCATGCACTCGAGCGCGTCGGCCAAGAAAGCATCCTCCGGCACCAGGTAACGCACCGGATTGGTCGCGACCGCCCGTACGCCCGCTCTCTCGGCCATCCGCAGCATGGCGCGGATCTCTTCCTTCGAATCTCTTTCGAGACGATTCTCAACGCAGACGTAGAGCCGATCCCCGAACGCCTCGCGGAAAGGGCCCAACACGCGAGCCCCTCCATCGATCGCGCCACCGATCGCGAGCGCGCCCGCATAAGACCGCGGGCCTAGAAGCGCGACCAGTCCTCCCGCGTGAGCCAGGATCTGCTCGGGAGCAAGCGAAGGATCCAACCGCTCCCCCAACATCTGCGAATCCGTGATCAGCCGGCAAAGGTTCGCGTACCCGAACTCGTCCAGCGCGACCAACGTGACGAAGGTGGGGGGGCCGGGGCGGAGAGGGGGTTGGGCGGGGACTGGCCCACGGCGCCCCCGCCCCCCCCCCCCCCCCACGCCACCCACCGCCGGCAAAGAGGGCGCCGCCCCCAGGCGAGGTTTGAAGCCCTC
>JANPEZ010000071.1:0-3034 GCA_031423155.1 Actinomycetes bacterium
TCGCCGGCCAGGACGAAGGTCGCGTCGGGACGATGTTGAAGTACGTGAGCGGCGGCCTCGAAGAGGGTGCGATGGTCCAAGATCGCGACGAGCCGTCCGACACACCCGATGATCGGACCGGTTTCGGGCAGCCCGAGGCGCGCGCGAGCTTCTCGGGACGTCACGTGGTTCCTGTAGTAAGGCTTCAGGTCGATGCCGACCGGCACGACGTGCCACTGATCGGGTCGGCCGATGCCCATCGCGAGCAGCTCGTCGCGGACCCAGGGCGCGACGCCGACCAGGGCGTCGGTCCTCTTGGCCAGCGCGCGCTCGGCGGCCAGGAACACACGGTTCTTCAGCGCCGAGAAGTACTCCTGCAGGACGTGTCCGTGGAACGTATGGACGATGACCGGGACGTTCTGCCGGTGCGCGGCGATACGCCCAAGGGCCCCCGCCTTCGCCAGGTGCGTGTGGACGATGTCGGGCCGGTACGACTCGATCTCGCTGCGGATCGCCCGGTAGGCCTCGCGGTCGCGCGCGAGGTTCAGTTCTCGGGCGAGCGATCCAACGAAGGTGCTGGGCAGACCCTCCGGAGGGTCGAACTGACCCTCTTCCAGACCGGCGGCTCCCCAGACGAGACGGGTGTCGTAACCGCGCGAGGGCAGTTCGCGCGTCAGGAACAGACCCTGGCGGGCCGGACCGCCGATGTTGAGGCGGGTCATGACGCGCAGGACGCGAGGGCTGGCTTCTCTCACGGGTCAGGCATCGGCGCGCGCGGCGGGCCACTGTAGGCCTCAGAGGGTCTTCTCCGGCCGAATGACCTAAGAGTCCGTGCCTGCCAGGGCCTCTGCGTAGACGGCCCGGGTCCCGGCGAGCATCCTCTCCAGGGAGAACTCTCCGGCGGCGCGAGCACGTCCGGCCTCGCCCATCCGATGCCTCAGGCCCGGGTCGGCGGCGAGGCCATCGAGCGCCGCGGCGATCTCGGCCGCGTCAGCAGCCGCGACCAGTCCGGTGACCCCGTCGCGAACGATCTCGGGCAACGCTCCCGCGCGGGTGACGACGACCGGCCTGGACGAGGCCATCGCCTCGAGTGCGGCAAGACCGAAACCCTCTCCCATCGCAGGATCGGTGGGGAACAGCAGGACGTCGCAGGCGGCCATGAAGACCCGGATGTCCTCTACGTGTCCGAGCATGCGGATCCGATCCGGCTGTGCACGCGCCATCTCGTCCAGCTGAGAGCGCAGAGGCCCCTCGCCCGCAACGAGCAGGTCGAGACGAGGATCCTTCGTCAAGCTCAAGGCCCTGAAAGATGTGAGATGACCCTTGCCTTCTATCAGTCGCGAGGCGATGCCGACGATGACTCGCGACTCATCGAGACCGAACATCGAGCGCGCGTCCTCGCGCGTCGGCGCACCGGCCGCCCAGGCCTCGAAGTCGATGCCGTAGGGAACGAGACGGATACGCTCTTGCGGCGCTATGCCCGTCTGCGCGGCGAACTCCGCGACGTGTTGCGAGATCGCGATCGTCAGCCGAGCTTGCCGACCGGCCCGGCGTCCGGCCCGGCGAGCGAGCCCGCCGCGATAGTAGGCCCCGAGGTTGTGGCACGAGCGCACGCCGGGAACCCCCGCCGCTCGAGCCGCGGACTGTCCCCAAAGATCGGCGTGTATCAGGTGGGTGTGAACGATGTCCGGTGCGAACGAGCGGATGTTCGCCGCGATTGCTCCGCGGATCCGCGGATCGAAGTCGTGGCCGATGCCGGCCGTGACGACGTCTATGCCGGCCGCGCGGGCCGCCTCGATGAAACGAGCCTCTTCCTGCCCGGGAGCAAGGACGAGCATCCGGATCTCGTCGCCGGCGCCCAACAGGCCTGCAAGCAGCGACAGCAGGTGGCGCTCGGAGCCGCCGATGCCCTTGACCTTCTGGACGTGAAGGACGCGCAATGGGGTCAGACCTTCTCGAGCCGGGCGGCGAACGAGACCGCGAACATGTCGGGGCGGAGCCGGGCCAGGCTCGCGCCTAACGGACCCAGACGCGTAGACGGCTCGTAGCGCCACTCGATTACGCGAAGCCCGGCATCGGCGAAGAGCCGGCGCAACACGGGTCCGTTCATCCAGTAGCTGTGACCGCGCTGCGGGCGGTTCTGGAACGGTACGCGGCCGGCCATCATCTCCAGCCGTGACTTCGCGCTGCTGAAGTTCGGCACGGCAACGACGATCTCGCGGCCGATCCTGGCGATCTCTCGCAAAGACGTGAGTGGGGCCAGCAGATGCTCGAGAACGTCTAGCGCGCAGACCGTTCCGAAGGCGTCGTCTTCGAAGGGAAGGCCTTGCAACAGGTCGCCGACGACCGCGTCGAAGCCCGCGGCTCGGGCCTTCTCGACGGCGACGGGTGAAAGGTCGGTCATGTGCAGATCGCTGCGACCTTCGTCGCGGAGCATCTTCAGAAGCAGGCCGTCACCGCCGCCGACGTCGCAGACCGGCTCGGCGCGAACCAGCTCGCATGCGATCCGGTGTCGCCAGACCGGGTCTTGATCGCCCGAGGACCAGCGCCGGTTCTCGAAGTCGCGAACGTCGCTCATCGGCGGCCCCGCGCTCGTTCGTAGAGAGCCATCGCCCCTGAGAGTTTGGCCCGGAACTGAACGGGAGTGACCTTCGCGTTGATCATCACTCGGGGCAGCGACCAGGGATCGAGCTTGCCGCTCAGCAGAGACTCCCTGACCGTGACCGCCAGCCGGTAGCCGGCCTCGCGGACCATGGCCCGCACCTCCGCGTCGGTATCGCCCTTGGGATAGGCGAAGGTCTCAACGGGCGCGTCGAGCAGCTCCCGCAGTCGCCGGCGGTCCTCGACTATCTCGTCGCGGGCCTTCTCTCTGGGTAGGGCGGTCAGGCGAGGGTGCGAGAGCGTGTGCCCACCTATCCCACGACCGGCCGAGGCGAGCGCCCAGATGCTTTCGGAGTCGAGCAGGGCGCGGTCGCCGTAGCTGGTGGGCATCTTGGACCCGATCAGGCCCGAGGGGATGAAGAAGGTCGCGCGTATGCCGTGGCTCTCCATGATC
>JANPEZ010000072.1:0-12324 GCA_031423155.1 Actinomycetes bacterium
ATCGAGAACTTCACTGCGGCGACGATGAGGCCCTATCTGGATGCGCACGGACATGAAACCGACAACTCAGGGATATCTTTCGTCGACCCCGAACTGCTCAAGGAGGCCGTCACCCGCCTGGACTCGGAGGGCTTCCAGGTCCACTTCCACTCGCTGGGAGATCGGGCCGTCCGCGAGGCGCTGAACGCGATCGAGTCCGCGCGCGGAACGAACGGACCCAACGACCTGCGACACCACTTGGCGCACATCCAGATCGTTCACCCCGAGGACCTGCCGCGCTTCCGCCGCCTGGGCGCCGTTGCCAACTGCCAGCCGCTGTGGGCGATGAACGAGGGCCAGATGGTGAACCTGACCATCCCGTTCATCGGTCCTGAACGCGCCGCGTGGCAGTACCCGTTCCAGAGCCTCAGGCGGAACGGGGCCGTGCTGGCCTTCGGGAGCGACTGGCCCGTTTCGACCCCGGACCCGATCGAGGAGATGCATGTAGCGGTGAACCGACGGGCACCGGAGAACTATGCGTACGCGGATCCGGACATCCCGAACGATGCGTTCATCCCCCACGAACGGGTCGACCTGCCGACCGCACTGGCCGCCTTCACCATGGGGACCGCCTATGTCAACCACCTCGACGGTGTCACGGGGTCGATCGAGCAGGGCAAGTACGCCGATCTCACGGTGCTGGACCGAAACCTGTTCGAGCACGACCCAGCCGAGATCGGGGGGGCCAAGGCACTGGGTACGTGGGTGGAAGGCGAGCGGGTTTTCGCAGACGACAGCCTCTAGCGACGGGCCGTCCTGACCGATAGTCAAGCGGGGATGTCCGATCGCCAGGCGTAGCGTTGCTACACTGCGAGCATCCCTTGAACGACCGTTCAAGAACCGTGACTAAGGAGACCGCCCCGATGCCCGTCCCGAAGAGCCCCATCGCCCCGGAGTTGCTCCGTCTTGCCCTGGCGCCGACGCTGGGGGCCAGCCGGACCCTTCCCTCCGAGGCTTACATCTCGCAGGGAGTCTTCGACTGGGAGACCGAGCACTTCTTCGAAGGAGGGTGGGTCTGCATCGGACGCTCCGAGGACCTGCAGACGGCAGGCGATCAGAAGGCGGTTCGGATCGGCAACGAGGGGATCCTGCTCGTCCGCGGCAACGATGGCGAGCTGCGGGGCTTCTACAACACCTGCCGGCACCGGGGACACGAGCTCCTCGAGCCGGGGGGCACCCGGAACCTTCGCGCGATCAAGTGTCCTTATCACGCATGGGTCTATGGCCTGGATGGCAAGCTGAACGGCGCTCCCCGGTTCGGCGATGTGCCCGGATTCGACAAGAACGACTACCCGCTCGTGGCGGCCCAGGTAGCCGAGTGGCACGGATGGGTCTTCGCGGATCCGAGCGGTGACGCCGGATCCCTGGCCGACTACGTGGGCAACCTCGAAGAGCTGGTCGCTCCCTGGGAGCCCGAGAGACTCTTCCTGGCGGCCTCGCACGAGTACGTCATCAACGCGAACTGGAAGACGATCACCGAGAACTACCACGAGTGCTACCACTGCCCGAGCATCCACCCCGCCCTATGTCAGGTAACACCGGTGGATTCGGGCGAGAACTTCCCGCACGAGGGGATGTGGGTCGGAGGGAACATGTGGCTCATGGACTTCGCCGAGACGATGTCACTCTCGGGCAAGTCCGGCGGCGTCCGGATCCGCGGGCTCGACGACGAACAGGCTCGTCAGGTGTACTACTTCGGTCTCTTCCCGAACCTGCTGATCAGCCTGCACCCCGACTACGTGATGACTCACCGCATCGAACCGCTGGGTCCCGGCCAGAGCAGGGTGGAATGTCAGTGGCTGTTCCCTCCGGAGGCCAAGGGGCTTGAGGGATTCTCGCCCGACTACGCGAGTGAGTTCTGGGACATCACCAACCAGGAGGACTGGAACGCCTGCGAGTCCGTCTACAGGGGCCTGCAGTCGGCGGGCTCCGAGCAGGGACCATTCGCCTGGGGCGAGGACGAGGTCCACGTCTTCATGGCGATGGTTGCTCAGGGGTACCTGGACGGCCACGCGAGCCGTCCTCCACAGGTGCACGGAACCGCCGCCTCAGCTTGAACCTTCGCTGACCTGAGGTCAGGACCCATCCTTGCCAGGTCCGGTCGCTCGACCGCACCATACGCGGGACGAAGGCTCGCAAGGCGAGGGCAGGCCGGGTCCGCACGTGACTCTCGGTCACCCTCCACGGCTCGAGGAGGATCAACGCATGGGTGAGTTCGACATGGGTCTCGTACAGCGTGGCGCGCGGAACCGCAGGACGCCCTACTACGAGGCCGAGCAGCGCCGCAGCCCTCTCGGCTACACCGTCTACAACCACATGTACTTCCCGATCCGATTCGATTCCTTCGAGAATGAGTTCAACGCTCTGCTGAACGACGTCACGGTTTGGGACGTGTCTGTCGAGCGTTGCCTGGAGATCAGTGGCCCGGACGGTTTCAAGTTCGCCCAGTTGATGACCCCGCGCGACCTGTCCAAGTGTGCCGTCGGCCAGGCCAAGTACGTGCTGGTCGTCGACAGCGACGGCGGGATCATCAACGACCCCGTCCTGACCCGCATGGACGAGAACACGTTCTGGTTCGCGTTGGCCTCCAGCGACACGCTCCTTTGGGCCCGCGGCCTGAAGAACGCCTACCCGGACCTGGACGTCACGATCAGGGAGGCCGATGTCGCCCCCATGCAGATCCAAGGCCCGAAGTCCAAGGACCTGATGCAGGCGCTCGTCGGCGACGAGGTCCTGGACATCAAGTACTACTACTTCAAGGAGTTCGAGATCCAGGGCATCCCGGTGGTAGTGACCCGCACGGGTTGGACCTCTGAGATCGGCTACGAGATCTACCTGACCGACACGTCCAAGGGCACCGAGCTCTACGAGGCGGTCATGAAGGCAGGGGAGCCGTTCAACGTCAAGCCGACCGGTCCGAGCGACATCCGCCGGATCGAGGGAGCCATCTTCAACTGGGGCGCGGACATGACTTACACCAACAACCCCTACGAGATGGGTCTGGATCGTCTGGTGGACGACGTGTCCGAGGACGCCTGCATCTCTATCAAGGCCCTGAAGGCGATAAAGGCCGTCGGCGTCTCCAAGAAGATCAACGGTGTCGAGATCGATGGTGACCCTTTCCCGGCGCTGAACAACACCAAATGGGCGGCCAGCTCGGCAGGCTCCGAGGTGGGCAAGGTGACCTCGGCCATCTACTCGCCGAGACTCGAGAAGAACATCGCCTACTGCTGGCTCCCCGCAGGGATGTCCACCTTGGGCACGCGGGTCGAGGTCGAGACCGAGTGGGGCACCCGGACGGCCACGGTCGTCGAGATGCCTTTCGTCGACCCGAACAAGACCATCCCGGTCTCCTAGGCACTGCCAGGGCCATCCCGGGCGGTTCGCGCCCCGGGATGGCCCTGAAGCAAGGTTCAAACTGGAGCCGTGAAACAGAGCGTATATCCGACTTGCGCTGAGGAGACTGTTTGAACGATGATTCAGCTCTTAGACCGGACATCAGGGATCCGGCTCGAGTTGGAAGGAGAACCGATGGTCAACGAGCGCACCGAGATGCTCGAGAAGAGCGCCACGCTCTACTTCGGGCCGTGGTACCGCAAGTCGCCTTTCTTCGACGCGACCCGCCGGGCGGGCTGCACGTCGTACGACATCTATAACCACATGTACCTGCCGGCGTACTACGACGACCCCGAGACCGAGTACTGGGTCCTCAACAACGGCGTCACGATGTGGGACGTCGGCGTCGAGCGCACGGTTGAAGTCTCAGGTCCCGATGCCGACAGGCTCATCGACATGATCACCTGCCGAGACCTGACGAAGTGCCAGGTGAAGCAGGGCAAGTACATGCTCGTCACCGGCCCCGACGGTTCGATCATCAACGACCCCGTGCTGCTGCACGTCGCCAAGGACAAGTGGTGGATGCAGCTTGCCGACTCCGACGCGAGCCTGTATGCGCTGGGAGTGGCCGCCGCCTCGGGTTTGGACGCCCAAGTCACGTTGCCGGACGTTCACCCCATGCAGGTTCAAGGGCCTCTCTCGGGCAAGACGCTCGAGAAGCTGGTCGGACCCTCGATCTTCGATATCAAGTATTACTGGATCGAGGAGTACGAGATCAGGGGCATCCCGGTGCTTATCAGCCGCACCGGATGGACAGCCATTCCCGGATTCGAGGTGAACCTGCTCGACGGCGCGCGTGGGGACGATCTCTGGGAAGCCATCGCCGAAGCCGGCGAGGAGTTCGACATCCGGCCGATCGCACCTTGTGAGGCCCGCCGTATCGAGGGCGGGATCTTCAACTACGGCTCGGACATCCGCCCGGGCGACACTCCCTTCCACGTGATGGGGCTGGAGCGACTGGTGGAGGATCAGCCTCAGGACTACATCGGCAAGGCCGCTCTCGAGGCGCTCCGGGTCAAGGGTGTCGACCGAAGGTTGGTCGGCATCGAACTCGAGGGCGACGAGCTGCGCGCGGAGATGTCCGAGTACTGGGATGTCTACTCAGGCGGCAAGAAGGTCGGCCACATGACCGACGCGGTGTGGTCTCCGGGCCTGAAGAAGAACATCGGCTACGTGTGGGTGACGGATGAGCTTTCCGCGCCCGGTAATGTTCTCGACGTCGAGGACGAAGACGGGGGCCACATCGTGGGCCGGACCGCGGCGATCCCGTTCGTCGACCCCAAGAAGGAGAAGCCCGCGGCTTCCCTGAAGTAGGGCACGAGGAGGCGCCCCCGCATTGGCCAAGACGCTGGACAGGAGACCGCCGCAGACGGCCCCGGACCCTAGGGGTCCTCGGAAGGCACTGCTCCTCATCGAGAAGTCGATGAAGGAGAAGGTCTACGACTGCCGGATGTGCGGACAGTGCATCCTTCATTCGACCGGGATGAGCTGTCCGCAGCGGTGCCCCAAGAATCTGCGTAACGGCCCGTGCGGGGGCGTCCGTCTCGACGGCAACTGTGAGGTCGTGCCCGACATGAAGTGCGTCTGGGTGGAGGCCTGGGAGGGCTCCCGCAAGCTGCCTTTGTGGCGCTCGCACATGTTCCACGTCAACAGACCGGTCGATTGGCGCTTGCAGGGGACGTCCTCCTGGGAGAACCTGCTTACCCGGCGCGACCACGAGGCGCCCGACGGATGGAAGGCGATCGAGTCGCGGGTGCGAGCGTCTTGACGCAGGCAAGGAGCCATCTGCACGAGCTGTTCATATCCGGGCGTTTCGTCGTCACGTCGGAGCTTCAGACGACAGACGGGGCCGATCCGCAGGAGGTTCACGACGCTGCCGCGCCGCTCGTCGGCAAGGTGGACGCCGTAAACGCCACCGACAACAGCGCCGCGCACCCTCACATCTCTCAGTTGGCGGCAGCAAAGCTCATGATCGATGCGGGGATCGAGCCGATCGTTCAGTTCGGATGCCGGGACCGGAACAGGCTCGCGCTCCAATCGGACATGCTCGGAGCAGCTGCGTTGGGCGCTCGCAACATCGTCTGCATGACGGGGGACGACGTGAGCGCGGGGGACCACCCTGAGGCCAAGCCCCTGTACGACGTGGATTCCATGCATGCGCTCCGCATCGCTCGGATCATGCGAGACGAGGGCACCTACCTTTCGGGGCGCAAGCTGAGTTCGCCGCCGACCTTCCTGATCGGCGCGGTGGAGAACCCATTCGCCCCGCCCTTCGATTTCAGGCCGGCTCGCCTGGAGAAGAAGATCGAGGCAGGGGCGGAGTTCATCCAGACCCAGTGCGTCTTCAACGTCGAGCGCATGCGCGAGTTCATGAAGCGCTCCGTGGATCTTGGGTGCGCGGAGAGGGCATGGATCCTCGCGGGCGTCTACGTCCCTAGATCGGCGCGAGCCGTTAACTATCTGCGAGAGGTCCCTGGGATAGAGGTTTCCGATGAGGTCATCGCCCGCATGGAAGCGGTCCCCAGCGAGCGTCAGGAAGACGAAGGCGTACGGATAGCGGTCGATATCTGCCAGCAGCTTCGCGAGATGCCCGGGGTAGCGGGGATCCACCTGATGTCGATCAAGGGAGACCATGCCATCCTGAGAGTGGTTGAGGAACTCGGCCTGCTGCCACGACCCGAGATAGACGAGCCCGCCGCTGCTGTTTGACCGGTGGGTGAACCTCCGCGGGGGAGGGCGACGAACCAACCGCGGAATCGAACCCTAGGAGGCCTCCCGGATGCGCAGGCTCGTTCTTCCCCTGATAGCTGTGTCTGTCGCCCTGTCCGCCTGCACGTTCTCGACCGGCGGCGCGACGGGCGCGACGCGCAACGTCCAGGTGCCGACCGGGTCCGAGTCGGTCGTCGGGGTCGTCCAGAAGGTCCTGCCGGCGGTCGTGAACGTCACCACCGATCAGTTCCGTCAGGGAGGAGGGCAGGATCAGGGAGTTGGCACCGGCTTCATAGTGCGATCCGACGGAGTGATCGTTACCAACTGCCACGTGATCGAGCGTGCCTCCAAGATCACGGTCTTCACCTCCGATGCATCCCCGCGGGAGCTGCCTGCCCGCGTGATCGGCGCCGACTGCGAGCACGACTTGGCGGTTCTCAAGGTGGATGCGAAGAACCTGCCGACGGTGACCTTGGGGGACTCGGGTTCGCTGCAACTGGGTGAGACGGTGGTGGCGTTCGGATACGCCCTGGCTCTCGATGGAGGCCCGAGCGTGACCACGGGCATCGTCTCCTCGCTCAATAGGACCATCGAGGCGCCCGATCCGGGCTGCGGCGATTCATGCGAGAACTTCACTCGGACCTACTCGAACGTGATCCAGACCGATGCGGCGATCAACCCCGGCAACTCCGGCGGACCTCTCGTCAACCTGCGAGGGGAGGTTGTCGGGATCAACACGGCCGGCACGACCAGCGCGGAGAACATAGGCTTCGCTATCCCGATCGACGCGGCTAGGTCGACGATCACCGCCGCGGAGAAGGATCCGTTGGCCCCGACGGCCTACCTCGGAGTAGTGACTCAACCCGTTACGCCCGCTCTTGCACTCCAGTTCGACCTAAGCGTTGATGCGGGCCTCTACGTGATCGATCTTTCGGCGGGTGCGCCTGCGGACGAGGCGGGACTTCGCCAGGGCGACGTGATCATCTCGGTCGCGGACCAGACGGTCAGCACCCCTGAGGAGCTGGGCAAGGTCCTGGAGGGGCTCGATCCCGAGCAGAAGGTGGCGGTCGGCTATGTGAGAGGCTCGGCCCCGAGCCGATCGGTGGAGGTCACATTGGGAACCAGGCCACTTCCCACCACGCTTCCCTGAAGCTGCCTGCGCGAAAGGTAGTCTTGGCCGGTGCGAGGATCCCGCTTGCCGGCCGGCCGGTTGTTCGGGATCCGACTGTGGCTCCACTGGTCTTGGTTCTTGGTTCTGGGCCTGGTCATCTGGATAGCCACTGCGGATCTCGCGACCCTCTACCCGGATCTAGGCCCTGTAGAACGGCTCCTGATGGGAAGCATCACCGGTACAGCATTCTTCGGATGCCTCGCGATCCACGAGTCTGCGCACGCCGTCGTGGCTCGTCGTTTCGGCGTACACGTGGACGGGATCACGCTGTTCCTGTTCGGGGGCGTGGCCGAGATCCGGGGTGAACTCCCAACACCGGCCATGGAGTTCGCCGTAGCACTCGCGGGCCCGGCAACGTCGTTGGTTCTCGCAGGGCTCTGCGGCTTGGGTTCGATCTGGGTCGGCGGCCTCGGATGGACGGGAGCGGAGGGCGTTCTCCTCACCCTGGCAATGGTGAACACCGGGGTGGCGGTCTTCAACCTCGTCCCGGGGCTGCCTCTGGACGGGGGGCGACTACTTCGATCGGTCCTCTGGCGGACCTTCGGGCGTTTCGACCGGGCAACGAAGGTGGCATCGGGGGCCGGGAAGCTGCTGGGCGGATCGCTGTTCGCCGCGGGCACTATCCTGGCCCTCACGGGGTCCCCAAGGGGAGTTTGGTACCTGCCGATGGGCGTGTTCCTGTGGCTCCTTGCCCGAGCCTCCGGGAGAGCCAGCGCTCCGGGAGGGGTCGCTCGGTTAGCCTTGGAGGATCGTGAAGGCAACTGAGGCAGACGGCACGTGAGCGCGCCCTTCGAATCGGGAGAGCGCGTGATGTTCGTGGATGCCCGCGGGCGTAGCTACCTCGTGAAGCTGCATACGGGCGGGACCTTCCACACACATGGGGGAACCCTCGCCCACGATCTGGTTCTAGGCCGGCCCGAGGGCACCACGCTCGAGACCGAGAAGGGGATGGTTCTCACGGTATTTCGGCCGCGCCTGGCTGACGTCGTCTTGAAGATGCCGAGAGGCGCCCAGGTCGTGTATCCGAAGGACCTCGGGACGATCGTGGTCTATGCGGACATCTTCCCGGGGGCCCGCGTGTTGGAGGCGGGGACCGGTTCGGGCGCTCTGACCTTGGCGCTGTGCCGGGCAGCCGGGGCCGAGGGCAGGGTCGTCTCATACGAGATGCGCGAGGAGCACCAGGTTCAGGCCATCGCGAACATCGAGGCCTTCCACGGCAAGATCCCCGATCAGCTCGAACTCCGCTCGGGGGACGTGCGTGAAGTGGCCTTGACCGGGGAGCGCTACGACCGGGCGGTCTTGGACCTGCCCGAGCCCTTCGGCGTCCTGGAGGCACTCAGGCAGGTCCTGGAGCCCGGCGGCATCGTCTGCGCGTACCTGCCAACGACGATCCAGGTTCAGCAGCTGGTCCTGGCGCTGGAGCAGCAGGGCTACCATCACGAGGAGACGTTCGAGACCATGCACCGCTCCTGGCACGTCACGCACCGCAGCGTGCGCCCGGACCACCGCATGATCGGCCACACCGGATTCCTGACCATAGGCAGGCTGATGCCGGCCGTGCCTGGATCCGGGTCGGCTACATACCCGCCTTAAGGCATTACCCATCGCATGATGGATGACGTATGAATCCATAGGCGCTTCGTCACCCTGGCGAGCCATAATGGAGCTTCCAACGGAGGTGCAGATGCCCGATCAGCGGGAGTCGGCCGAACAGTTCGAGAAGCAGGCCCACGAGCTGCAGACCCAGATCAAGTTCCTCGAGGACGAGATCGGACTGCTCAGGCGCCGGCTCACGAACGCTCCCCGTCAGGTCACGATCTTGGAGGAGAAGCTTCTCGAGACGCGGAACGACCTGGCTAAGGCCATCTCTCAGAACGAGAAGCTGGCAGGAGCCCTGCGCGCCGAGCGCGAGAAGATCGAAGCCCTCGCCGAAGAGGTCGCCAAGCTGAGCCAGCCTCCGGCCTCTTTCGGGGTCTTCCTCGGGGCCAACGAGGACGGCTCGCTCGATGTCTTCACGTCCGGACGCAAGATGCGGGTGAACGTAGCGCCGGATCTGGATACCAAGCGATTGCATCCGGGTACCCAGCTGATCCTGAACGACGCCCTCAACGTGGTCGAGATCTTGGAGCCCGACCGCCAGGGCGAGGTCGTGAAGGTCAAAGACAAGCTCGGTTCCGACAGGGTGGTGGTCGTCGGACGCGGCGACGAACAGATGGTCGCCACGTTGGCGATGGGACTTCAGGAGCAGGGCGTTCGCACCGGAGACGTTCTCATGTACGACCAGCGCTCCGGCGTGGCGCTGGAGAAACTCCCGAAGGAAGAGGTCCAGGAGCTGGTCTTGGAGGAGATCCCGGACGTCAGCTACGAGGACATCGGCGGGCTAGAGGGTCAGATCGAGTCGATCCGCGACGCCGTGGAGCTGCCGTTCCTATACGCCGAGCTCTTCCTGGAGCACGAGCTCGAGGCCCCCAAGGGCATCCTTCTCTACGGTCCTCCCGGCTGCGGCAAGACGCTCATCGCGAAAGCGGTGGCCAAGTCCCTCGCTGAGAAGGTCGCAGAGCGAACGGGGCGTGAGGACGCGCGGTCCTACTTCCTCAACGTCAAGGGACCCGAGCTGCTCAACAAGTACGTCGGCGAGACCGAGCGGCAGATACGCGAGATCTTCCAGCGCGCGAAGGAGCGCAGCGAAGAGGGCCTGCCGGTCATCGTCTTCTTCGACGAGATGGACTCGATCTTCCGAACGCGTGGAACAGGGATCTCGAGCGACGTGGAATCCACGATCGTTCCCCAGCTGCTCAGCGAACTCGACGGGGTGGAAACCCTTAAGAACGTGATCGTGATCGGGGCCTCCAACCGCGAGGACCTGATCGACCCGGCGATCTTGAGACCGGGGCGTCTCGACGTGAAGATCAAGATCGAGCGTCCGGACGCGGCCCAGGCCAAGGACATCATGGCGAAATACTTGCACCCGGTCGTGCCCATCCACCCCGACGAGGTCGAGAAGTACGGCGACGGTCAGCACGCCTGCGCCCGGATGATCGAGAAGACCATCGAGCAGATGTACGAGCCGAACGACCGCAACCGGTTCCTGGAAGTCACCTACGCCAGCGGCGACAAGGAGATCCTCTACTTCAAGGACTTCAACTCCGGGGCCATGATCGAGAACATCGTTCGCCGCGCGAAGAAGGACGCCATCAAGCGCTTCCTGTCCACGGGCGAGAAGGGCATCAAGTCCGAGGACCTCTTCCACGCCATCCGCGATGAATTCAAGGAGAACGAGGACCTGCCCAACACGACCAACCCCGATGACTGGGCCCGCATCTCGGGCAAGAAGGGCGAGCGCATCGTGTACGTGCGCACGCTCCTTGGCGACGACGGCGACGGCCGGCAGGTGGAGCGCGTCAGCGCCGGCCAGTACCTCTAGGCCGTGGCCATCGAGAAGGTCTTCGGCACCGAGACCGAGTACGGGATAGCCGCGGCGGGGTCCCCGGACTTCAACCCGGTGCTGTCGTCCTCGATCTTGATCAGCACCTACGCCGGGTCGCTGCGCAGGATCCGCTGGGACTACGAGCAGGAATCTCCCATGCGCGATGCCCGCGGTTTCGAGCCCGTACAGGCTCCCCGCGAGATGAGCGAGGAGGACCTGGGGCTGGCCAACGTGTCTCTGCCCAACGGGGCCCGCTACTACGTGGACCACGCCCATCCGGAGTACTCCACCCCCGAGTGCCTGAGCGCCAGGGACCTGGTCGTGCACGACAAGGCCGGCGAGCGGATCCTGGAGCGTTCCCTCGAGGAGCTGGACCGCTCCGGCCTGCCCAGCGCGAAGCTGTCGATCTACAAGAACAACTCAGACGGCAAGGGCAACTCGTACGGGACCCATGAGAACTACCTCGTGGACAGGGCCACACCTTTCGGCGACATCGTTCGCGACCTCACCCCGTTCTTCGTATCCAGGCAGGTCTTCACCGGCGCGGGCAAGCTCGGGGCGGAGGCTCAGTGGGACGAGCGAGGCTCGACCATCTACCAACTGACGCAGCGCGCCGACTTCTTCGAAACCGAGGTGGGTCTGGAGACTACGCTGAAGCGTCCGATCATCAATACCCGCGACGAACCCCACGCGGATCCGGAGAAGTACCGGCGGCTCCACGTGATCATCGGTGACGCGAACATGTGCGAGGTCGCGACGTATCTGAAGATAGGAACGACGGCCATAGTCCTGAAGATGATCGAGGACGCTTTCCTTCCCGACCTGTCGCTGGCGAACCCTGTTCAAGCGCTGCATGAGATCTCGCGTGACATCTCGTGCACCGCAAGGGTTCCCATGGCTGACGAC
Source organism: Actinomycetes bacterium (assembly GCA_031423155.1). Taxonomy (GTDB): domain Bacteria; phylum Actinomycetota; class UBA4738; order UBA4738; family HRBIN12; genus JANPEZ01. The sequence goes on from JANPEZ010000072.1 coordinate 11,649, forward strand.
CGGCGCCTCACGGCCATCCAGATCCAGTGGGAGTACCTCGAGCATGCCAAGAAGTACGTCGAGCGCGAGGACGACACTCCTGAGAATCGGGACATCATCGGCAGGTGGGAGCAGATCCTCACGACATTGGAATCGGAGCCGCTAACCCTGCACCGCGAACTGGACTGGGTAGCCAAGTACCGCCTGCTGGAGGGCTTCCGTGAGCGAGACGGGCTGGAGTGGCGCGACCACAAACTCCGGGCCATCGACCTTCAGTACCACGACGTTCGCCGCGACAAGGGGCTGTACAACCGCCTGGCCGCTACCGGAAAGGTCGAGAGGCTCGTCACCGACGAGGAGATCGACGAAGCCATGATGGAGCCCCCCACCGATACCAGGGCGTATTTCCGCGGCAGATGCATCGCCAAGTATCGGGATGCCATCGCTGCGGCATCCTGGGATTCGCTCATAGTCGACACTGGCAACGACGCGCTCCAGAGGATCCCGATGAGAGAACCCCTGCGGGGCACGAAGGCTCATGTCGACGATCTGCTGGCTCGCGCTGTAGACGCGGCTACCCTGGTGGACCTACTTCAGACCTAAGCCTTTCGAGCCGATTCCCTCGTTAGGATAGGGAGCCCCCGCGCTAGGAGAAGACGATGCCCGAGCAGGAACAGAAGAAGATCCAGAAGAAGGG
>JANPEZ010000073.1:0-2433 GCA_031423155.1 Actinomycetes bacterium
ATGAGCGGAGTCTTCTGTCCCTCATCCGGGATCGCCGGCACCGGGGCGGAGGTTTCGGGACTGACTTCGACCCCGTTCATGCTGCCGGACTATGCCCCGTGCGACCCGTACTCAGATCCCTGCGCCTCCGTCTTCCTTTCCGCAGCTCGGTATGAAGAGCTCACCGGTGACCCCCCGAAGATCGTTTCCAACTCACCATGGGCGGCGTGCAGCAAGTACACGTCCTCGGGCTGCCTCCCCGAACCGAAGGAGATGATCGTCAGGGTCGTGATCGCCCAGGACGATGCGGCTCGATTCGAGAACGTATACCGCTGCGGAGCGAGCGAGCAGACCTTCTGCGTGTAAGCGCACGCTACGCGGCGGGAACCTTCTTCTGAGGGTCGATGAAGGGGACCGCCGCGGTCACTCCCGAGCGCGTGCCGTCGTCCGTCTCGATATCCAGCTTGGTCCCGGGGGCAGCTAGCTCGATCGGCACCCAGACGTAGCCGATGTTGTTCTCCAGGCGCGGTGAGAAACACGCGTCGGTCACGTGACCGACGACCTTGCCCCCGTGCGAGGCCGGCCAGTGCTGCGTCGGCTGCTCGACGGGGCCACCCTCCAGTTCGATACCGACGAGCTTGCGCGAGACACCGTCACGGCGGATCCGTTCGAGTGCTTCCTTGCCGATGTAGTCGGCCTCCTGCTCCTCGACCAAGCGCTCCAGGCCGGTGACGTGGAACGGTGTGTCTTCCAGACCGATGTCCGAGCCCCAGTCGAAGATGCCGGCCTCGATGCGCCGGATGTCGGACGAGGGTGTGACGCGGATGTTGTACGGCTTGCCGGCGTCCAGGATGCGCTCCCACAGGTCGTCGCCTCGGCTGGGGTCGCGCAGGTAGATCTCGTAGCCGACGACCGCGGTCCAACCCGTGCGGCTGATCACGACGGGGATGCCGTCGAGTTCGGCTTCGTCGCACCAGTAGTACTTCATGTCCAAGATCCAGTCGCCGAACAGATCGCGCATGACGTCCTTGGCCTTCGGTCCCTGGACCTGGACCGGGTAGACCTCAGGATGGCCGACCTTCACGTCCATCCCGGAGTTGACGGCGACACCCATCGCGTACAGGCCCGCGTCCGAGTCGGCGAGCGCGAGCCACCAGCGGTTCTCCTCGACACGCAGAAGGACGGGGTCGTTGACTATGCCGCCGTCCTCGGCTGTGACGAGCATGTACTTGCCCTGCTTCACCGCGCACTTGGTCAGGTCGCGGCAGGTGAGCAGGTTGGTGAACGCCGTTGCGTCCGGGCCCGTGATCTCGACTATGCGCTCGACGCTGACGTCCCAGAGGGTCACGTCGTTGACGAGCGCCCAGTACTCCTCGGTGGGGTCTCCGTAGGTGTTGGGGTGAAGCATGTGCTGGTAGACGTCGTAGGCGGAGCAGCCGGCGCGCAGCGTGGCTTCGAAGAATGGTGACCTGCGGTACCAGGGTCCCCAGTTGAGCTTGGTGTTCTCGGGCAGCGCCATCGGATGATCCTCCCCTTGGGTCGGTGGTCGTCGGAGTCTAGTGTCGGGTGGCCCTCGGGCGGTAATCCGCCGTCTCCTGCGTGGCCGATCCGGAAGCGGCATCGGTCCTTGCGCCGGTGGCCGGGGAAACCTAGGCTCGGTTCGTGCTCGCCATCGACTGGACCACATTCATCTTCAGGCTGATCCACATAACGGCCGGCGCCTGGTGGGTTGGCTCGGTCTTCCTCTTCGTCTTGTTCGTGCAGCCAACGGCCAAAGCGATCGCCCCCGCGGGGGCTCCGTTCATGATGGAGTTCCTCGGAAAGCGCAAGGTTGCCGACCGGATCCTGACGCTGGCCGCCGTGTCGATCGCCGCGGGGCTGGTCCTGTACTGGATGGACTGGCACGATTACCCGAGCCTTGCCGATTTCGCCAAGAGTGGTTTCGGCCTGGGGATCACCCTCGGCGCGCTGAGCGCCATCACCGCGTTCGCGATTGGGATGTCCGCAACGCGACCCACCGCCAACCGGTTCATGGCGCTGGCGGGACAGGTCGCTGCGTCGGGTCAACCACCGGCCCCCGAAGTCGCACAGCAGATGCAGCAGCTGCAAGCCAAGCTAACGAAGCTGGCGAAGTTCAACCTTCTGTTCGTGACGGTCGCCCTCGTGTGCATGGCTACCGCGCGCTTCTGGTAGGCGGCTCAGCGGGTCGAAGCCAGCCGGTCCGCGATCAGGCAGATCAACTCGAACGCGATGCGGGTGGCGTTCTGGGCTGTCATCGAGTTCGGTGAGTCGACGCTCGGCATGATCTCCACGATGTCGGCGCCGATCACGTCGAGCCCGCGCATCCCCTGGATGATGCGGATCGCCTCCTTCATGGTGAGGCCCGCTTCGCCGGGTTCCGGGTTCGAGACGGCGGGCGCAACCGCCGTGTCCATCGCGTCCAGGTCGAACGAG
>JANPEZ010000074.1:0-7753 GCA_031423155.1 Actinomycetes bacterium
CACGCAGACCCGCACGACGTCCTACGTTCAGTTGAACGGCATTTCCGGATCCCGGCCTGCGGCTAGGGCGGTTGACGACGCCCGTCTGATTCTCAGCCACTCGAATCGGAGGCGCGACCCGCGGGACCTACAGCCGGACGACGTTCGCTGCAGTGATGCCCATCGTGGCGCCGCGGGTGTCGAACACGAGCGCCGCTCGTTGCACCAGCGCGTGGATATCGACGCTGGCGTGGGGGGTCAAGATCAGGACGCAGTCCTGGGCGGCGAGCACGGCTTCGTCGAGCGTTTGCGACGTTAGGGTCTTGCCGCCTATCTCGACTTCGGGGACGTAGGGGTCGTGGTAGCTCACGTCCGCGCCCTTCTTCACGAGTCGTTCCAGCACCGTAAGGGACGGTGACTCGCGCAGGTCGTCGACGCCAGGCTTGAACGCCACGCCGACGCCGAGGATCTTCGAGTCCTTCACCGGTTTGCCTGCCTCGTTGAGCGCCTCGCCGACGCGGGTGGCGACGTAGTCGGGCATGCGGTTGTTGACCTCGTTGGCGTGCTCGATGAACTCGATCCGATAGCCGAGTTGCTGACCCGCGCGCCACGAAAGGTACGTGGGGTCGATCGAGATGCAGTGCCCGCCGACACCCGGGCCCGGCCAGAAGGGCATGTAGCCGAAGGGCTTCGTGGCGGCGGCCTGGAGGGCATCCCATATGTCGACGCCCAACTCACGCGCCAAGATCGCCAGTTCGTTGACCAAAGCGATGTTCACCTGGCGGAACGTGTTCTCGATGAGTTTCGCCATCTCGGCGTCTCGCGGGGTGGCGGTCGTGGCGATCTCGCGGACGAAGTGGCTGTAGAAGAAGGAGGCAAGCTCGCGGCAGCGCTCGGTCAGACCACTGACGATCTTGGGGGTGACGGCCAACGTGTGCGCCGCGTTGCCCGGGTCCATCCGCTCGGGCGAGTAACCCAGAGCGAAGTCGACTCCGGCCACCAGTCCCGACTTCTCCAGTATCGGCTTGACGAGTTCCTCGGTGGTGCCGGGGTAGGTGGTGGATTCCAGAACGACCAGCCGGCTGGGCTTGAGGTGACGCCCGACGTCCTCGGAGGCCTCGCGGACCATCGTCAGGTCGGGAACGCCGTCGGCCAGCGGGGTCGGCAGGCACATGATGACGACGTCTGCATCCTCCAGCGCCCCGGCGTCTGTGGTGAAGAGGGCGTCGTGAAGGCCCTCGATCTCCGAGTCGGTGACGTCGATGATGTAAGAGCGTTTGCCGGTCAGGGTGTCGATCTTGCGCCCGTCGGCGTCCAGGCCGATCACGGGAAAGCCCGCGCCGTTGATCGCGACGAGCAGAGGTAGGCCCACGTAGCCGAGTCCGATGACGGCGGCCACGGCGGTCTTGTCTCTGATGCGCTCGTCCAGCGCGTCCAGCGGGTTATCGGTCATCGGCCTGATCCTCGTGAGGCGGGAGCATACTTGCCATCCGAGCGGAAGGATGACATGGAAACGCGCGGTATGACCGAGATGGACTTCGCCTCCTGCGCGAAGATCTTCTACGACTCGCTGAACGAGCTGCACCGCCGGTACGGCGTCAAAGAGGAGGACCCCTCGGACACGGGCTGGCTCTCGGCCGGTCTCGGGCACTTCCTGGTCACGGATCCGGGCCGCCAGCGGGTGGCGGTCTCAGGTGGTGAGCTCGTCGCTTTCGGGTCGGCGATCCAGCGCGACCGTTACTGGTTCCTGTCGTTCCTGTTCGTCGATCCCCGCGCGCAATCGAAAGGGGTCGGGCGCCAACTCCTGAGTGAGTTGGTCCCTGAGGCGAGTGGCGACCGGGTCATGGCTACGGTGGTGGAGTCGTTCCAGCCGGTTTCGACCGCCCTGTACGCGACCTTCGGAATCACTCCGCGCTCCGCGAAGTACTGGCTGAGCGGGGTCAGCCGTCCGGAGGCTCTCCCGGATCTGCCGGGCGATCTGAGCAAGGCCGCGATGAGCGAGGCGGATCTCGACGCCATCACTGATCTTGACCGAAGGATCCTCGGGTTCTCCAGGCTGGCCGACCATCGGTTCTGGGCCGGCGAGGGTTCCGGCCGCTTCGTGTACCGGCGAAGCGGCGACGTGGTCGCTTACGCCTACGTCGACGCCGATGGTCACATCGCACCGGCGCTGGCGACCGACGAAGCGACGCTCTGCGTCGTCGTCGCCGACATGGTTCGAACCCGGCAGGACTCAGCGAGTTTCACGACGAACGTTTTCGGCCATTCGGCTGCGCTCTTGCGGATGCTTCTCCAAGCCGGGGCGCGCATCGACGACGGGGGTCACAGGATGATCTACTGCTCTAGCGAGGGCCCCCTACCGCCTAGCTATCTGAGTGACAGGGACTGGCTCCCCTAGATCAAGTCCTCGGCAAGCAGGTCCATGAGAAGGCCGTCGTGCCAAACGCCGTCCGGTCCGCGTTCGTACCTTCGCATCACACCGACCTTGCGGAAGCCGACGCGTTCGTAGGCGTGGATAGCCGTGACGTTGTCCGCAGCGGGGTCGATCGTGAGGCGATGATGGTGCAGCTGTTCGATCAAGAAGCGGGCGAGCGTTCGGATGGCATCGCTGCCCAACCCCTTTCGGTGAAGGCTCGTACTGAGGAAGATGTCGATCCCGGCCCGCCGATACATCGGGTCCTCGTCCTCCTCGTACTGGATCGCGCCGATCGTCTCGCCGTCCAGCGTCACTGCGAAGACACATCCTTGTCCCACGAAGCCCGCGACCTCGGCGTCGTCGAAAGGGCCCCAGCGTCTCGCCACTTCGGGCTCCCGCAGGATCGCCGAGAGAGCAGGGATATCGTCCGCTCGAACGTGTCGCAGCACTACTCGATCGCCGTCGAGGATCACCCAAGGAGCCTAACGCCGGCCGTCGGAACCTCGTTCGGCCATCGCCCGGTCGAGCCAGTCATCGATGCCCTGTTCCAAACGGGTCTTCGTCTCGTCGTCGGCGAAGGAGACGCGCACGCCGGTGCGTGCGATGTCGGCGAGCTGCTCGTCGGAGTAGCTCCACTGCTCGCGCGCGGCCTCATAGACCTGCGTCAGCCAGGGGCCGAACATGCCGGGATCGTCTGAGTTGAGCGTCACGACGACGCCGGCTGCCCGCAGGCGCTCGAAGGGATGATCGTTCAGGCTCGTGTAGACGCCCGTGGCGATATTGGATGTCGGGCTGACCTCCAGCGGTAACTGCGAATCGACCAGGGTCTCGACGAGGCGAGGGTCTTCGATCGACCTGACGCCGTGGCCGATGCGGTCGGGGGAGTAGGCGGCGATCGTGTCCCAGACGTTCTGCGGGCCTGCCCACTCCCCTGCGTGAGGGACGCTGCGCAGGCCGGCGTCCTTGGCCCGGCGGAAGATCGGTGCGAAGGGCTCGATGCCCGTGCGCTCGCTGCCGGCGCAGTTGAGGCCGACAACTCCTCGGTCCATCAGCTTCATCGCGACCTCGAGCGTGCGTTCGGCATGTTCCAGGCCGAAGTCACGGACTATGTCGGGGGTGAGGCGAACCGTCGCGCCGAAGTCGCGTTCGCCGGCGGCAAGGCCGTCCAGAACCGCTTCGATCGGGTCGTACCAGCCGTGACGGCGATCATGGTTCGCCGGCGAGAAGACCGCCTCCGCGTAGAGCACGCCGGTCGAGGCCAGATCTTCGCAGGCTTCATAGGCGAGGCGGTGGAAGTCCTCGACCTTCGTCATAAGGGCGCACGTTGCGCTGTATTGATCGATGAAGTGCAGGAAGTCGGCGAAACGCCAGGTGTCATCGGGCTGAAGTCCTTCGGGGATGGCGACTCCGTTACGGTCGGCTAGCGCCCTGACGGTCGCGGGTCTCGCGCAGCCCTCCAGGTGGATGTGAAGCTCTGCTTTGGGGAGGGTGGCAAGGTCGCGCATCTACCGATGGTAGCTTGGCGCGGTGTCTATGCCGACCGGGCCCAATGTGCTGCTCGTCGTGCTCGATACCGCCAGGGCGGACGCCGTGGGCACCTCCCGTGACGCGGCTTTCTCCCAGCTGGGGCGCCTGGGGCGACGGTTCCACCGGGCGGTTGCGCCGGCTCCCTGGACGCTGCCGTCGCACGCTTCGATCTTCACTGGGCTGAGGCCGAGCGAGCACGGGGTCACCGGCGCCGCGGTCTTGACGGACGCAGGACCGAGGTCGCCGCGTCCGCGCGTGGAGGCCTTGGCCGAGCGATGGCTTCCGGAGGTGCTGCGGCGCAAGGGCTATGCAACATTCGCCGCGACCGGCAATCCCTGGGTGGGAGAGGCCGTGGGATTGACCTTCGGCTTCGAGAGGGTCTACGAGTCATGGCGCGAGGCCCGGTTGCCGAAGCTGGCCGATCCGCTGGCAGGCTCCTCGTCCGCCGGGTTCTCGCGGAAAGCCGCCGTCTACAGCAGACGGGCACTGGGTCTGGGGGACGGCGGCGCGATGCGATCGCTCGGGGAGTTCCGCGACTTCCTGGCCGGGCGCGGCGCCAGGCCCTTCTTCGCCTTCTTCAACATCATGGAGCCGCACGCTCCCTACGCACCGCCGCACGGGTACGGGGGGGTTCGCCTGAAGCGGCGTCCCGCCGCGATCCGGGCCGTGCGCCGCTGGAACGCCGACCGCATGTTGAGCTATTGCATGGGACGCGAGGAGATCGGCGAGGGCGAACTCGCGTTGCTGTTCGCGCTGTATCGCGGCGAGATCTCCTACACCGATCACTGGCTCGGACAGCTTTTGGATGTCCTGGACTCCGGCGGGCTGACCGAGGACACCGTCGTGATCGTCACCGCCGATCACGGCGAGAACCTGGGGGAGCACCATCTGCTCTCGCATGTGATGTCCATGCACGAGACCCTGTTGCACGTTCCGCTCGTCGTCTCCGGTCCAGGCGTCCCGCCGGGCGAGGAGCATCACCCCGTCGGGCTGACGTCGCTGGCGCCATTGATCGGCGGGCTGCTCGGGGGTGATTGGAGCGATCCTGCCTCCCTTCCGGCCGTGGCTGAATACGAATCGGCCGCTTCTCAGGTAAGCGGAGCGCGCCGGTTGGACGAACAGGTGGGCGCGGTCCCGCCGGAGGTCGCGGCGGCGCTTCGCGCGAAGTGGGTCGCGGCGTACGAGGGTCGTTTCAAGTACGTGGCTTCTTCCACCGGAGAGGAGGCGCTGCGCGACCTGGTCGCCGACCCGGGGGAGTCTTCCGATGTCGCGGCGGAGCATCCGGACGTCGTAGCGCGCCTTCGGGCCGCGCGCGGCGCCTGGGCAGGTGAGTCGGCGCCTGGCGAGGACGCGGCGCTGGACGCCGAGATCACGGCGCACCTCGAAGGACTCGGCTACCTCTAGTTCCTGGCGCCTAGGAGTTCGCGATAGAGGTCGTCGTATTCGTCTGCTACCGGGGCGATGTCGAAGCGCGCGCCGGCGGCGCTGCAGGCCCGGGAGGCGTTGGCGCGCGCCGCGGGATGGGTCACGAGCTTGGCGACCGCGGTAGCGAGCCCCTCTGAGTCTCCGGGAGCCACGAGGGCGCCGGTCTCCTCGGAGATGACGTCTCGCACGCCGCCCATGTCGTGCGCGACCACCGGAACCCCTGCCAGTAGAGCCTCAACGAAGACTCCGGGGGCGCCCTCCGTCAGGCTCGTGGAGACGAGAACGTCTGCGGCCGAGATGATCCGGGGCGCGTCCTCGCGTTCGCCCATGAGCTTGATGCGGCCGGCGCCTTCAGCCACCGCGGCATCCACCTCGCTTCGGAGGGGACCGGATCCGACCACGACCAGTCGGGCTTGGGGGACGAGCTGGTGCAGGCGCCGAGACAGCTCGACTGCTGCGAGGGGGTCCTTCTCCCTCACGAAGCGGCCGGCCCACACGACCATGACGTCGCCGGGTCCGACGCCGACGATGTCCCGGACCTGCGCGCGTTCGGCATCGGAGAGTCGAGGCGGACGCAGACGTCCGTTTCGGATGACGCGGATCTTCGGTTCGGGAACGCCGAAGACATCGATGAGCTCGGTTCGCAGCGACTCGCTGACCGCCACGAAAGCATCCACCTTCTCGTAGGCCCACCTGAGCGATTTCGAGCGGGCAGGCGTTCGAAGATCGGGGGTCACCGCCGCGACGCGCAGATAGACGAGGGGCGCGTTCCGGTGAAGGCCGGCGGCGGCCGCGACCCTCAATGGGTCACCTCCGTGAGCCACGACGAGAGCCGGTTCGAACTCCTGCGCCTGGCGCCGAAGGTTGAGGGCTGCTCGGACGAACCTCGCAGGCCCGTCCTTGACTCCCGGCGCCCGATCGGCCGGCCGTCCCGAACCGATGTAGGCGAAGCGCTCCTCGCCGGAGTACAGCGGCAGGAGCTTCGCCCGGTACCGATCCCGGAGCGCGAACTCCAGATGCTGGGCGAATATCTCGGCGCCGCGAAGCTGGATCCGGGGGACGATGTCGACCATCTTCGGCCGGTCCATCACGGACGGGGGTTTCATCTTGCGAGCTTCCTCGTCAGAGCCTTCTTGGCGTTCGCGCCCGATGTGAACAGGTCCATCGCGCGCGTGCGGGCCAGGCCCTCGAGCCTCTCGCGGAGCGCCACCTCAGGGAAGCGCCGTTCGTATCCGAAGTCGGAGAGCAGCGGGCCCGCCACCGCTTCGAACGATCGAACATCTCGCGCGGTCATCTGAGTCGTCCAATCCCGGGCTCCGGTCAGCACGTCCTGTTCGGATCGAGCATGGAAGGCTCGGCCTTCCTCGGGGGCGAGCGTCTCGTGCCCCTCACGCTTGGTACGTTCGATCATGCCCTCGTCTAACCCGAGTGAAGCGAAGTCGCATATCTCTTGCAGCGAAGCGCGAACGTCGGTCACCAGCGACTCGTACCTAACCTCGAGGTAGCGCGATGTTCCCAATGGCTGGCCGTCCCTGATGCCGGCCTCGACGTCGCCCCGCCACTTGCGGGCGGCCGCCCAGACGGTCGAAGGCCCCCAATGAAGCGACATGTAGGAGAGCGCGACATCGCGACCGTCGCGGATCAGGTGAACGAACCTCGAGTCCGGCCAGAGCGATGCCAGAAGCGGTATGGATCGCACGTAGATGGGCGTCTTGTCGCCCCAGCCGGTCTTGCCGTGCGCATCCGCGTTCGCCATGAACGCGGCCTCGACTACATCGGCGAACGAGGGCGCCTGCAGCTGCGCAACCCGATCGAGTACCGCCCTCGGATCGACCTTCCAGTGGCCGAAGTGAGTGGTCGACACGAGTGCCACAGCGATCGCCTCCGCATCTACCGGGCGAGAGCCTCCGAAGTCCCTCCATAGCTGAGGGATGAAGTGAGACTCGCCGGGGACCGCCAACGCGGGGTGCGCATCGAGCATCAGCCGGAGCAGCGTCGAACCCGAGCGTCCGCAACCGACGACGAACAGCGGCACCATAGGGCGAGTCTATCCGCGGCCGGGGGCCGGACCGGCGTGCTAGGTTCGCCGTCCATGGCCGAGCACCGCTATACCTACGGCGATTCGAAGATCGCGGCGACCCGGCTCAGGATCCTTGCCGAGGTACTGGCTCCGACGAGCGAGAGCTTCCTGAGCCGCAGGGTTTCGGGTCCGGTCGGCCTGGCCGTGGACCTCGGATGCGGTCCCGGTGTGAGCACGAGGTTGATCGCTGAGACCCTGAAGCCGTCCATGACGGTAGGGGTGGACAGGTCCGAAGCCTTCGTCGGGTGGGCGGGCGAGGACGCTCCCGAGGGGGTCTCGTTCCAGGTGCACGACGCGATGCGGACGCCGTTCCCGACGGGTCCGGC
>JANPEZ010000075.1:0-1730 GCA_031423155.1 Actinomycetes bacterium
AGCCGGCGCCGGCGAAGAGCTTGAGGCTGTAACCGCCGGCGCGAGTTGAGGGGACGTAGCGGTAGCGAGCCGTCACCCACAGGGTTTCAATCAGCTGGCACGTGCGGTACACCAGCGCCATCTGTCGATCCGCCTTCACCCAATGGGTGACCTGCTGCCAGCGCGGACGGCCGCTCGGGTCGTCGCTGATTTCCAGGTACTGGATTGCCGGCCCTTCCGCCTTGAGCAGGGAGCCATCGCCCATCTGGAACGACATCTCCGTCGGCGTCAACGCGAGGCCGTGTTTGGCCGCGTTGTATAGCGGCGCTCGCTCGAGGTGCTGATGGGCGAAGGCCCGCAAGTACCCCTCGATGTTCTCCAGGCTTCGCTCCCAGAGCTCTGCTGGGGGCGGCGTCGGCAGGAGGTTGTCGCGGATGTCGGTCGCGTGGAATACCCGGGCCACGGCACTCAGGTGCGCCGGGTCTTTGGGATCGCTCCCTTGGCCGAAGCGCCGCCGCACGCGGTCCTTGAACTCGGTGAACGAGCGCAGCCTGGCAATGTCCAGCGGCGGACAGGAGGGCGCGGACGCTCCGTCTCGATATTCGTGCGCTAGATAAAGCCTCAGCAGCGTTTCGCCAGCGTGATGCGCGAGCACTTCAGCTTCCGCGGTGACGAAGTGGGAGGCAATCTTGTCGGCTTCCATCTCACGCTTGGCGGCCTGTTCAACCGCTTCTTCGGAGCCGGATAGGCCCGAAGGGACGTCGTCGGCTCCCTTCGAGGGTGGTCCGCCCAAGACGAGCGAGCCATAGCTGAGTCCCTCTGAGAGTAGCCGGTCGAGGCCCTTCCGGTTCCCTGCGACAAGGATCAGGTTGTGCAGCCGCCGATCGAAATAGTCTGCCGGCTCCGCCGCGTAGAACGTCTCGTTCAGCGCCTGGAAGTTGTCCAGCGAGAGATCGTCGTCTGGAGAAGGCTTCGTCGGCACGAAGTCAGGGTAGCCGTGCTGTCGCCGGTGGCTGCAACAAAGGCGGCTCCCGGATCGGGACTGCGCACGATTGACTCATCGTGATGCTGCGACTTGGTGCGGCAACCCCTAGTCGAGCGAAGGGGTGCCGTTCTCCTCCGACCTGACCTGCAAGACCTCATCCTCGCGCACGAGGCGAGCGAGGCGCGTTGAACCGACAGTCAGGACGCCCGACCGTTCCCGATCAGGCCCGAGTCTTGGGTCGTATCGCACCTCCATGCTCTCGCCTCGAAGCACTATGCGAACGCGAGTGACATCCACGGGGAACGCGGCCTTGGCACCGCTGCTACGACGGGTTGGCAGCCGAATGCGCCCGGCCGCCAGATCCGCGGCGGTGATCCGCTGCGTCGGGCCGGCAACCAGCTCGCGTGCGCCCTTGAGGGCGGTCACACTGGCGCGGAATGGCGCCCGCGGGGTCGCGCCTGACGGAGGGTTCTCGCCCGCATCGCCTCCGAGGAGGGCGAGCAACTCGGCCGTGTTTGTCGCCGTATCACGCCCCCTCGCATACGGACTGGTCAGCAGGAAGCTAGGGACGCCCTCGAAGTCCTTGCACCGACCGACCAACACACCATCGCTGAGGAGGGCTTCCGCTGGGGGCCGGAACGCGAACAGCAGGAGTCCTGGTCTCCAGGCTCGAACCTTATCCGCCAGAGTCGTGCGGCCAAACGCCAGCTCTTGCGCTGTCAGCTCCGCTGCCGCCTTGGTCGGCCGCTTCACGAGGTCTGTGAGG
>JANPEZ010000076.1:0-1755 GCA_031423155.1 Actinomycetes bacterium
GCCGGAGCCCTTCCGCGCGTTCGGTGCTCCTTCTTGAGCCGAAGCCGGTCCCCATGGGAGCCTTGCCTCGTTCGCGGTACCTTGCTATGTCCCTAGGCTAGGAGGGCCCGGCGATGCCGATATTCGAAGGCTCTGAAGCGACTCTTCACTACGAGCAGGAAGGCGCCGGCCCCGAGATCGTTTGGGTTTCAGGCGGCGGAGGGCTTTCGACCGACTGGTCGCCGTACCAACTCCCGCACTTCTCCAAGTCGTTCCGCAACACCACGTTCGACAACCGAGGCGTCGGAACCACCACATGCGACGTGCCGTTGCCCTGGCCGCTCGAGTCCTTCGCGCGTGACACGGCCGAACTGATCGAGGCCGTCTGCGAGCCCCCCGTCGCCCTGGTGGGCCTATCTCTCGGCGCGGCCATCGTGCAGGAGGTCGCGATCGCCCGGCCTGACCTGTTGCGCTGCGCGATCGTGATGGGGACCGGCGTCAACTCGGTCGGCTGGGGATGGGACTACCAGGAGGCCGAGATCGACTTCTACAAAGCAGGTGGGCGCATGGAAGGCATGATGGCCGTCGCCCATCACGCGATGATGCAGTACCCCGCGCGCGTCCTGGGCGACCGGGAGTTATGGCCGAAGATCCGAGCCGAGATACAGGCCTGGGTCGACACCGGCGACGCCGAGGACTCGGTCATCTCCCAGTGGGAGGCGTCGCTGCGCTACGACCAGACCGAGACGATCAAGGAGTGCCGTGTCCCTCTGCACGTGCTCGCCTTCGCCGAGGACGTCCAGGCGCCTCCCCAAGACGGCGAGGAACTCGCGCGGCTGGCCCCGCTCGGCGAGTTCCACCTGTTCGAGGGGATGGGGCACTGCTCCATCTACGGCCACACGCACGATGTGCTCAACCCCTATATAGAGGGGATCATCCGGGGGTACCTGTGACCTTCCGCGGGTGGCCGGCCGAGGCGCTGGAGTTCTACGACGCGCTTGAGGCCGACAACTCCAAGACGTTCTGGCAGGAGCGCAAGAGCTTCTACGAGGAGCAGGTCCGCGGTCCGATGGAGGCGCTGCTCGGCGAGCTGGAGCCGAAGTTCGGCGAGGGCAAGATCTTCCGGCCCTACAGGGACGTGAGGTTCAGCCGCGACAAGTCCCCGTACAAGACCCACATCGGGGCTGTGGTCGGTGAGGGGTACGTGCAGCTAAGAGCGAACGGGCTCGCCGCGGGAAGCGGCATGTGGGAGATGTCCCCGGACCAACTCGAGCGATACCGCGCGGCTGTGGCCGACGACGGGTCCGGCGCCAAGCTCGTCAAGCTCGTCGCCGACGCGAGGAAAGCCGGCATCGGCGTCATGAGCCACGGCGAACTGAAGACTGCTCCCCGGGGTTACCTGAAGGATCATCCGCGTGTCGAGTTGCTGCGCTACAAGGGCCTTGTGACCTGGCGCGAGTGGCCGCCCGCCGCCTGGCTCGGCACCGCCAAAGCGAAGGACCGCATCGTCGAATTCCTCCAGGGTTCCAAGCCGATCGGCAAGTGGCTAGACGCTAACGTCGGACGCTAGCGCTCGCCGTAGAGCTTGCTGGCCGGGTCGAAGGATCCCCGGGCCGGCGCCGAACCCGATCCTTCCGTCAGCCGATCTTCTTCTGGGCTTTGCCAGCCGAGTCCTGGATGCTTCCCTTGGCTTTTTGGATCGAACCCTTAGCCTGAAGACTCCGGTCCTTCGTCGCTTTCCCCACGGCCTTCTTGACCGTTCCGGCGGCCTTATTC
>JANPEZ010000077.1:0-10053 GCA_031423155.1 Actinomycetes bacterium
GTGGAGCCGCCGGCCGTGACCGTGGCCGCAGAATCGTCCTTCGTGATGGACAGATCGCCCGACCGCAAGATCGTGTCGGTATCGGTCGCCGAGTCGTTCGCCGAGTTCCCGTCGGTGATCGGTGAAGAAGAGATCGCCGCACTGTTCGCCAACGATCCACCTGAGAAGTCGGATGCGACCGCCAGGGTCAGCTGGTACGAGACACTCCCGCTCGGGGCGAGCGCCGCCGAAGTCGTGCAGCTGAATGCGCCTGCGGCGATCGCGCAATCCGCCTCCGACTCGCTGCCGGTCGTACCCGAGGGGATCGTGTCCGTCACGACGGCCCCGGCCGGAACCGTCGAGGGCCCGTTGTTCGTAAGGGTGATGGTGTAGGTGGTCGACTGGCCCGCCATCACGCTCGCAACGCCGTCGGTCTTCGAAACGGATAGATCCCCGACCTTGCTGACGGTGTCTGTGTCGGTGGCGCTGTCGTTGGAGCTATCCGGGTCGGTGATCGGGGACGACGTGATCGAGGCGGTATTCACCAGCGACGCTCCCGAGTAGCCGGAGGGAACGGCCAGGGTCACTTGGTAGGTGACGCTCGCGCTGGGTGCAAGCGCCGCCGAAGTGGTGCAGGTCATAACCCCGGCGACGATCGAGCAGTTGGCCTCGGACTCGGAGGCCGTCACGCCCGCCGGTATGGTGTCGCTCACGACTACCCCGGCCGGAACGGTTGAGGGTCCGGTATTCGTGACCGTGATGCTGTAGGTCGCCGAGTTCCCCGCGATCACAGATGCAGCGCCGTCGGTCTTCGTGATGACCAGATCCCCCGAGCGCGTGACCGTCGTCCCGGCCGTGCTGGAAAGATCGCCCGAGTCCGGATCGGAAGTCGTGCTGGAGACAGAGGCGGTGTTGGACACATCCGTGGTCCTCGCCGGGTCCACCTTCACCACCATCTGCAGGTTGGTGGTTCCGGCGGCGACCGTTCCGAGGTTCCACGTAACGGTTCCTCCGGACTCTGTCCCTCCGTTATCGGCCGACACGAAACTGGTCCCGGCCGGCACGGCGTCAGTGACCGTGACGTTACGGGCGCTGCTCGGACCCCCGTTGGTCACAGCGATGTTGTACGTGATGTTGTTCCCGGCCTTCACCGGATCGGGCGAGTCGGTCTTGACGATCGAAAGGTCTGCAGACGTCGAGACGTTGGTGGTTTCGGTGTCCGAGTTGTTCCCGCTCGTGGGATCCGATGACGTCGTGGAGACGGTCGCGGTGTTCGACAGGTTGGCCGTCCTGGCCGCATCGACCTGAACCGTCATCTGCAGAGCCGTAGAAGCCCCGGAAGCCATGCTGCCCAGGTTCCACGTAACGGTCCCTCCGGACTCCGTTCCTCCGTTGTCGGCCGAAACGAAACTGGTCCCGGCGGGAAGAGCATCGGTCACGGTGACGCCCGTCGCTGTCGCGGGACCGGAGTTCGACACATTCAGTGTGTAGGTCAGGTTGGTCCCCGCGGTGACCGGATCGGCCGAGTCAGACTTCGTTATCGACACGTCGGCCTGCTCGATGGCGGTAACCGCCAAGAGACTCACGCTGAAGTCGGAGTTGTAGTGGTAGCTGCTGCCCGAGAAGTCGTAGACGAGTCCGCCCATGCTCGCCGTCCCCGGGGAGATGACCTTGATCGTGTAGGTGGTCTGCATCGTGCCGCCTGCCTTGCCCGTACCGAGGCAACTGCGATAGCCGGCGACCGAGGGATCCGGCTGCCAAGTACAGGCGTCGGCATAGATCTTGTCGTTCGTCCCTCCGGATGGAGCGGTATACGTCGCGCTGACCGACAGGATCTGGAAGATCGCGTTAGGCCAGTTGAGGAAGGTGGACATCTGCTCGTACCCGGCGGTCGCCGTGCTGCTGCTGAAGACGTACGAGTAGGTGTTTCCGACGATCACGGTCGTCGGTCCCGTCACGCCCTGGATCGTGTTCCTGTTCTGGGAGACGAGCTTCTCAACGTAGACCTCACGAGGAGTCGGCGTGCTGATCGTTCCGAGGGTGTCGGCCGTCACGTTGATGTGGAAGCGCCGGGCCGTGTTGTAGGCGGCGGAGTTCCTCGTGATCCGGACGTTGAAGTAGAAGTCGGTGCAGGCGCCGGCGGCGAGTGAGCTCACGGACAGCGGGTTGGACCCGAACAGGTTGATATATGTGTTGGCCGTGTCCCAGACGAACGTGGCGGTCGCGTTGTTGGCGGTCGAGGTACCCGTATTGCAGACCCTCGCGCCCTCGGCGAACTCGTTGGGACCGTCGTTGACATCGTTGCTGTCGAGTCCGACTACTCCCCAGGTGATGAGCGATGCGGTCAGGTTGGGAGCCGCCGACGCCACGACCGGTTGTATCCATGTAAGGGCCACCGCCAGCAGGAGCGTCATAGCTCCTAGGCGCCGGACCATGTGAGGGGGGGATATGCGAGAGGACATATGTGCTCATGTGTCGTCTCCGGGGAAGGTTTCCTGATGCCTGCAGGAGAAGATGGTCACTGGATCGGTCTATTTCCCTATAACTCGGTAGGGATAGATGCCGCGAGCGCGTGATGTCGGCCACCCGGGGTGGGCCGGACGCGGGACTGTCGTGTCAGCCGATACCGAGGCCCGTCATCAACGCGCGCAGCGTCAGACCGAAGCAGAAGAACGCCGCGACCGCGAATGGGAGCCAGGGTTTGCTCGCATAGTCGGGTCGTCGCGCCACCGAATGCGCGACCGCTAGAGCCAGGATCGGGAAGATGCCGTACGCGTAGTGAAGGACCGGCAGGCGGTATCCGGCGATGAACAGACCGATACCGATGATCGCCTGCACGCCGGCGACTACCTGTACGACGGCGACCCACTTCCAGTAGGCGGCCCCCGGTGAGCGCTTGAGTGCCCACGCCCCGATGCCCCAGACGAACCCGAGGCCGAACAGACCGACCACTAAGAAGCCCGCTAACTCGTGTACCTGTGACATCGCGCGGGCATCCTACCCGTGTCGGAGGCCGCTGGTAGGGTCGGCGCGTGAGGCCATCGGAGGAGATACTCGCTGGGTTGAACCCTGCCCAACGGGAGGCCGCCGCGGCGGTGCGCGGGCCGGTGGTGATACTCGCGGGAGCCGGCACCGGCAAGACCACGACCATCACGCATCGCATCGCGTATCAGGTCGCGACCGGCGCTTTCGAAGCCTCGCGCCTACTTGCGGTCACGTTCACCGAGAAGGCCGCCCGCGAGTTGAAGTCTCGTTTGTCATCGCTCGGTGTCGAAGGCGTCGAAGCGCGCACGTTCCACTCTGCCGCGCTCTCGCAGTTGTCACGGCTCTGGCAAGCGCATACGGGCCAGGCGTTGCCCGAGATCTTGGATCACAAGGCGCCGCTGATCTCGTCTCTCGCGAATGCTTTGCCGGCGCCGCACCGATTCCTTCCGCGACGCGAGTTGGCCGGCGAGATCGAGTGGGCCAAGAACCGCATGATCTCCACTGAGTCCTACCTCGGAGCGTTGTCCCGCGAATCGCACGAGCCACCGATCCCGGCAGAGCTGATGCTCCGCGTCTTCGAGGGGTACGAGAAGCGCAAGCGCTCGATGAACCGCATCGACTTCGAGGACATGCTGGGACTGGCTGTGCAACTGTTCGACGGGTATCCCGCAGCGGTCGAGGAAGTACGCGCGCGGTTCCACGCCTTCACGGTCGATGAGTTCCAGGACGTGAACCCTCTTCAGGCGGCTCTGCTCGACCGCTGGCTCGGCGATCGCGACGACCTGTGCGTGGTGGGCGATGACTACCAGACGATCTATTCGTTCACGGGAGCCTCGCCCTCGCACCTGCTGGGGTTCGTCGAGCGGTTCCCCTCCGCGGTGGTGGTCAAGCTAGAGGAGAACTACAGGTCCTCGCCTCAGGTGTTGGAGTTCGCGAACCGGCTGGCGCCGCACTTGGGAGGGTTCTCCAAGACGCTCCGCGCGACCAGGCCGCAGGGAGCGGAGCCGGTCGTCCGCGCGGTTCCGGATGAGCCCGCCGAGGTCGCCGCCGTGGTTCGGGCGGTCACCGGCCTGCGCGACAAGGGCGTCCCCCTGGAAGAGATCGCCGTCCTGTACCGCATCAACGCGCGCTCCGAGCCATTCGAGGAGGCCTTCGCGCGGGCCGGCATCCCGTATCAGGTCAGGGACGGCGCCTTCCTGCGCCGGTCGGGGCCGCGATCGGTGTTGCAGCGCCTGCGGCGCGAGACGGGGGGCGTCGCTCAGACGATCGAACGGGTCACGGACTCGATCGGCTATGACCCCGGCACCGAGCCCGACGGTGACGAGGAGGCCACGCGCCAGTCCGACCTTGCGCGCCTGCGCGCTCTCGCGGGTGAATTCACTTCGGCTCATCCCGACGGTGACCTGGCCGCCTTCGTCGCCGAGCTGGGGCGCAGGTTCTCCACCGAGCACAGCGGGCGCGGCGTCAACCTGCTCACGTATCACCGCGCGAAGGGCTTGGAGTTCGACGCGGTCTTCCTGCCTCGCCTTCTCGACGGCGAACTGCCCTTCCGCTCCGGTCGCGCGAAAGCCGACCCGGAGGAAGAACGGCGACTCCTATATGTAGGTATCACCCGCGCGCGCTCTTACCTCTTCTTGACCTGGCCTTCGGACGCGCGCGCCGATCCGAGTCCGTTCCTGCGCGAGTTGGGCGTTGCGCCGGTACCTGTGGCGCGCCCGGCTCGCTCCCCCGTGACCGTCGGCAGGAACGGTCCGCTGTTCGACCGGTTGAAAGAGTGGAGGCGCAAACGCGCCCAGGCCGACGGCGTCCCGGCCTACGTGATCTTCCACGACAGCACGCTTGCTCAGATAGCCGAATCGCGTCCCAGCGACTGGGCGGACCTGGCGGCGATCTCAGGCGTGGGCCCCACGAAACTCGACCGCTACGCCGAAGAGGTCCTGGGAGTCGTGCACACCGGCTAGAGCCGGACCGCCAACATCCCTGCTGCCAGCAGCGGCACCGCCAACGACATCAGTTTCAAAGCGCGTTCGGGGGCGGCGGTCAGCGAAGAAGCGTCGATCGGCTCCGAGCCGCCGCCCGCAAGTCGCATCTGTCCCTCGACTTCCAGAACCTGCCGGCGGACGTGCCGCACGGGTGTGGACAGCACGCGCTGAGCGGCCGAGATCAGCGCGCACGCACCAGCGAGCGCTACCGCGCCCCAGCTCACGCGGCCCGTCTGCGCGAAGGAAGCGGTGAGCACAGGGAAGGCTCCCCAAGCCAGCGAGAAGACCAGGTCCGAGTGGAACAGCCCACCGAACGGCTCCAGGTTGTACGCGCCCACGAGGAAGACACCAACGACGATGAAGAGCCACAGCCAAGCACCCTGCTCCGCCGCGCCGTGGATGCCGAACGCGACGGCCCCGGCCAGTCCGCCGACCGCCAGCGAGACCAGTACAGCGCTCGGGATCCTCGTCTTCAGAGGTCTGCCGTGCAGTTCGTCCAGCGCGTGAGCCGCGATACCCATCGCGAGGAAGAAGGCGGCGAGCGTTTCGAGGAGCCATCGGACCCGAACCTGCGGCGCGATCGCCGCGCCCATCACGACGTATGACAGGTGCCAGATGGTGTACGGCGGGTGAAGCAGCGACCAGTAGTCGCGCCACCCGCCGGGTTCCAGGGCGTAGAAGGCCGCGCGCTCCTCAGTCATTTAGCGGCCCAGCCTTTACCGCCCAGATGACGATGCCTCCGCCGAGCGACATCTTTCGCGAGCGCACATGCTTCAGCCCCGCGGCCTGCCACCACCGGATCTGCTCCGGTAGCGGATACCTCTTATAGAAGCGACTGATACTCGGACCGAGGAACATGCCCGTACGCCTCCACGCCCGCGAGACCAAGGCGCCGATCGACGGCATCACGGCCCGGGTGTACACGAGCCAGGCCGCATGCCACGCCGGTCCGGCCGGAACGTGGAACTCAAGACAGGCCAGGGTTCCGCCGGGTCTGAGAACCCTCGCGAGTTCGCGCATAGTCGCTTCGGGATCGTCCACGTACCTCAGCAGATAGGTGAAGGTGACCGAGTCGAAGGTTGCATCTTCGAACGGCAGCTCCTCCGCACGACCGAGCACAGGCTGGATCAGATCGTCCAGCCTCGCGAGCTTGGCAGGTTCTTCACCCGAACGGAGCATCGCCTCGCTCGGATCCAGCGAGACCACCTGCACGTGTTTGCGCGCGGCCAGCTCGCGCGAGACGAGCCCTGTGCCGCTGGCGACGTCCAGCACCGTCGAGCCGGGGATCGCGTTCACATTCGAGACCATGAATCGGCGCCAACGGGCGTCCTGACCGAACGAGAGCGCAGCCCCCATCCGCTCGTACTCCGGCGCGATGCCCGCGAACAACCGGCGCGCGTGCTGCGTCCGGTCCGAGCCCGTCATGGCCTCAGCGATGCCGGCAGGTCGGCCACGGAATCGAGAACCACATCGGGGGCGGCGCGGCCTTCCAGATCGCCGGGCATGAACTTGCCGGTCTTCACAAGTACCCCGGTGAGGCCGATCGCCTGCGCACCCAGGACATCGTTGTCTATGTCATCGCCCACCATCGCCGCGCGCTCGGCGGGCACTCCCAACATCTGAAGCGCCGCGTGGAAGAAGGCAGGCGCTGGCTTGCCGCAGATCGCGGCGGTGACACCGGCGGATTCCTCGAGCCCTGCGATGTAGGCGCCCCCGTCCAGTTCGAGCCCGGCGGAGGTCCTCCAATACATGTTGCGGTGCATACCGATTAGAGCGGCGCCCCCCATGAGCAGTCCGAAGATACGGTTCATGGTTCCGTAGGTGAAGTCGTCCGAAGCGCCACCGATCACGACTACGTCGGCCGGCTCATCGCTCGCCGGATCGACCAGTGCGATGCCGTCAAAGTCCTGGCGCGCATCGCCGTCGGTCAGCAACAGGCAACGGGCTCCGGGGTGCCGCTCGCGGAGGTAGGTCGCCGTCGCGACGACCGCCGTGATGATCTCGGCCGGCTCGACGTCGAAACCGGCATCGCTGAGGGTCGAAGCCAGATCCGACCGGGTATGCGTCGTCGTGTTCGTGATGAGCCTGAACGGGATGTCGTTGGTCCGCAGCCATCTCACGGTCTCGACCGCACCCGGTATCGGCTCCCATGAAACGGCCAACACCCCGTCGATGTCGAGCAGCACTCCGTCCAACATGGCCCGAGTCTAGGAGTCGAGCCGGATGCCCGCGCGCCGGCGTGCCTCGGCGGTCGCGTTGCCGGGCTCCAGCCCCCGCTCGCTCATGCGCCACTCGTTGTAGGGGGCGAGGTAGCGGAACCTGGTCGGCAGCAGCGGCCTCGCTGCTCGGATCGCCGAGAACGTCGCTCGCATGGCCACGGCCTTGGTCGGCGACATGCCGATCCCGTACGCCTCCCTCAGCGCCGGAGGCAGCGTTCCGAAAGCGAGGCGCGAGACGGGCCCGAGCACCGGCCTCCACTCCGCGTCCGCCGGAGGATGGAAGAACAGTTCCGCGACCTTTCGCGCCGAGTCCGTGACCAGCAAAGTGCCCCGGTCGTAGACGTCGTCGAGCCAGGCCCGCAGCGCCGGAACCGTGGGCGGTATCAGCGAACGGGGGATCTCGACCATCTCTGCCGCGAACATCTGCTCCTCGTGGAACCGCTGGCGTCCCGCGTCGTCGAGCTTTCCGACGGTGAGTTCCTCGAACAGCAGCGCGCTGTCGACCAGACAGGCGTGGACGTATAGAAGCAGTTCGGGATCGAGCGCGTCGAACGGCTCGCCCGTGACCGGATCGACGCCCTTGATCTTCGCGTGGACCTCGTTGATGCGATCGGCGGCCGCATGGGCCTCCGCCTTCGTCCCGAAGGTGATCGTGTATGTCAGGACCAGCGTGCGCTGCAGGCGTTTCCAAGGGTTCCGCTCGTAGAAGCCGGTCTCGCGGGCCCCCGCGATCACGAGAGGGTGCGCGGCCTGCATCAGCACGGCGCGTGCCCCGCCGAACAGCACGGTCACCTCACGGTGAACCTGCCACGAAACGCTATCCGGCCCGAAGTACCCGAGGTCCCGACTCACCCCTCCACTGTAGGAGCAGGCGGCGGTTCCGACTCGAGGAACTCCCGGCGCCGCAGCGAAGGGGTGCCGGTCCATCTCATACTCCCGGGAACCTCAACCGGGGAGCTGCTCTCCCTGGGCCGAGA
Organism: Actinomycetes bacterium; assembly: GCA_031423155.1. Taxonomy (GTDB): domain Bacteria; phylum Actinomycetota; class UBA4738; order UBA4738; family HRBIN12; genus JANPEZ01. Next base: position 8,143 of record JANPEZ010000077.1, read on the forward strand.
TCTGGGTCCCAGGGACGTCTTCACCGCAGGTTGAACGTCAGGACGAACCGCGCGCTGGCGATGTCGATCCTCTCGATCAGTCGAAGATCCGCTCGAGGGTGACCGTGATGGTTCCGTCGAATGTCGAGCGCGCGGCGTTCGGATCGCCCTTCGGGAGCCCCTCGATCCAGTCGGACATCTTCATCGTCGTCGAGGAGGTCATGCGCAGGAGCTCCTGGGTGCTCGAGTCGACGAAAACCTGCTGATCTATGTTGCCGCCCCAGGACTTCATCACGAACGCGGCTCCCGCAGGCATGCCGGACGAGACCCCTTGATCGGCAGCCAACTGATCGAGGTCCATGCGCACATCCCCCGCCGGCATGGCGATCGAGACGCTCAAGTGGTCGGCCTCGCGCCCTGAAAGTTCCTCCTGGCCGACGAACGTACCTTCGAGACGAGAGCCCTCGATGATTTCGGAACCCGCCGATGCGCTCGTCATCGTGAGGGTCTCACTCCAGCTCTCGCCCACCGCAACGACCCTGGGCTCGAAGAGCGGGACGAACTGCCCTGGGCTCGGGAGACCGCTTCCCTCCGAGATGCCCGTAGGAACCCCCTCTCCGAACTGACTCGTGACCGTCCCGACCGGATCCAGGTGGACCGTGACGGTGAGCGGGGGGCGCAGCTCCCCGCTCCTTCCGTCCACCACGAGCGACTCGTCGGTGATCTTCATGACCGCGTCTACGCTGCCATCGGGATCTACGCGCACGATCCGAAACTGGAAGGTCTCCACGGCCTTGGCCGAGTGTGACTCGCTCGAACCGCCCTCGATCAACTCACCATCCGCCGTCGAGGTCAGCCGGAAGCAGTAGGTCCGCCCAGCTTCCCAGCGAGGACCGATCTTCTCGGTCGGAGCGGCGGATCCGGTGCCACGGCAAACGCCGCTTTCGGTCGAGCCTCCGACGAGAGCCACGGTCGTTCCGACGGCCGCCAGCGCGACCACGACGGCGAGCGGCAAGAAGAGGCGGCGCCGGCGGCGCGCAGGGGGGAACGGCTCGTCGAGGTCCGGTCGCGCGGGAACCTCCTGAGATCCGAACGTCGTCATGGGGCCGCCACCTTCGCCCTTCCTCTCAGGTCCCTGGCTACCGTCTCTGTCGCCAGAACTATCAGATGGTTGGACGCACGGGATCCTCCGACGTAGAGGTACTTCTCCACGTCTTCCTCGTGGCGGTCGCCGACCTCGGCCAGGATCACGACCGGACGTTCCAGTCCCTTGAAGGAGTGGACCGTCGACCAAAGGACCGTGTCCGGCTCGACGACATCGGAGAGTCTGAAGCGGCCGAACGTCCCGCGCGCCCAGAGTTTGCTCTTCGTCTTGCCGGCGGGGGTGAGGACAGCGATTTCCTCCAGCCCGAGGCCCTCCTCCTCCACGAGATTGAGCAATACGATCTCCAGGAGCTTGGCCAAGTCCTCATCCGTCTCGTAGCCGAGGAGCTCGACCGGCCGGCCCTCCGGTCCCTTGCCCTGCGACTTGGGATCGGCGTCGTAGAAGACCGAGACGAACTCGTGGATCGCCTTGGTGTTGCGAAGGTTGGCCGGAAGGGGCGGAAGGACGTCCTCGTCGGCGACCGGAAGCCGGCCGCCTTCATACAGGTTCTGACCCTCGTCGGCGAACAGGTACAGGGTGCCCGCGTCCGGTTCTCGGTGCAGCGCAAGCAATGCGGGCCACCACCATTCCCGGAAGTCCTGCGCCTCGTCGACCACGATCGCCTCATATCGAGGACCGAGCACCGCGGCGGCGCTCTCCAGAAGCTCCGGAAGCGTGTGCATGAAGAAGGTCGAGTCATCCCCCTCGACGGGTTCGGGGATCGCGATGCCAGCCTCGCGTGCGACATCCAAACATAGACCGTGGAAGTGCGCGACGTCCAGGTTGGG
>JANPEZ010000078.1:0-20520 GCA_031423155.1 Actinomycetes bacterium
GCGCTCGTCCTCGACGCCGCCTACCGCGGCCTCTCGAAGGCGCTGCGAGCGGATCTGCACGAACGGCTCGCCGACTGGATGACCGTGGAGGACGCCGACCAGGCCGACGTCGACGAGTCGGTCGCGCGGCACCTCGAGCATGCGCTGCATCTACGCGAGGAGCTCGGCGCTCGGGACGAGCGATCCGCCGCCCTCGCAGCGCGCGCCGGTGAACTCTTCTCTACGGCGGGGTCTCGGGCGTTCACCGCGCTCGACTACATCACGGCCCGCGACTTCCTGAGCCGCGCTGCGGCCCACTTGCCGCAGGGATCTGCTCGCCGCATGGAGATCCTCCCGAGCCTCGGGGCCGCGCTCGCGGATTCGGGCCGTGCGGAGGAGAGCGATGCGCTCCTGACGGAGGCCGTGGGTCAGGCCCACGCGACGGGATCGGAGCGCGATGCGCTCCGCGCTTCCGTGCAACTCCTGTCTAACCGGATCTACCGCTCATCGGATGAAGCGGAGATCGAGTCCGCGTCCGTGGAAGCGCAGCGTGCCTTCGACGTGTTCGAGGCCTCGGGTGACCAGATCGGCATGGCCGAGGCGGCGATCGTGGTGACGAACCTCGCGTACGTGCGTGCGCGATGCGATGAGGCGCAGCAGTGGGCGACTAAGGCGATGTTCCGTGCGCTCGCCGCCGGCCGCCCACGGGAGGCGACCCAGGCCGTCGGCGACCTCTTCGGGATGGCGCTCGTTGGACCGGTCCCGTTCACTCGATTCGCTGCGGATGCGGAGGAACTGTTCACCGCTGGCGATCCCATCTCCGATAGCCCCGGACACGCCTTGATGGCGGCGGCTGCGCTCGCCGCGGGCGACGAAGCCGGGTTCCATGAGCACGAGGAACGGTGGCGCGACGTCGTCGACCGCCACGGGCTGTCGTGGCTCGCGGCTGCGCACGGGATGGAGATCGCCATCGTTGAGCTGTGGGTGGGCCGAGCGGAGGACGCCGAACGGCGACTCCGGGAGGCGCAACAGTTCTTCACCCAGATCGGCAACGTGTGGTACATGAGCGTCACCGACGAGTACCTGTGCGAAGCGGTCTACGCGCAGGACCGACCGCGTGAGTTCCTGCGGCTCGCAGACGCGTTCGCCGTCTCCTCGCTCATGACCGACCGTCACAACCTCGTCAAACGTCAGGTGACGCTGGCGCGGGCCCATCTGCTCCGTGGGTCCGCGGTGGAGGCGGAGACCTCGGCGAGGCGCGCGCTCAAGCTCCTCGAGACCACGGACCTCATCGTCGACGGGGTAGACGCGCTGCTCGTGCTCGCGGACGCGCTGGACGAGCGGGGGATGGGGGATGAGGCGGCGACGGCCCGTCTCGACGCCGTCGCGAAGCTCCGGGCCAAGGGGAATCTGGCGGCGGTCGCGCTGCTCGAGCGCTGAACCGGCGTGTCGTCGAAGGGTCAGCTCAAGACCCGATAGAGCCGCCAGCGGTTGGGAACACCCTTCAGCTCGTGCTCACCGGCGTCCTCGAACGTGAGGCCGGAACCGGCCACGAGATCCTTGACCGTCTGCGAGATCAACACCTGGGAGGGGCCGGCTTTCGCGGCAACCCGCGCCCCGATCGACACCGTGAGGCCGCTGATCTTGCCGTCCATCAGTTCGCACTCGCCGGTGTGCACACCCGCACGGATCTCGATGCCGAGGTCGATGACGCGATGCGCGACCTCCATCGCACAGCGGATCGCGCGCGCCGGTCCGTCGAAGGTCGCGTAGAAGCCGTCGCCGGCGGTGTCAGATTCGAGACCGCGCCAACGCCCGAGGGCGTCGCGGACGATCGCGTGATGCTGTTCGATCAGCCCTTTGTACCGCCGGTCTCCCAGCTCAGCTTGCTTCTGCGTGGATCCGACGACGTCGGTGAACAGGACCGTCGACAGGATGGTGTCCAGCTCAGGCGGGGCCGGAGTGATGCCCACGAACTCTCGGATGGCGTCGAGCACCACCGGCTGCTCGTCGACCTTCAGCTCATCCGCACCCGGGAACAGCCGGATCTGCGGTTGACGCAGGAGCGTGGCGAGGTACCCGAGCGCCTCGCGGTCGTTCTCGCGAGCCAACAGGAGCACGGGCGCGGCTATCGACGGCATGGCGCCCCGGATGTCGGTCTCGTTGTAGATCCGGTCCATCTCGACGGCAACGTCGGGCGTGGCGGTCTGCCGGCTGAGCCGGCCCCACGGGATGGATCCGCTCCCTGGCTCCGTCGCCGTATAGACCGCATACCCATAGGCGTCCGTACCCCAATGATCGACCGTCGCCTGCGTGGATCGCGCCACCATGTCCTCGGTCGCACCGAATGGATAGTCAGGCGCCACGGTCGTCCGCGGCGCCGGATACCACCAGAAGAGGGAGTGGACGCGCTCAGGGAACGTGGCGGCGAACAAGACGTTGGGCGCGCCGGCCTCGAATTGCCCGCCGAGGACCGGCCGCTCGGAGCCGACAGCGTCCAGGACGGCGGACAGGTCCGCCACGCGGGTCTCGAGGTTGGGGGGGTCGACGTTGCGACTCGATGCTCCCGTTCCGCGACGGTCGTGCAGGATCAGCCGGGAGAACGACGCGAGCCCGTGGAACCACTCCGCGTACGGTCGGTACTCCCAGATGGTGTCGACGTTGCCCAGCCAATCGAACTGCCAGACGATGTCGATGGGTCCGTCGCCCACCGTTTGGTAGGCGATGTAGACGCCGTCGGCGGTCTTCGCGTAGCGGGTCTCCGAGATCTGCAAGTTAGCCCGCCACCCGATCTCTCCTTCGCCCGCTCAGGCGGATCTTCGAGCGCTCGCGGACACTTGGGCTACCGGGGCGCCGGCTCGATGTTCTGGTTCAGGTGCAAGACGTTATCGGGGTCGTACCTCGCCTTCAACTCGGCGAGTCGGTTGTAGTTCGAACCGTACACCGACCTACCGGGCGCGTTCGCGTCGTCGGCGCTCAGATAGTTCACGTAGCGTCGCTGGACGACATGCGGTTCCATCGCCGCGTACGTCTCGCGTGTCCACGCCACGTTCTCATCCGTCTTCGCTGAGTCGGTCCAAACGGACGTGAGGAGGAAGTTATACCCCTCCTCGCGGTGAGGCGCGGCGGTCTCCGAGATGTCCGCCCGGGTGGCTGCTCCATGGAAATGCTCCATGGCCAGCCCGGTCATATGCGACGGACAACTCGGGAACGCATCGACCATCGAGTCGATCGCCTCGTCGCTCAGCTCGCGCAAGAAGCTCGACTTCCAGTAGTTGAGCGACCCCGCCGGGTACGCCCCGTCGAACATCGTGTTGATCTGCGGGTACGGCATCGACCCTACCTGAATCATCACAGGCGAGCCGAATCCCAGCAGTGGTTTGAGGTCGGCCTCGGCGGATGCGGCGTCGCCGGCGTGACAGACGACTATCGCTGCCAGGGGCACTCCGGATCCATCGGGCGCGTGGACGAGGCCCGCGAACGTTCCGAGGTCGTCAGGTATGTCGGAGGTGAACTCACGGAAGTACCGCAGGACGTCCCGTGCGGCCTCGAACGGGTGGGCGACCAAACCGCCGACCACATCGGCCTGGGGGTAGAGCCGATACTCGAAAGACGCGGCGACGCCGAAGTTCGCGCCGGCGCCCCGAAGGGCCCAGAAGAGGTCGGGATGCTCGTTACCGCTGACCGCCAGTACTTCACCGTCCACCGTTACGAGCTCCACGGACAGAAGGTTGTCCGCCGCGAGACCGTGTTTGCCCATGAGATATCCGAACCCGCCGCCCAACGTGAGGCCGGCGATCCCGGTTGTGGACACGAACCCGCCGGTCGTGGCGAGCCCATGCTTGGCCGTCGCGTCGTTGAACTCGCCCCACGTTACTCCGCCTTGAGCCCGCACCGTCCGGGCCTCGGCGTCTACATGTATCTCCTTCATAGGGGAAAGATCGATCATCACGCCCCCGTCGGTCACCGCGCGACCGGCGACGCCGTGCCCCCCACCTCGCACCGAAACTTCGAGCTCGCAATCACGTGCGAAGGCCAAGGCCCGCACGATGTCGCCGGTCCCTCGGCAGCGAGCGATCAGCGCCGGATGCAAGTCGATCATCCCGTTGTAGATCTTGCGGGCGTCGTCGTACCCGCCGTCGCTGTCACGAAGTAGCTCGCCATCGAACGATGATGCGAGAGATCCCAACCGAGCTTCGTCGATCCGTCTAGAAGACATGGAATCCTCCTACTTGCTTCGAAGGTGCTTTTCTACTCTCTTTGCCCCTCGGCCGCTTGCGCCTCCATTTCATCCGGCAGTCGAGGCAGCGGTCTGATGCGTCGGCTGTGCGCGCGGGATAGCATCAACTGTGCTCACCCGTTCGAACTGCGGCCACGAGAGCCCCGACGGGGCGAAGTTCTGCATGGAGTGCGGTATCACGCTTGGCGCGGCCGCCTCTTCCGGTGAGGCGCGCAAGGTCATCACCGCCCTCTTCTGCGATCTCGTGGGGTCCACGTCCCTGGGTGAGCAGCACGACCCCGAGGTGCTCCGCCCGATCCTCGACGGCTATTTCACCCAGATGCGTTCGGCGGTCGAACGCCATGGCGGTCTCGTGCAGAAGTTCATCGGCGACGCGGTGGTCGCCGTCTTCGGTCTGCCGACCGCACACGAGGACGATGCGCTTCGAGCCGTGCGGGCCGGTATAGAGATGCAGGGGCGCCTGGAAACGCTGAACGAAGCCTCGCCGTTCCCGCTCGCGGCCCGGATCGGCATCACGACGGGCGAAGTGCTGGTGTCCCGGAACGGGGAGTCAATCATCGGCGATGCGATGAACACCGCGTCGCGTCTGCAATCAGGTGCCGAATCCGGCCAGGTACTGATCGGGGAACCAACCTGGCGTCTTGTGCGCGATGCGGTCTTCGCCGACGAGGTCGAGCCGCTCCAGGCGAAGGGCAAGGCCGAACCGATCCCGGCCTGGCGCGTCCTGGAGGTCCATCCCGTGCTGGCCGGGAGCGAGACGCCGCTCGTGGGGCGCGACCGACATCTGCGCGCGCTTCACCAGGCGCTGCAGGACGCGATCGATGACCAGGCGTGCGTCCTTGTAACCGTCCTGGCTCCGCCCGGGGTGGGCAAGTCGCGCCTTGCGGTGGCGTTCTCAGAGGCGGTGCGCGATCGGGCGAAGGTTCTCGTCGGACAGACCCCTTCCTATGGCGGCGTCACCTTCGCATCGCTCGTCGAGTTGCTGGCCGCGGCGGCCGAGCTGCCTCTAGGAGACGCCGAGCAGGTCGCGGAGGCGCTCCGCCAGCGACTGGTCGACCAGCCCGATGGCGCGTCGGTGGGTGACCGGCTGGCCCTGGTCCTCGGGGTCGGCGAGGCGCTCGCATCCGACGCCTCCTGGGCGGTCAGGCGCTTGCTCGAGGTCATGGCCGCCGAGCGGCCGCTCGTCGTGGTGCTCGAAGACCTCCACTGGGCGGAGACGCCGATGCTCGACCTGGCAGATGCGGTCATCGAGCGCGTGCACGGTGCCGTGCTCTTCCTGTGCCTCGCGAGGCCCGAACTCCTCGAGCAGCGACCGACCTGGGCGGCGGGCAAGCCGCGGGCGGTCACCATGACGCTACCTCCGCTGATACCGCCAGAGGCACGACGGGTCGCAGAGCTCCTGCTCGGAGCAGAGGTGCCCGCAACCGTCATCGACCGGGTCTTGGAGACGGCCGAGGGGAACCCCTTGTACCTGGAGCAGCTCACCGCGATGCTCGCCGACCAGGGGCTCCTCGTCGACGGTCGTTGGGTTGGGCCGGCCGACGCCGACGTCGACGTCGACATCCCCGAGACCCTGCAGGCGTTGCTAGCTTCGAGGCTCGATCGTCTCGATCCCACGCCCCGTCTGATCCTCGAGCGGGCATCGGTTGAGGGACGCCGGTTCCGGATGGCTGCGATCCGCGCGCTAGCCCCTGAGGTGAGCCCAGACGAGGTCGAGTCCGCGATCGCCTTGCTCGAACGACGAGGTCTCGTGCAGCCCGCGGACGAGGGCGCCGGTCAGTGGCGCTTCGCGCACGCGCTAGTCCTCGAGGCCGCGTACAGAGGCCTCTCCAAGGAGCTTCGGGCCGATCTGCATGTGCTGCTCGCGGACTGGATGACCGTGGAGGACGCCGACCAGGCCGGTGTCGACGAGTCGGTCGCGCGGCATCTGGAGCGCGCACTGCATCTGCGGGAAGAGCTCGGTGCGCGAGACGAGCGAACGGCCGCCCTATCCGAGCGCGCCGGCGAGCTGTTCGCCACCGCCGGATCTCGAGCCTTCGACGCGAACGACTACATCACGTCCCGCGAGCTCCTCGGCCGGGCGGCGGCACTCCTGCCTGAGCGATCCCTTCGCCGTTTGGATCTCATCCCGAACCTCGGAGCCGCACTCGCGGATTCGGGTCGGACCGACGAGGCCGAGGTTCTACTCGCGGAGGCCGTCGAGCAGGCCCGCAGGGCGGGGTCAGAGCGGGACGCGCTCCGCGCGAGCGTCCAGCTGCTGTCCAACCGCGCCTACCGCTCGCCGACGGATGCCGAGATCGAGTCCGCCGTCGTCGAGGCGCGGGGGGCGGCCGACGCGTTCGAAGCGCTGGACGATGACGTCGGTCTGGCTGAGGCCGCGGTCGCCATCAGCTACCTCGAGGCGATGCGTGGAAGCAACGCCGAGGCGGTGCTGTGGTGTTCCAAAGCCTTACGCCATGCGCTCACCGCCGGGCGCCCTCGAGAGGCGGCCCAGGCCGCCGGAGACCTGCTCGCGAACTCGGTTGCCGGGCCGCTCCCGTTCGACCGGTTTCCGAAGACCGCTCGGGAGCTGCTCTCGACTGGGGAGCCGATCTCCGGCAGCACCGGCCACGCGATGTTGGCGGTCGCGGCCCTCGCCGCCGGTGACGATCCCGGGTTTCACGAGCAAGAGGGACGATGGCGGGAGGTTCTCGACCGTCACGGGTTGGCATGGCTCACCGCGACCCTTGGTCTGTCGATCGCCTACGTCGAGATCTCTGTGGGCAGGGCGGAGGCCGCCGAGCAAAGGCTCCGGGAGGCGCGGGAGTTCCTCGCGGCGATCGGTAACGTCTGGTGGGGCGACATGGCCGACGCAGCCCTGTGCGAAGCGGTCGGAGCGCAGGATCGGCCGCGCGAGTTCCTCCGACTCGCCGATGCATTCGCGACCTCGGTCGTGATGACCGACCCGGACACCCTGGCCAGACGCCAACTGCTGCTCGCGAGGACCCACCTGCTGCGCGGGTCCGCCCCCGAGGCGGAGGCCGCCGCGAGGCTGGCGCTCAAGTTCTTGGAGCCCACCAACATGCTGCCCGATCACGCCAACGCGCTGCTCATGCTCGCCGAGACCCTCGACGTGCGCGATCTCGGAGACGACGCCGCCGAAGCGCGAAGCGAGGCCATAGCGAAGCTCCGAGCCAAGGCAAACCTGGCAGCGGTCGCGCGACTCGAGCGCTGAATTCCGTCACCTCTGCTTCATGCTTCGGAGTGCAACATGTCTTCGAGGCGCTTGGCCATCTGGGGACTAGCACCTTCGTCCTCGTGCTTGAAGTAGCAGAAGACATCGGATCCGGCGGCCAGGGCCGGTGTGATCTTCTTCGCCCACTCCGCGAGTTCCTCGTTGGTGTACTCGGTCTTACGCAGGCGCAGATATCCGGCCGGCTCCCACGACAGGTCCTCGGGCTTTGGGTCTTTGTCGTCGGTCTCGGCTACGCACCAGGCGATGCCTTGATCGAGCAGGAGATCACGAGCCTCGGCCCACGACGCGTGGCGGAACTCCATCGCGAAGCGCGGCGGTCCCGGCGGCAGGTACCCGACGAACGACTCGATCAGCGAACGGTCGTACTTCAGCGACGGAGGACACTGGAACAGAACGCAGCCCAGCCGGTCGCCCAGAACCTTCGCGCGTTCCAGGAAATCGCGGACGTCTTCGTCCGTGTCGGCCAGGCGTTTGAAATGAGTGATGCGCTGGTTGGCCTTCAGCGTGAAGACGAATCCCTCGGCGGCCTCCTCGCGCCAGACCGCAAGTGCCTTCTCGGTCGGGAAGCGGCGGAACGTGTAGTTGATCTCGACCGAGGAAAGCTGCGAGGAGTAGTAGGCAAGCATCTCGCGGTTCTTCAGGCCCTCGGGGTAGAAGACCCCGTGTTTCCACTCGTCGTAGGAGTAGCCCGAGGTGCCCAGGTAGAACGAACCGGCCATGGGCTGGCATGATGCCATACGTGCCGACACCGGAGGAACGCTTCAAGATCGACGCAGGCAGGGCCGAGGTCTCGGCCGCCTACGCGGCGCCGTCCGCGAAGGCCCCGACGCTCGTCGTCGCGCACGGCGCGGGCGCTGGGATGGATCACCCCTTCCTGGTGGGCTTCACGCGGGCCGTGAACGACCTCGGCGTCGCGACCTTACGGTTCAACTTCCCTTACATGGAGTCGGGCCGGCGCTCGCCTGACAACCAGGTTGCCGCGGTCGCCGCGTGGATGGCCGCTTTCACGGAAGCCTCCAAGCGAGCAGGCAAGGCCAAGGTCTTCGCCGGTGGCAAGTCCTACGGAGGAAGGATGGCCTCGATGGCTGCTGCTGAGGGGATGGGTGCGGCGGGGCTGGTGTTCCTCGGATATCCGCTTCATGCGCCGGGCACCCCCGATCGCATCCGCGACGAACACCTCTACGAGATCACCGCTCCGATGCTCTTCCTTCACGGCACTGGAGATCCGTTCGCGAGGCCGGCGCTTCTGGAGAAGGTCATCAAGAAGCTCGGGAAGCGCGCGACCTATCACTCCGTCGAAGGCGGCGATCACTCCTTCAACGTCCGTGGTGTGAAGTCGGAGGCCCGCGAGGTCGGCGCCGGACTTGCCCCGACGGTGGCCGCCTGGATGAAGGCGCATTAGATGCCGAGGCACAACCGCCGCGATCGCAGTTTCGACGGACCGGGGGAGGCTCCTTTCGCGCGGGCGGACGCGCCCGACTGGGCCGACCTCGCCGGCTTCGACGTGCGCCACGTCGGAGGCGAGAAGGCATACATCTGTCCCGGCTGCGACCACGAGGTCCGCGCCGGCATCTGGCATCTGGTGGTCGTCCCCCAAGGGGATATCGGCTCGCGCCGCCACTGGCACACCGAGTGCTGGCGCCGGGAGCTGAGACGCCTCGGCGCCTACAAACAACCCCGCTGGGATCGCTGATCCGGATCGTCGAACGTGTCGGTCCGAGGCGTTAGGGTCTCGACATGGAAACTGCGCCGCAGATATGCGCGCCCAGCGACTCCAAGCGCCTTCCCTGCGACCTGTGCGGGACGCCGATGGAGCCCGAGCACGCCCACTACCGCTGCCCCTCCTGTCACTACATCCTTCCCTGCTGCGGCTGGTAGGCCAGGCGACGGCGTCATACAGCGCCGCTATCATCACCGCTGTGACCAGGGAAGAAGCCCGCGCGCGCATGTGGGAGTTCGGGGGCCGCTGGTACGCCCAGATCCAGGACACGCCCGCCTTCATAGAAGTAACCGGTACCAGCAAGCGCGGGTGTCTCGATGAGCTTAGGAAGACGACCGGGCCCGACGTCGATCTGACCGTAGAAGTGGTCGCGCCGATCGCGGGCGTAGCTGAGGCCGCCGAGATCATGGGCTGGGACAAGCGACGGGTGATCACCTACATCGACCGGGGTTCGTTCCCCGAACCGCTCACGTCGCTGGCTTCGGGCCGCATCTGGCTCCGCGAGGACGTGGAGTCGTATGCGCGTGATTGGGCCGCAACCCATCCGGCGAAGGGCTCCGCTTGAGCCAGCGGATCCTCTACCTGATCCGGCATGGGCGCTCGGACTTCTCCTCTCGCGAGATGACGACTACGGCTCGAGGGTCCCAGTGGGATCCTCCGCTCGGCGACCAGGGACGCGAGCAGGCCGAGTTGCTCTGCCGCCGGCTCGCGGTCATGCCCGAGCCGGCGGCGATCTACTGTTCCACCCTCCGCCGGTGCCGCGAGACGATCGCTCCCTATGCCGAGCGCACGCGGGCCGAAGTCACGTATCTGGAAGATCTCGGTGAGGCGTTCATCGGGGAGTGGGAGGGCCGCTCCTTCGAGGAGATCATCGAACGCGATGAGACGGTCCTTCACCGCCTCCGCAACCAAGAGGCGATGTGGCGCCGGGCCCCCGGCGCCGAGCCGCTCGACCGCTTCCGCGAGCGTGTCACTTCGACGATCGGATCGATCCTGACCAGGCATCCCGAGGGAGACGTCATAGTCATGGCCCACGGAGGAGTCATCAACGCCTACACGGCGCCGCTCCTGGGTCTGCACGAGGCCGAGATGTTCTTCCTTCCGGAGAACACCTCCATCAACTCGATCGTCGTCGAAGGCGAGCGGCGCAGCGTCAGGTTCCTGTCCGATGTCCGCCACCTCAGCGAGCCCCATCTCTTCGAACCGGACCCGTGAACGGCGCGCCTATACTTCGGTGCACCCGAGCCAAGGAGACAAGCGCTTGAAGTTCCTCTCACAGGAGTGGGCCGACGCCCTGACCGCCTCACTGAACGCGAACGAAGCCTTCCGCGCGGCGGCCGGTTCCACAGCTGCCAAGATCCAGCAGGTGATCACGGCCGATGCGGGCGAGACCCACTACTGGATAACCATCGAAGGGGGAACCCTCGCCTTGGGCATCGGCGACATGGAAGCGCCCGATGCCACGATCACGCAGAGCTACGACACCGCGGTCGGACTCGCCACGGGAAAGATCAACGCGGTCACCGCTTTCATGACGGGCAAGATCAAGGTCGCGGGGAACATGGGACTACTGCTTGGATTGCAAGGCGCCCTGAGCCATCTTGCTACCTCGATGGCCGGGCTCGACGTCGAGTACTAGCCCGAGCGGTCGTTCATGATGGCAAGCGTCGAGGTCGCACGCGCGATGAGCTTGCCCCGCGAGTCGCGAACGTCGGCCTCGGCGTAGGCGATCTGCGAGCCGACCCTGACGGTCCTTCCGGTCGCCGTTACACGGCCGGGACTCCCTGGAGCCAGGTAATGGACGTCCAACTGAACCGTGACGTGTCGTTTGCCCTCGGGAACCATCGTCCTGACGGCCAGACCCGTCGCGGTGTCGGCCAGGGTGGCGATCATCCCGCCGTGGAGCAGTCCTTGAAGGTTCAGGTGATGCGGTTCTGCCAGCAATCCGATCTCGACGACCCCCGGCTCCGCAGAGACGAGTTCCATCCCGGCCCATGCGTGGAACGCCGAGGCGGCGATGCGTTCGCGCAGGTCGGCGAGCACCCTTTCTGCCTGGTCCATCCTCGTACCTCCCAGGTTGCGTAGTTTGTCACGGGGGCCGGGTTTGACGATTGACCGGCCGCGAACGGACAATCCGTGCGGCGCGCCCGCGAGGCGCAACAGGAGAAAAGGGGGAAGGATGCGGTCTCGAAAGTTGAGATCATCCGTAGCGCTGGTGGCGGTTCTTGCCATCGTCGGCACTGCGTGTAGCAAATCCAGCAGCACTGAGCCGGGAGGCGGGGGCCCCGAGTGCAACGCCGACATCAGGGTGGCAGTCGCGCTCGACGTCGGCGGTCTCGGTGATAATGGCTTCAACGACCTTGCCAAGAAGGGCTTGGACGACGCCATCGCCGAGGGCATCATCTGCGCGGAGAACACCGAGTTCATCGAGGCCAACTCCACCGGCACGAACCTGGACGAGAACGTGCAGTCGCTCGCCGACGCCGGCTTCGATCTGATCATCGGCACCGGATTCGCGTTCACGGACGACGGCAAGGTCAACGAGATCGCGACCGAGTACCCGGACACGATGTTCGGCATCATCGATGGCTTCGCCACGGCTTGCGGTGAGAGCCCCGAGGACTGCGGGCTCGTCAACCCGGCCAGTGCGATTCCCAACGTCCTTGACCTGACGTTCACGGAGCAAGAGGGCTCGTTCCTGGTGGGCGTGGCGACCGCGCTCAAGGCCCAGGAGCTGGGTTGCGACAACGTCGGATTCCTCGGCGGCCAGACCGGCTTCCTGATCGGCAAGTTCGAGGCCGGTTATCGCTCGGGCATCAAGGCGATCGACCCGAAGATGACCGTGCAGGTCGAGTACATCGGCGACACCACGCTGGCGTTCGACGACATCCCGGGAGGCGAAGCCTTGTCGAACAAGATGTACGACAAGGGGGCATGCATCATCTACCACGCCGCCGGAGATGCAGGGAACGGTCTCTTCAAAGCCGCCGCGGCCCAGGATAAGCTGGCCGTCGGTGTCGACTCGGACCAGTACCTGGCAGTGACGCCCGACCAGGCGCCGTACATCCTGACGTCGATGATCAAGCGTGTCGACACGGCCACTCACGACACGATCGTGGCGGTTGCCGATGGCACGTTCGAGGGTGGTACCGCTCAGGTATTCGACCTGGCGGGCGAGGGCATCTCGTACTCGACCTCGAACACCGAGCTGTTGACGCAGGACATAATCGATCAGGTCGAGGCATACAAGCTGCAGATCCTGGACGGCACGATCGTTCCGCCCTTCGACCCGGCAGAGGTCTGACGGGAAGGATCGTAGGAGATGGTCATCGACGAGGCGGGGCGCGAGAGCGCCCCGTCTCTCGTCGTCCTCAAGAACATCACCAAGCGTTTCCCGGGCGTGGCCGCTAACGACGACGTCTCCTGGAACATCGGCGCTGGCGAGATACATGCGCTGATCGGTGAGAACGGGGCCGGCAAGTCCACGTTGATGAACGTCTTGTACGGGGACTACTCGCCCGACGCAGGGCGGATAGTCGTCCGCGGCAAGGAAGCTCGTATCTCGTCCCCTCGCGCCGCGATCGCCCTCGGGATCGGGATGGTGCACCAGCACTTCCTCCTGGTCTCTCCATTCACCGTGGCGGAGAACGTGATCTTGGGGCAGGAGGGAGGCAGGCTGCTCCACCCGGAGGAGGCCGAGCGCCGGGTCGCCGAGCTCGCCGAGGAGTACGGCTTCCGGGTCGATCCCGCCGCGCCGGTCGAAACCCTGTCGGTAGGCGAGCAGCAGCGCGTAGAGATCTTGAAAGCGCTCTACCGCGGCGTCGACATCCTGATCCTGGACGAACCCACGGCGGTGCTCACACCCGAGGAGGCCAAGGATCTGTTCACGAACCTGCGCCAGCTTCGCGAAGGCGGGAAGGCCATCGTCTTCATCAGCCACAAGCTCGACGAGGTCCTGGATATCGCTGATCGCATCACCGTTATGCGCCGGGGAGCCGTCGTCGGCGAGACGCGTCCGGCCGACACGACCAAGACGAAGCTCGCGGAGATGATGGTCGGGCGCCCCGTTCTGTTCCGCCTGGACAAGCCGAAGGTTGAGATCGGCGAGCCGGTCTTGGAGCTCGAGGACCTTCGCGGCGGGCGACTGCAGGGGCTTTCTCTGACGGTCCGCGCCGGCGAGATAGTCGGCGTCGCCGGAGTCGAGGGCAACGGGCAGAGAGAGCTTGCCGACGCGGTCATGGGCCTCCGCCCGCTCGAGGCCGGGCGGATCATACTCCGCGACCGCGATCTGGCAGGTCTGGACACTCAACAGATCCGCAACGCCGGTGTTGCTTTCATCCCCGAGGACAGGCACGGCCAGGGCTTGGTCCTGGACATGTCCCTATGGGAGAACGCCGTGCTCGGCCGGCAGGACGACGCTGGTTTCTCCGGCCGCGGCGGCGCGCTGTTCATCAAGAAGATCAAGCAACTCGCGCAGCGCCTACTCACCGAGTTCGACGTCCGCGCCCGGAGCATCGAAGTGACGGCGCGAACACTCTCGGGAGGTAACCAGCAGAAGATGATCTTGGCCCGCGAGCTTGAGACTGATCCGGATCTGCTCATCGCGGCGCAACCTACGCGAGGTCTCGACGTCGGCGCCATCGAGTTCGTTTGGAGCCAGATCTTGGAGCAGAAGGCCGAGGGGCGCGCCGTTCTGCTCATCTCGGCAGAGCTCGACGAGATATTCGCCCTCTCCGACCGCATCGTCACGATCTTCGAAGGACGCGTGACGGGGGAATTCGGCCCGGATGCGCCCGTCGAAGAGGTCGGGAGAGGGATGCTCGGCGATCACGCACCGGTGGGGTCGAGCTGATGGCGAACGTAGCGGGCCGCCCACCCGCCTCGGCCGAGTCGCGTCGCCCCGAGTGGCTCGATCTGGTCGGCGGTCAGATCCTTGCCCTGTCCGCCGCGTTGTCGATCGCGCTGCTGCTGGGCGCGCTCATCATCGTGGGCTACGGAGAGAGTCCGACCCTCGTCTATAGCTCGATACTGCGGTTCTCATTCGGCAACAAGGACGGCTTCGGAAGTGTGCTGGCTAACTCCACGCCGTTGATCTTCTCGGCCCTGGCGGTCGCGGTCTGCTTCAAGGGGGGGATGTTCAACATCGGCGTCGAGGGCCAGTACATCATAGGAATGCTCGTCGGCGCGTGGGCGGCCGTCACTCTCGACTTCATGCCCGGCCCTCTATTGATGCTCACCGTCATCGCTTTCTCGAGCCTAGGTGGAGTCATGTGGGGCGTGGTGCCGGCGATCCTCAAGGTACGGACGGGCGCTCATGAGGTGGTGACGACCATCATGATGAACGGCATCGCCGGGAGCTTCGTGGCCTGGGCGGTCAACGGCCCTTTGAAGTTCAAGCAGGTAGAGGGCGCGGGCGTCGGCTTCAACATCAATTCCAGGACCGAGACCTTCGCCAGCAACGCCAGGATGCCCGACCTCGGGCACTTGTTCGGCATCAAGACGACGACGCACCTGACGTGGCTATTCCCTGCGGCCGTGCTCACCGCCGTCCTGATCTGGTTCGTGATGCGGCGGATGAGACTGGGCTATGAGGCCCGGGCGGTGGGTGCCTCGGCCGGCTCGGCGCAGGCCGGCGGAATCTCGATCGGGGGAGTGCAGGTGAAGCTCTTCGTCCTCTCGGGCGCCCTGGCGGGGCTGGTCGGGTTGCAGCAGATGATCGGCGAGAAGAACTTTCTCCCGCTCGGATACGATACCGCGCTCGGTTTCACAGGGATCGCGGTCGCCTTCCTCGGACAGAACAACCCGATCGGCATCGTGTTCGCTGCGATCGTGTGGGGCACGCTGGCTCGGGGGGAAACGGCGCTGCAGTTGGACACCGAAGTGCCACGCGAATTCGTGATCATCCTCCAGGGGATCTTCATCATGGCAGTGGTAGTTACCTATCAGATCGCTCGCCGCAGGCTGCTAGCGATGCAGCTTCGCCGTGCAGCCGCCGTGGAAGACGTCGCCGACGCCTCGAGCAACAACACGGGTCCGGCGATGGAGGATGACTGATGGCACTGGGTGATCTCGGAGCTGCGATCGCGATCGCGCTGACCTACTTCGCGATCTTGTACCTCGCGGGCCTCGGCGGTCTGTTCAGCGAACGCTCGGGCATCGTGAACATAGGTCTCGAGGGGATGATGATCATCGGGACCGTCACCGGCTCGTGGGGCGCGCATCATTTCAGCTTGCCGGCGCCCGAGGGGCTCGGGTGGGGGATCCCGTTAGGACCCATCATGGGTCTGGTCATCGGGATGTCGTGCGGAGCCCTGTTCGCTTCGATCCACGCTCTGGCCACGGTGACGTTCCGCGTCGACCACATCGTGTCCGGTGTCGTGATCAACCTCGTCGCAGTCGGGCTGGCACGTTTCCTGTCCTCGATCTTCTTCGGACAGGCGACGCAGTCCGATTCGGGTCAACCACATCTGCAACCCGTCGACATCCCATTACTGGCGAACCTGCCGTGGGGGTTGGGACGAGCCTTTCAGAACCTGCCACCTATGGTGCTGGTTGCGGCGTTCCTCGTGATCCCGGCCACCTACGCGCTCAATCGAACCCGATGGGGCCTGCGATTGCGTTCTTGTGGAGAGAACCCGGAAGCGGCCCGCTCACTCGGAGTGCGAGTGGCGCCCCTGCGATATCAGGGAGTGCTGCTGTCCGGCGCGCTCGCGGGTCTTTCCGGCGCGTTCTTGAGTGTCGAGGTGGCTTACAACTGGAACGAGGGGCAGACGCTCGGTCTGGGGTTCATTGCCCTCGCCGCGCTGATCTTGTCGAACTGGAACTCCGTTCGACTGCTGGCCGCGGCGTTCATCTTCGGGTTCGCTCAGGCGATCCCGCTCCGCCTGGCCGACGCGCCGGTCATCCGGTTGATACCCCCCGAGTTCGTGCGGATGACTCCTTACGTCGTCACGATCGTGGTCCTGGCCGGTTTCGTGGGCAAGGTGCGCCCGCCCGAAGCCGCCGGCCGCGCCTACGAGGGCGGCGCCACCTAACCGGGCGGAGTTCCGTACAGCCGGTCGCCGAAGTCCCCTAGGCCCGGAAGGATGTAGGCGTCCGCGTTCAGTTCTCGGTCGAGCGCGGCTGCCACCACCGGCACGTCGGGGTGGTCGGCCTGGATGCGCGAGAGACCCTCGGGTGCGGCCACCACGCACACGAACACCAGGTCGTCGGCCCCTGCCTCCTTCACGTAGCGCAACGCCGCGGTTGCCGATCCACCAGTGGCGAGCATCGGGTCGACCAGCAGAGCCCTGCGCCCACTCATGGGTGGCAGCTTCGAGTAGTAGTCTCGGGGTTCATGCGTTACCTCGTCGCGTTCCATCCCGAGGTAGCCGACCACCGCGTCCGGATACAGATCGACGACGGCATCCAACAACCCCAGGCCGGCCCGCAGCACTGGTATCGCCACGATGCCCCTCACCAGTCGTGTGCCCTCGAACCGCTCCAAGGGCGTTTCGATCGTCGCGGGTTCCAAGGCAAGGTCTCGAGTCGCTTCGGCCACGAGCAGCGTGCCGAGGCGGCGCGTCAGGGCCCGGTATTCCGCGGGCCCGGTGGTGCGGTCGCGCAGGCGAGTTAGGAGGTCGCCCGCGAGAGGGTGCTCGAGCACGGTGAAGGCAGCCATATGGGGCATCCTAGACGTGAGGATCTCTTCGAAGCCGCAGCGCTTGTCATAGAGGGCCCGCAACGCGCATGATTGACCCCTATGCAACGCTCTTTCGGCTACTGGTTCGCCTATTTCGGGGACAACCCGGGATAGTCGCCTGTAGCCTCGTGGCAGACAGCGACCCCGGGTAAGACCCGGGGTTCTTCCTTCCCCGGGCCACCCGGACGGATACGGGAGGCATCACATGGTCATCGTCATGAAGCGGGACGCGACCGACGCGGACATCGCCCGCGTCGGCGACAAGGTGCGCGATGCCGGCGGCGAGGCGTTCGTCTCGCGCGGCAGCGTCCACACCGTCATAGGGCTGGTAGGAGACACCGCTATCTTCAGGGCGATCCCCTTCGAGCAGCTTCCCGGCGTCGATCACATCATCCAGGTCGGCAAGCCCTACAAGATGGTCGCGCGAGCGCTGCACCCCGCGCCAACCATCGTCAAGGTTGGTCAGGTCGCTGTCGGTCGGGACACTTTCACCATCATCGCCGGCCCGTGTGCCGTGGAGACCCCCGATCAAGCGATGCTTGCCGCGAAAGCCGCCAAGGATGCGGGAGCCTCGATCCTTCGAGGCGGTGCGTACAAGCCGCGCACATCTCCCTACGCATTCCAAGGGCTCGGCAAGCAGGGGCTCGAGATACTCGCCGACTGCCGGCGCGAGACGGGCCTTCCGGTCGTGACCGAGGTCGTCGACTCGCGTGACGTAGAGCTCGTCGCCGAGTGGGCAGACTGCCTCCAGATCGGAACGCGCAACATGCAGAACTTCGAGCTGCTCAAGGAGGTCGGCGCCGTACAGAAGCCGGTCATGCTCAAGCGAGGTCTTTCCTCCACGGTCGAGGAATGGCTGATGGCCGCCGAGTACATCGCCCAGCGAGGCAACTCCGAGATCATCCTCTGCGAGCGCGGCATACGGACGTACGAACCTTCGACGCGCAACACTTTGGACCTGGGCGGGATGGGCGTGGCTCAGAGCGAGAGTCACCTGCCGGTGATCGTCGATCCTTCACACGCCACCGGCCGGCGAGAGTTGGTCGCGCCGATGGCGAGAGCGGCGATCGCCGCTGGAGCCGACGGGGTCATGATCGACGTGCATCACGCTCCCGAGGAGGCGCTCTGTGACGGACCTCAGGCCCTCACGCCGGAGATGCTCGCGGAGCTTGGGGCGCAGCTGAAGGCGCTCGCCGAGGTACTCGGCCGGCCCGTCAACTGAGAACTAGGCCAGGACGATCGGGACGACCTCGATGATGTCGCACGAGCCGCGCCAGCGCTGGAGCGACTCGGCCGGAGGACCGTTGCGGCTGCGACGCTTGTCGACCAGGAACCTGGCCGCCTCCTCCCACTCGGCGCCTTCGAGCACCTTCACGGTCCCGTAGATCTCATCGAGCGCGGTGTCGCGTAGCTTCCGTCGAGTCACGAGGACGACCTCGCTGGCACCCGGCACGCCGGGAACCGTCTGCTCCTCGGGTCCGGACTGCTTCTGAGACAGGAAGTAGAGCTTGCCGTTCTTGTAGCCGAACCACGCCGGGATCATCTTCCGCTTGCCGCTCGGACCTTCGACCCCGATGAAGATGACGTCGGACTTCTTGAACCCGTCCTCCACTTCCTTGGGGAGTTTGACGGGAGCTTCCTGGACATAGACCGGGAACTCGGCCTCACCGACGATTACTCCCTCGACTATGAAGGAAGCGATATACGTGCCGGTCTCGTCCAGAACTGCATCGGAGATCACGTCGTCTGAGACGGTCAGGTCCATCTGGCCGGCCATGTGTTTGGCGACCGGACCCCACCTGTGGATCGTGCGACCGGAAGGCCCGATCAGCCGGATCTCCTCGCGGACGGTGCCGTTGGGGACCTTGTACTCGCGGTGGATCGTGAATGGGAGCGCCCGTCCGGGGCTTCCGAGCAGGTAGATGCCCGATGCGCTCTCCGTGCCGTATGCGTCCCACACGCGCTGGTCGGCCACGGTCGCCGCGACGAGCTCTCCCATGTCGGTCGCCATCGGGCGGAAAGGATACAGGCCCTTAGGCGGATTGCAGGCCGGCCGGTTCGTCTGAAAGGATGCCGTCCAGACCCCGCGCAAGGAGCCCTCATCGCCTATCACATGCAGGCACGAGCCTTTCGTTCCCTCGTGGCGTCGGTCGTGTTGGCCTCGTTGGGTTTCGCTGCGCCTCACGCCCTCGCGGCTGACACGACCCCGCCGAAGATCTCCAAAGCGGTGATGCGCGACATGGACGGTGACGACATGGCCGACCGGGTCCTGCTGACCTACTCCGAGCCCGTAACCCACACCGGCGATACCGACGGCACCTACCCGTTCTCGGTGGCGGGCTACACGCTGCTCAAGGTTGGAGCCGCCTCGGGGGTTACCAAGATCACTCTCACGATAGGCGAACTTGGGGTCCCGGATATCTCGGCCACCCCCGTGATCGTCTACTCGCAGACGAACTCCAAGCCCGTGCTCGACATCTCGACCAACCAGGCAAGCGCGCAGACATTCACCAAGACCAAAGCGCTGGATACCGACGCCGATGGCTACACGGCGGCCGCAGGAGACTGCGCACCAACCGATCCGGCGATCCATCCCGGCGTTCCCGACGCCCCGGACTCCTCGTTCGCCGACACCAACTGCGACGGCTTCGATGGGAACATCGATGACGCCTCGTTCGTAGCACCGACCGGGACCGGCAGCGCCTGCACGCTGCTCGCGCCGTGCGCGAAGGTGCAGACCGGCATCGACGAGGCTGCAGCTGAAGGCCTCAGCGATGTATACGTGGCCGGAGGTTCGTACGCGGGCGGGGGGTTCGTGATGCAGAGCGGCGTTAACGTCTTCGGGGGATTCGGCTCGAACTTCCAGCGTGACCCCGCACTGGCGGTGGGATCTACGGAGGGGGTCATCGCGGGTTCGACCCTGGCCTCACTAGGCTTCGTCGCGCCTGCCGGATCGACTGCGACCGTTGTGGCGCACGACCTGTCGGATCCGACGACTCTCGCCGACCTCACACTGCAAGGCCTGAACGCAACTGCCCCCGGTGGAACCTCCTACGTGATCCACGCCATGAACGTTCCCGCCGGCGAACTGACCATCGCGCGGATCCAACTCACAGCCGGGAACGGCGTGGCCGGAGCCACGGGTTCTGCAGGCTTGGATGCTGTCAGCGTCGCCGCGACGTCGGGGATGGCTGGTGGCACCGGCGGCGCAGGCCGCGAGTACACCACCGTTTGTGACAGCTCGGGGCGGGGGGCGGCGGGCGCGGCCGGGACGAACTCGTCGCCTTCATCGCCTAGCGCCCGGTCCATGGACGGCGGCGCAGGCGGTCGTGGCGGACCCATGGACACTTCATGCAGCTTTGGCTCCAGCAACTATTCGGCGCGTCCGGGGTTCACCGGGGTCAGCGCCACCTACGTTTCGGGGATCTTCGGCCTGGCGGGACTTGGCGGTCCTGCCAACTCCAGCGAGTGTAATGCAGGCGGTGGAACCGCCGGCGGCGACGGTTCGCCAGGCACGGTTGCGAACGGTAGCGGTGGCATGGCTTCAGTGGGCGGGTCTGTCTCGATCGGTGGATTCTGGAGCGCTTCGTCGGGCACCGGAGGAACCACCGGCGAGAACGGTAGCGGCGGTGGCGGAGGAGGCGGAGGAGGAGGCTGTGATGAGG
>JANPEZ010000079.1:0-3618 GCA_031423155.1 Actinomycetes bacterium
GGCGAACCGTGTCATCGACCTCGATCCGCGAAGCGTTGTCGGCCGGCGATCTGGACTGGCCGCTGCAAGCTCTCGGTCGCCGGTTCGTCCTCGACGGGGAAGTGGTGACCGGCCACGGCCGAGGCCGTGGCCTCGGCTACCCGACCGCCAACCTCCGCACCTGGCCTCGCCTGCTCCTGCCGGGTCAGGGCATCTACGCGGGCGTGGCCGAACATGGCGGCCGCCGTTACCGCGCCGCCATAGACGTGGGAACCAACCCAACGTTCGGGGTCGAGCCCCTCCATGTCGAGTCATTCCTGCTGGACTTCGAAGGAGACGACCTGCCCGGCGAACCCCTCGCCGTCGAGTTCTGGACGCGTCTGAGAGACGAGATCCGATACGACAGCGTCGAGGAACTGGTCGAGGCGATCGCAGCCGACGTCGAGCGCACGATCGGAGAGATCCCTACTGGCGAACTAACGTGAGCGGGGTCTTCTGAAAGCGCCCACCGAGCCCCAAACCCTCAGAACAGGGACCGCTCGTGTTCAGCGGCCCTCCGAAGTCGCCCCAAAGGCAGGCGTCTGGCCTCTGGTAGCCTTGACCCTCGTATGACATTGACCAAAGAGGACAAGAC
This sequence comes from Actinomycetes bacterium, assembly GCA_031423155.1. Lineage (GTDB taxonomy): Bacteria > Actinomycetota > UBA4738 > UBA4738 > HRBIN12 > JANPEZ01. The sequence continues at coordinate 614 of JANPEZ010000079.1, forward strand.
CCAGCTCATCGCCGAGCACGCCCGCAGCAAGGGCGACACCGGCTCCGCAGAGGTCCAGGTAGCGGTTCTCACCAAGCGCATCACGGACCTGACCGAGCATCTCAAGATGCACAAGCAGGACCATCACTCCAGGCGAGGCCTGTTGCAGATGGTCGGGCGGCGTCGCAGGTTGCTCGAATACCTCAAGCGGGAAGACATCGAGCGATACCGCGCCTTGATCGCGAAGCTCGGTCTTCGCCGCTAAGACGCCTCGAGCCCGCGCCAGGGGGCGTGGGAAGAGGGGAGTGATGCTATACACCAAGTAGACCCACCGGAGGCAGCGAAGGCTGCGGTCGGTTATCAGTAGCGAGCTCCCGGACGGCGCGAACGGCGCCCGCCTCGGAGGCCCACCACTGACAACTGGCCACACGACGCCGCCTCCTCGAACCACAGCCGCGGGGATCGCCCCGCGCGATACCAAGGAGGAACAGGCCCATGGCCACCACCACAAGCAACATCTCCCGACCGTTCGGGAGCAAGGACATGTCCTTCGAGACGGGCCGCATGGCACGCCTCGCCGACGGGGCCGTGATGGTCACCTACGGAGAGACCCAGGTGCTCGCCACCTGCGTCCGCAGCAAGCCCCGCGAGGGGATCGACTTCTTCCCGCTCACGATCGACGTCGAGGAGCGGATGTACGCCGCCGGCAAGATCCCCGGTTCGTTCTTCCGCCGTGAAGGACGTCCGTCCGAGACAGCGATCCTCACCTGCCGCCTGATCGACCGGCCGCTGCGCCCGACCTTCAAGGATGGGTTCCGCGACGAGGTCCAGGTCGTCATCACGATCTTGGGCGTCGACGGCGAGAACCCCTACGACATCCCCGCGATGAACGCCGCATCCGCGGCCGTCTCGCTCGCGGGATTGCCGTTCGACGGCCCGGTCGGTTCGGTCCGCATGGGCCTCATCGATGGTGAATGGGTCATCAACCCGACCTTCCAGGAGGTCGAGGACGCCACGTTCGACATAGTCGTCGCCGGCCGCCGCAACGACTCGGGCGAGATCGACGTCTTGATGATCGAGGGCGAGGCCCCCGACAACACCTGGTCGCTTCTGGCCGATGGCGCCACCGCGCCGACCGAAGAGGTCGTCGCCCAGGGCCTGGAAGCCGCCAAGATCGCGATCGCCGGCATCATCGACGTCCAGGCCGAGGTCGTGGCCGCCGCCGACGTGACCGAGCAGGCGTGGGAGCCCAACCCGCTCTACGGCGAGGACATCTACGAGATCGTCGCCGGCTTCGCCAAGGACCGCCTAGGCGAGGCGATCGTGCCCGACAAGGCCGAGCGCGAAGCCAAGCTCGACGCCCTCAAGGCCGAGACCAAGGAACACACGGCCGCCAAGCTGGGCGAGGATGACGCGTCTCGCATGAGCGAGTTCGGCGCCGCGTGGAAGCAGATCCAGAAGAAGGTCATGCGCAAGCGCGTCATCGACGAAGGCGTCCGTATGGACGGGCGCACCCCCACCGACATCCGGCCGCTCTCGGCCGAGGTCGGCGTCCTCAAGCGCGCGCACGGCTCGGCGCTGTTCAGCCGGGGCGACACGCAGGTGCTGAACATCACCACGCTCGGCATGCTGCGGATGACCCAGATGATCGACACGCTCGACCTGGAGGACGGCAAGCGCTACATGCACCACTACAACTTCCCGCCGTACTCCACCGGTGAGACCGGCCGCGTCGGCTCGCCGAAGCGCCGCGAGATCGGCCACGGCGCGCTCGCCGAGCGCGCCCTCATACCGGTCGTACCGAACGATGAAGAGTTCCCGTATGCGCTGCGCCTGGTCTCGGACGTGCTGTCGTCCAACGGTTCGACGTCGATGGCCTCGGTCTGCGGCTCGACCCTTTCGCTGATGGACGCGGGGGTGCCGATCAAGGCTCCGGTCGCGGGCATCGCGATGGGCATGATCGCCGACGAGGGCAAGTACGTGACGCTGACCGACATCCTTGGAGCCGAGGACGCACTCGGTGACATGGACTTCAAGGTCGCCGGCACTCGCGAGTTCGTCACCGCGATCCAGCTCGACATGAAGGTGACCGGCCTCCCCGGAGAGGTGTTGGCAGGCGCGCTGACGCAGGCGCGCGATGCTCGCTTCAAGATCCTTGACGTGATGGAGGCAGCGATCGACCTGCCTCGCGCCGAGGTCAACGAGAAGGCCCCGAGGATCATCAGCATCCACATCCCGGTCGACAAGATCGGCGAGGTCATCGGGCCTAAGGGCAAGCGGATCAACGAGATCATCGCGCTCACGGGTGCCGACATCGACATCCAGGACGACGGAACCGTGCACATCGGCTCGGCCGGTGGATCCGGTGCCGACGAGGCGGCCGCGATGATCAACGACATCGCCAACCCGCGTCCTGTCCTGGTCGGCGAGGTATACGACGGAACGGTCGTCAAGACGACCACCTTCGGAGCCTTCGTGAACCTGGTCCCGGGCCGTGACGGCCTGGTCCACATCTCCAAGCTCGGCAAGGGCAAGCGCCTTTCCAAGGTGGAGGAAGCGGTCCAGGAGGGCGACAAGCTCACCGTCGAGGTCCAAGAGATCGACGCCCAGGGCAAGATCAGCCTCAAGCCCGTCGGTGCCGAGTGGGATGTTCCCGCCGGCGCCGCCGACGAGAGCGGCGGCGGGGACCGCCCGCCCCGGCGTGAAGGCGGAGGCCGTCCGCCACGCGAGGGCGGGGACCGCAACCGCGGTCAGCGCTTCCGCGACAAGAAGGACTAGGGGCGCCAAGCCCAATGGCCATACGGCGAACAGAGTTCGCGTCGGGCCTTCGGGTCGTGACCGAGCGGATGCCTGGCGTCCGCTCGGTCGCACTCGGTATCTGGGTCCTGGCCGGTTCTCGCGACGAAGCTCCCAGGATCAGCGGGTCCAGCCACTTCCTGGAGCACCTGCTGTTCAAAGGGACGAAACAGCGTTCGGCCCAGGACATAGCCGAGGCCTTCGACAACGTCGGGGGAGACCTCAACGCC